>DAOUAQ010000320.1:0-26873 GCA_034433375.1 Anaerolineae bacterium | reverse complement strand
TTGGCAATAAACGTGATATTCGGATCAACGCGCTTCATCGCTTTGGCGATTTCTTTAGCCAATGCGCAATAGGCGTCCACGTCTTTATAACCGATGATCCACGGCGAGCCATCAACTTCATTGCCCAGACACCAATATTTTATCCCGTAGGGTTCGGGATGGCCATAGTGCGCCCGCAGATCCGCATAGTCGGTGCCTTGCTCGCCGTTGCAATATTCCAACCAGGCACAAGCATCCTGGATCGTTCCGGTGCCCATATTGAGACACACGACATTCTCGGACCCGATGGCGCTGTTGAGCTGCACCCATTCATCGGTGCCAACCTGATTGCTCTCGTTAACGCCCCAGGCCAACTCCTTGCGCACGGGCCTTTTGTCTTTGGGGCCAATCCCGTCCTGCCAGTTGTACGTTGATGTGAAGTTGCCGCCCGGCCAGCGCATATTGGTGAGACGGAGTTCTCTGGCCGCTGCGATGTAGGCTGTATTGAACCCGTCTTCATTGGCAAGCGGCGAGTCTGGATTGTACACGGGGCCGTATAACGTGTTT
The DNA here is from genome assembly GCA_034433375.1 of Anaerolineae bacterium. Taxonomy (GTDB): domain Bacteria; phylum Chloroflexota; class Anaerolineae; order B4-G1; family SLSP01; genus DSWT01. Next base: position 26,327 of record DAOUAQ010000320.1, on the reverse strand, counting down.
CCGACGACGCCGTTCCGGTTGAAACCAATCGGCTCCATAAATACCCCATAAATTCTGGGGTCAATGTCGTCGATGATGCGTTCGGTATCGATCTTGATCGTCGCTTTCTGAAATGAGCTTTTCATAATCTCAACCTCATGCTATAGCTGTCTGTGAAAATCTAGACCCTTAGCGAGCCACGGAACCCCCTGACGCCGTAGTAAGAATCTGCGCCGTTGTGATACACGAAGACATGGTCGTAGCGACGATCGCAAAAGAGCGCGCCGCCGAGTTTTCTGATCTCGGCCGGCGTTTTCACCCAGCTCGACGTTTTCATGTCGAACTCTCCAAGTTTTTGCAACGCTCGATATTGTTCTTCCGTTAGAATCTCGATGCCCATGGCGGCTGACATATCCACAGCGGTATCTTCGGGTTTGTGTGCTTTTCTTGACTCCAGCCCTTCACGGTCGTAACAAACACTTCGGCGGCCTTTTGGACTTTCCGCCGAGCAATCGTAAAAGACGTATTCGCCCGTCTGTTTGTCATAACCGACAACGTCCGGTTCACCGCCGGTTTGCTCCATGAAATTGAGCGACCACAGTTTCTCAGGATTGACTTCCAGTCTGGCCTGGACGTCAGCCCATTCAAGACCTTGATGGCGGTTCATGTGGCTCTCAAAACGGGCTTGCAATGCATCGAGTAGGTTTTTACGTTGTTGTGCGTCTATGTCTTTTGTACTTTGCATTTTCGTCTTTCCTTACACCTGTTCCAGAAACGCCCGCAAAGCTTCCATGAAGGCGGCGTACCTGTCAAAGCGGATCAGGTGCCCCACGTCGGGGATGACGACGATGCGCACATTGGGGTTCAACTCGCGCACTTTGGCGACGACTTCCGGGGTCACGATGCCGCCCAGCTCCGGGTTGGCGGCGAAGAGCAGCACGGGCTGGACGACATTTTGCAGGTTTGTCCGCCAGTCCCATTCCGAAGCGTGGATCCTGGGCCTGAGCACGTCCAGGATCGTGGGGTCGAGTTGCTTTTTCGACTCGCACATCGGGCGCAGCAGTTCTTCCGGCCAGGTGGGATGATCCTTGCGGTATTGTACCAGCAGTTCTTCGAGCGTCTGGGCGGACAGGCTCTTGACCCATTGCGCCATAGGATTCTCGGCCGGCTCGCCGGGCGGCGGTTCCGGCCAGGAGAGCCGCCAGGCCGGGTCTTCCAGGATCAGGGCGCGGGCCAGTTCCGGGAAGCGCAGTCCAAGCTGATACGTCACCGTCGCGCCCATCGAGTGCCCGGCCACAATCGGGCGCTCCAACCCCAGCGCGCGGATCAGTCCCGCCAGATCGGCGGCCATATCCACTTTCTCGTCCGGCTGCACCCGCGCCGAAAGGCCGTGGCCGCGCATATCCGGCATAAGCACGTCGTAGTCGGATTCGAGCGCGCGCGCCACGGGCGTCCAACACAGGCCGTTATCCGAAAAGCCGTGAACCAACACTAGCGGGCGTTTATCTCCCTGGCCGGTGCGGGTGTAGTGCAGTTGCACGCCATTGACCGTAACATCGTTTTGTGTCCAGTGCGAGAACATAAGGTTCCTCCCTTTGCCAAAATGTGAGTGGATTCTATACGTACTGAGTGTAGATACCCTTACGCAAAAGTCAACTGCCGTTTGCGTAGCGCGCAAAAGCCCCGCTTGTGGCGACGATACGTCGTTACGCCAAGCGGGGCTTTTTACACGGACCCGCGTTTACCGAATTCGAATACTGCCAACTCATAACCGCTTGGTCAGGCAGCGCTCCTGAGACGTTATGGGAAGTAGCGATACACTTCCTTCCGATGCAGAAAACGGACCAAAGTGATGGTTTCGCCATCAACGCGCAAACCTATGCGGTAATCGCCAACACGAATGCGATAGTAATTTGTCGAACCTTTCAGTTGTTTGAGATTGGCGATTTCTTGCAGTGTAGATGCTTGTTCAAGTGCCTCGATCACTTCTTTCACGCGCATAGCTAATGCGCGCTCTTTTATTTTCCGCAAGTCTTTCAAGAAGCTATTCTTGAAGGCGAGATTCATCCGACAGCCTCTAGTACATCGAAAACGGCTTTGCGGGTGACTGTAGGTGTTTTCTCCCCTTCTCGTATGGCTTGAAGCAAGCCCCAATCTTCTAAAGTTTCCCGGAACAGCGCCTCAGTTAAGTCTTGGCGTTCTTCGAAAATTTCCACCAGCGCTTGCTTGACGATATCTTTGAATCGCTGTTCTTCCAGATTCAACGTAGTCATTTTTACCTCACTTCCAGGGTAAACTTCACCTAAACCGAGTGTAGGACATTCTTGCGCAAAAGTCAAATGAAGTCAGGTGGCAGGTACGAAAGCGAAAGCCCCGATTGTTCTATCGACAACCGGGGCTTTTTCTACACGGAGACGCGCTCAGCGAATCCGAATACTCCCAGAACCCTGATCTATCGTCAAATCAATCTTGTAATCGGCGCTGGCGTAGTTTTTGGTTTCCCACACGCCATCGTCATCGCGCTCGCCGGAGACGAGGGTGAAGCGTTCGCCGGGCTGGAAGCTGCCGCTGCCGCTGTCCAACGTCACCCGCAGCCCCACGCCCTCTGGCAGGGTGATGACCACCGAACCCGATCCGGTGTCCAGTTTGCCGGTAAAGCTGCTCGTCGCGGGCAACGTCAGGTCGAGGCTGCCGGAGCCGCCGTCCAGATTCAGGGCGCTGAGGTTCAGCCGGCTGAGATCGAAGTCGCAACTGCCGGAGCCGACATTCAGCCACAGCTCAAGTGGGACGGCGGGACTGAGCTTCACATCCCATCTGGCCTCGCTGTCGGCGAAGTTGAACTGGACGAAAGGCGCGCTCTGATAGTAGCTATCCAGGATGACCTCGGCGCGCTCGTTGGTGTTCGAGACGCGGAAAACCAGGTCGCCGCGATACGCTACGTCGGCTTCGATCAGATTGCTGGAATCCTCCAGGGCGCTGAGATACCCCGGCGCGCTGGTCCAATCAACAGTCACTTTCGCGCTTTCCACTTTCGCCAGCGGATGCTCGACGTGCTCAAACTGCAACCGCGCGGGTTTGGTGATTTCCACCAGCGCCGGAATCTGCTCGGCGAAGAAAGCGACGCCGATCACCATGCCGGCGAGGAGGAGCAGGAGCACGCCGCTGGCGATGGCCCCGCCAAACGACCGTCGCCCGATCAACACATCAATGCCCAGGGCGACCAGCGCCACCGGCCAGAACCGCCAGAGCACGGCCCAGCCCGACTCCGGGAACACCCCCAGGTTTGAAAGCAGCAACAACACGCCGACTCCGATCAAGACAATCGGCCAAAAGAAAGAGCGCATGCGCGGCTGGTATTGCGGCGCGCGTGGGCGCTCGCTTTCGGGGATGGACCGGGGCAAGATCGGCTCTACACCCTCGGAATTTCTGTATTCTGACATGGTATCCTCCATCGTTGGAACGTTTGAACGTTGAAACGTTGGAACGTTCCAACGTTTCAACGTTTCAACGTTTATAAAGTATACGCGGCGGGATGGAGGAAGTTGCGTGACGGCAGGTGCGTTATGGGTTGAGCGTTTCGACGGTGGGATGCAGGCCAAGCTCGTCAATGAGCGCGTTCAGTTCGGCGTGGGTGAGCGTGCGACCTTTGCCGGCGTAGGCGGTGAGCGCGGCTTCCATCATATTGGTGCCGAAGGAGCGGCCTTCGTAGCGCGGGGTGGTGGTGATTAACACCTTCACGCCCCGCGCGCGCAGCAAGTCCACGTTCTCGGCGGTGGTGGTGTTGGTGACGACGGTTTTGCCGCTGAGGTCTGCGGGCATGTACTTGCGCATGAAGAGGAAATCGCCGGCGATGAGGTCGGCTTCTTGCCAGTAGCGAATGAACCTCGGCTCGTGCTCCGCGCCCGAACCGCCGTAAAAGATCATCCGCATCGGGAAGTGGCTGACGAACGGCAGCATCACGCGCAGCGCCCGTTGCAAGGCGCGCGGTCCTCTGAGGGCGATGGGAAGGCCCAGGCCGAACATAAAATCGCCAAAGACAACCTCATCCGCAACAGAAACAACGGCTTGCGCCAATCCCACGCGATCCACCGCCATCGGGACAAAAGCCTTGTGGAAGTGCGGCATCCCGCCCAACAGCGGCGCCGCCAACTCGAAGACGCGGCGTTCGAGCGTGTGTTTCAGGCCGCTGCCGTCCACCACCGGTGTTTTGCGGACATCCCGCACCAGCTTGAGGGCCGCATGGAGCGGATATGCGCGCTCATCCAGATACAAATAGAGGTCCACGCCGCCGACGCCCAATACGTCAACGTTGCCATCCAACTCGGCGAACATCCGCTGCGCCGCCGGCACATCCCCATCCGTGCCGATGCGTTCCAGGTTGATCTCTTGCCCGTTGAGATTGACGATCACGTGTTTATTGCGACTCGAACTCCCCAAACTGACACTGACTGCGCGTTTCATAGCTTGCTCCTTCCAAATAGATGGTTGAACGTTGAAATGTTTCAACGTTCCAACGTTACTTTGATGAAGATTGCCTGTCATTATAGCCGTATCAGTCAGCGGCAAAAGTTCGACCTGTGCAATAGGCAGAAATCTGCTGACAGAAAACGGGCTATCCAGCAGTGTTATTGCACAGGTTGCAAAAGTTTGTCCTTTTATGCCCTTGCGTTATACTCATAAGCTACGATGGGAAAGCGACTCGGACTCTTTGCGGGATTCATAGCGTTGGGGCTGTTGTGCGGATGCGCCGCGCCGGTCGCGCAGGCGGATCCGATGATGCCGGAACTTGCCACGCCGACGTTTACCGCGTCTCCTACCGCGACGGCTATGCCGACGGCGACGCCCACACTCACGCCCACGCCGACGGCCACGTCCACCCCCACGCCCATCCCCACAATCTCCATCCCGCTGCTCACGCGCACACTCACGCCAACCGTCGTCCCCGCAGTGGAATCCACGCCGCTGCCGGTGTGGGAACTGCCGGAGCGCGTGATCCCCGCGCCGTTCGGCGTCAACATCCACTTCACCCACGCGCTGCCCGGCGAGTTGAACCTGCTGGCGGCCGGCGGCTTCCGGTGGGTGCGGATGGATATGTTCTGGAACGCGGTGGAGCAGGTGCAGGGGCGCTACGAATTTTGGGAGTACGACGCGCTTGTGGCGGCGATGACGCAGCGCGGCATCCGCATCATCTTCATCCTCGATTACGGCAATCCGCTCTACGACCACGGCTTCGCGCCGCACTCGCCCGAAGCGCGCGCCGCGTTTGCGCGCTTTGCGGCGGCAGCGGCGCGGCGTTACCGGGGCAAAGGCATCATCTGGGAGATTTGGAACGAGCCAAATCTCGATCACTTTTGGGCGCCGCAGGCCGACGTGGAGCGTTATGGCGCGTTGTTGCTGGAAACCGCCGCCGCAATCCGGCGCGCCGACCCGACCGCGTTCATCGTCGCGCCGGCCACCTCCGGCTTCGATTGGCCTTTCTGGACGGCGTTGGGCGAGAAGGGCGTGTTCACAAAGCTGGACGCCGTCACGGTTCACGCCTACGGCCTCGAAATCCCCGAACACGTCGGGCCGCTTTACGTGCAGTTGGCAGCGTTCCTGCACCGCTACAGCCCGGCGTGGAAACTGCCCATCCTTTCCGGCGAATGGGGGTATTCGTCGGTGAAACGCGGCATCAGCGCGGAGCAGCAGGCGCAATATCTGGCGCGCCAGTGGTTCATCAACCTGGCCTACGACGTGAACCTGAGCATCTGGTACGACTGGCGCGACGACGGCGTTGACCCCGCCGACATCGAGCAGAATTTCGGCACGGTGCATCACGATCTATCGCCCAAACCGGCCTATCGCGCCGCGCAAACGCTGCTCAAAACGCTGGATGGCTACCGCTTTATGCGCCGCATCCCGCTGGAAAAGCCTGAGGATTACGCCTTGCTCTTCCAGAAAGAAGCGCAGGTGGCGCTGGCGCTGTGGACGACGGCGGAGCGCCACACACTTATCCTGCCGGTGTCGGTGGATGATGCGCAAACCGTGGCGCTGACCGGCGAAGTCGGCGTGACACCGAGCCAGGGCGGCGGGCTGGCCGTGGACGTCAGCCAATCCCCGCACTACCTGCTGTTTCGCGCGGATCAAGCTGCTTCTGCGTTAGGCGGATGGCGGCCTTATGAGTCATTGCAACACGTGCCGCCGGGCGACGCGAGTGTGCGCGTCATCTTCGATAGCGCGCCCGTCTCGGTGTTCGGCGATGTGCAGGTGCGGGTGCAAGGCGTCGTGCGCGGCGCGGCGTCGGTCGTCACGCACCCGATGGAAGAACAGCAGGTGTACATTCCCGTTGACTTGACCGGACTCACCGGCAACGTCCCGGCGGAAGTCGTCTTCATCTCGCCGGATGGGGCGATGCTGCCGCTGCAATCCGCGGCGATCTGGCTGCTCATCGGAGAACCTGCGCCATGAGATGGCGAAACCTGAGTGGGTCTTTCTCCCTCGCGTTATTATTGGGACTGGCGCTTATCGCTTGTCAACCGAAAACACCCCTGTCACTCCTCCCTGTTTCGGGCATCGCCTTTGTCTCTGACCGTGATGGCAACGAGGAAATCTACTTGATCCAACCGGACGGCAGCAATCTTGCGCGCCTGACCGATAGCTCGGCTGTGGACCGCGACCCGGCGTGGTCGGCGGATGGGCGGCAGATCGCCTTCCGCTCGCGGCGCGATGGCAGCTCGGACATCTTCGTGATGCAAGCGAACGGCGCGAAGCCGGTCAACCTGGCCCGCGATCCGCAGGACAGCCTCGACGATGAATTTCATCCGGCCTGGCATCCCTCTGGCGCGGAATTTGCGCTGTACACCGACCGCTACGCGCAATCGTCGTGCGCCGCGCACCAGTTGGCGCTGATGCCGGCGACGGGCGGCCTGGACAACATCTGCCTGCTGGACGTGCCGCCGGGCAACCAGACCAGCTTCGCGTGGTCGCCCGACGGGAATTCTCTCGTTTTCAGTTCATCCCGCTGCGATGGTTCGGGCGCGCGCCTCTACCTGTGGGAACGCGACACCAACGCCGTCTACCCCGTGACGGACGGCGCGCTATCTCCGGCGCTGTATCCGGCCTGGTCGCACGATGGGCGGTTTATCGCCTTTGTGTCTGCTCAAGGCGGCAATCACGACATTTACCGGCTCAATACGTTGGATCAGACGCTCATCAACCTGACGAACCACCCGGCGCGGGATACCGAACCAACCTGGTCGCCGGACGACGGCCAACTGGCTTTTGTGACGGATCGTGACGGCAACACCGAAATCTACGTGATGGACGCCGATGGTTCCAACCCGCGCAACATCACAGCGCGTCCGTCGGCAGATAGTTCTCCGGCCTGGTCGCCGGTTATCCCCTAAGGAGCGCCCTATGCAAAAACGAACTGTGACTTTATGTTTCCGCTGGCTATTGGCTTTCTTGCTGATGACAACAACGCTGTCTTGCAGTCTCTTCAGCAGTGCCGACGATCCTGACGCGCCGACCGATTCCGAATGGGTTGATGAAGAAGACACAACTTCGCCTGAGAACGACGAAGAAGATACAGAAGATGCGGAGAACGACGAAACAGATGTATCCACCGATAGCGAGTGGGGTGTCTTCGAGGAGGCGGACTGCGAGTACGAAGACCTCGCCGATGTCACTCTCGAATGTGGATATGTCGCCGTCCCGCAGGATCACCGCGATCCCCACAGCGATACGCTCTGGCTTGCCGTGACCATCATCCGCAGCGACGGCGCGGCGAAACCCGATCCGGTGGTTTACCTGGCCGGCGGCCCCGGCGGCAGCGCCACCGACGACGTGGAAGGCTGGCTGGATCAAGCGTTCCTCGCAGAGCGCGATTTGATCCTCTTCGACCAGCGCGGCACCGGTTCTTCGGAACCGAGCCTCAATTGCGCCGAGTTGGAGGGCGAGAGCGGTCAAAAGGACGTTGAAGCGGCGCGGGAATGTCGTGACCGGTTGGAAGCGGACGGCATTGACTTGACGCTGTACAACAGCGCGCAAAGCGCCGCCGACCTGGATATGTTGCGCCGCGCGCTCGGCTACGAATCCTGGAATCTGCTCGGCATCTCCTACGGCACGCGCCTGGCCCTCACCGCGATGCGCGACTACCCTGCAGGCATCCGCAGCGTGATCCTCGACTCGGTCTACCCGCCGGAGGTGGACGCTTACGAGCAAGAGGCCAGCAACGGCGTGCGCGCCATCGAGACGCTGCTGGCCGGTTGCGCGGCGGACGCGGCCTGTAACAAAGCCTATCCCGATCTCGAAGGGCGTTTCTACCGGCTGCTCAGCGCGTTGGATGAGAACCCGGTGGAGTTCACGGCCTACGATCCCGAATACGAAGAGGACATTGACGTTGTGCTGGACGGCAGCGAACTGGTGAACCGGCTCTTTCAGGCGCTCTATGATGCGGAAGTGATCCCCGTGCTGCCCTATGTCATTGACCTCATTGACCACGGCGAATACGAGACCGCCTACGCCTGGCTGTTGGGCGACGAGACCGCCTATACCCGTCCTCGCCAGGAGGAGGAAGAAGATTTCACCGACAGCGAGGGGCTTTTCTACTCGGTTGAGTGCAACGAAGAAGCGCTCTTCAACGATCTGGACGCGGCCCGCCAGGCCGTGGAAGCCGCCGATTCGGCGATTGCCGGCTACCTGTACGTTGACGTTGAAGCCATGTTTGAGATTTGCGAAATTTGGGGCGCCGGCGAAGCGTCCGCTATCGAAACCCAACCGGTGCATAGCGCCATCCCCACGCTGCTGCTGGCCGGCGATTACGATCCCATCACCCCGCCGGCGTGGGCCGAATCGGCGGCGCGTTACCTGAGCAATGGCTACCTGTTCGTCTTTCCGGGGGTGGGGCACTCGGTCGTGGATTCCGGCGAATGCGCGCAATCGCTGGTCACAGCGTTCCTCAATGCGCCGCACAAGCAACCGAATGGGCGCTGCGTCACCCGTATGCGCGGCCCGGATTTCTACACTGGTGATTAGGAGGGAAACGATGACGTGTCTATCCTGTGTTTCGATTTCTGGCGAAAAGCGCCTTTCTCCCGGCCCGACAATTTATGAGGGCGCTTACTGGCTGGTGGAGCACGCTTATCCGACGACGCTTCAGGGCTGGCTTGTTGCCGTCCTCAAACGCCACGCCGAGGCGCTGCACGAGCTGACGGCGGAGGAGTTCGCCGAGTTGGGCGTCATCCAGGCGCGGGCGACGAAGCTGCTCTTCGACGCGCTGGACTGCGAGAAGGAGTACGTGATGTGCCTGGCGGAAAGTGAAGGCTTTCATCACATTCACTTCCACATTGTACCCAAACCGCGCGATTTGCCGCCGGAACTGAAGGCCACGCGCATCTTCGCCCTGATCAACGTCTCGCCTGAAGAGGCGCTGCCGCCGCAGGAGGTCAAAGCCTTCTGCGAACTGCTGCGCGAGCGCTGGTGAACCGGCGCGGGGGATGGCTTCTCGTCCTGGCGCTGCTGCTGCTGTGCGGGCATCCGGCGCCGGGCGCGCCGGCGCGCGCGGCAGCGTCGCCGGATTTTGAGGCGCTGGCCGCCAGCGTGGGGCGCGCCGAAGCGTGGTACTGGCGCAGCGGCTACACGCTGTCGCCGCCGGAGGCCGCCGCAGCGCCGCTTCCCCAATCCTTGCCGCCTGTTGCCGCGCAAACCATCCTCACAACTGTCTTGACGCCCACCGTCTACCTGCCGCTGGTCGTCAATCATGTCCCGCTGATGGTCGAGCGCCGCGCCGTATGGGTCACACGCTACGATTGGACCTCCCTGGGCGCGGCGGCGCAGCCGGAGAAGATGGATGCGCTGGTCGCTAACATTGCCGGGGCGGGGTTCAACACCATCTTCTTCCAGGTGCGGGGCGCGGGCGATGCGTACTACACGCCGGGCCTGGAGCCGTGGGCGTCGCGCCTCTCCGCCGGCACGGTGACGCAGACGCTCGGCGTGGATCCGGGCTGGGATCCGCTGGCGCGGATGCTCGATGTGGCGCACGCGGCGGGACTGGAGGTTCACGCCCACGTCAACGTCTACCCCGCGTGGCTCCCGTCGCCGAGCGCGGTGTACGGCCCGCTGGCCCCCCCGGCGACGATCCCGCCGCAGATGTTCGACCGCTTCACCTACGGGTCAACACATCCCGAACATCCCGGTGAATACGGCCTGGGCTGGGATTGGCGGCATCACGACACGGCGGGCACGCCCATGCCGCTGACCTGGGGCGCGTACCTGTGGGCCAGCCCCGGCGTGGATCAGGTGCAGGCGTACATTGCCGCTATCGCCCGCGACATCGTCACGCGCTACCCGGTGGATGGCATCCACCTGGACCTGGTGCGCTACGCCGGGCTGATGTATTCTTACGACCCGTACAGCAACGCAGCGGCGGGCGCTGTGCGCACCCCGGCCCGCAATCAGTGGCAGCGCGACCGGGTGACGGCGCTCGTGCGGCAAGTCTGCACGGAGACGCACGCGCTGCGCCCGGAGGCGTGGGTTTCGGCGGCGGTGTGGCCGTACTACAAGAATAACCTGGGCTTGCAGACGAGTTCTGGCTACGATGACTATTTTCAAGATTCGAAGGGTTGGCTGACGACGGGGGCGATAGACGCGATTGCGCCGATGCTGTACGGCAGCGGGAACAGCATCCCTGACGACCTTGCCAACTGGCGCATCCTGGCGGAGGATTTTATGACCGTCAGTGACGCCGGGCACATAGATCTGGGCATCGCCGGGTACTACGACGACTTCGCGGCGATTGTCCGGCGGATCGAGATCGCGCGGGAACTGGGCGCGCCGGGACACGCGCTCTTTTCCTACGCCGCGCTCGACAGTCGAGGCTACTGGGACGATCTGGCGGCGGGGCCGTACCGCGTCCCGGCAGTGGTCCCTGTGCGCTAATCGTAGGGCGATCTGCCAAATCGCCCTACGGCTGGTTGATCGGCGCCCACAACTGGACGAGCTTGCCGGGCGTGTCCTCCGTCAGGTCCGCCCACGCCTTGATGGGCAACGTCACTTGCGCGACGGCGGCGGTGGGCAGACTCTCCAGCGCGCCGGTGAGACTCTCCAACAGCGTTTCGAGGTCGGGATTGTGCCCCACCACCAGCACACACTCGTCGGCGTCGTCCAATTGGCGCAGCACCTCTATGAATTCGTCCGGCTCGGCTCCATAGAAAGCGCGCGCAGCTATGATTCTTTCCTCATAATGGCAGGCTTCGGCGACCAGTTCCGCCGTCTTTAGCGCGCGTTTAGCTGTCGAGCTGATGATGCGCTGCGGCGTCAAGTCGTTTTTGCGGATACGCTCGCCCATCTGCACGGCGTCGTACTCGCCGCGCCTTTTAAGCGGGCGGTCGTGATCGGTTAACTCTTCGTTTTTCCAGCTTGACTTGGCGTGCCGCATAATCAACAAGGTCTTCATCGTTATCCTCCAATCAACAATGCGAAGATTTTGAACCTTCGCGGGGATTCTTTGTGATTTGACACGAATATGTTATAATTTATTATACTATATTATTGTTATTTAAGGAGGTTTCGCGATGAAATACACGAGTTTAGGACGCACAGGGTTGCAGGTCAGCCGTCTCTGTTTGGGCACGATGAATTTCGGCCCGCATACCACCGAGGAAGATAGCTACGCGATTATGGATCGCGCGCTGGAACTCGGCGTCAATTTTTTCGACACAGCCAACGTCTACGGTGGGAAGTTCGGCGAGGGCTTGACTGAGCAGATCATCGGGCGCTGGTTCGCGCAGGGTGGGGACCGCCGCGAGAAGGTTGTGCTGGCGACCAAAGTCTACAATCGCATGGGCGAGTGGCCCAACGAGCGCGGCTTGTCGGCGTACCACATTCGCAAGGCCGCCGAAGACAGCCTGCGCCGCCTGCAAACCGATCACATTGACCTCTACCAGATGCACCACGTCGAGCGCAGCACGCCGTGGGAGGAAATCTGGCAGGCGATGGAGCAACTTGTGCGCGAGGGGAAGGTGCTCTACGTGGGCAGCAGCAACTTCGCCGGGTGGCACATCGTCAAGGCGCAGGCGCAGGCCGCGCAGCGCAACTTTATGGGCCTCGTCTCCGAGCAGAGCCTCTACAACCTCAACGCGCGAATGATCGAGCTGGAGGTGCTCCCCGCGTGCGCGGATTACGGCCTGGGCGTGATCCCGTGGAGTCCGCTGGCCGGCGGGCTGTTGGGCGGCGTCCTGCAAAAGGCCGCCGAGGGTCGCCGCGCTTCCGAGCGGATGCAGGCGAGTATCGAGAAGCATCGCGCGCAGCTTGAGGCGTATGAGGGCTTGTGCCGGGAGATGGGCGAGACGCCGGCAGACGTGGCGCTGGCCTGGCTGCTGCGCAATCCCGTCGTCACCGCGCCGATCATCGGCCCGCGCACAGTGGAGCAGCTCGACGGCAGTCTGCGCGCGTTGGAGATCACCCTCGCCGACGCGACGCTCGTCAGGCTCGATGAAATTTGGCCCGGCCCCGGCGGCCCGGCACCCGAAGCCTACGCCTGGTAGACAGTGCCCTTGCGTGTGCGTATAAAAGTGTAAAGACGGCCAGAAGGCCGTCTTTACTTTTTCCGTTAGACAGACTGTATGCTATACTTAGGGTGATGGACAAAATACTCCCGCAACACAAACCTGATGACACGATGATACCGGCGCCGAAAATCGGTAAGGCGGAACTACGAGCTGCGTTGGATGAAGTGATGTTAGATAGCCTGCGCCCTACCGTAGCGGTGTTGATCGTCCTGTTCCTTGTTTTGATCTACGGGTACGTGCGGCAACCTCGCGCCGTCGCCGTGCCGACGATGCTCATCACGGCGGCGGCGCTGGCGACGACTGTGGGGTGCGGCGTCTTGTTGTATCTGCGGAAGATTCCGCCGCGTTATGCCCATCCTCTTGGATCGCTACTGGCGGGGATGCTGTTGGCGCAACGGCTGGTCTACGTCGCTTTGCTCCGCGACCCCGCGCCGACCGGCAATCTGGTGATCGCTTTCGTCGGGGCGGGGTTCCTGATTCTCTCGACGCGCTGGCTGGCGGGGGTGCTAGGGGGCGCGCTGGCCGTGTGGGTGGGGATCGCGCTCCAGTCCCCCGCGAGTTCCGGTTGGGGCGAAAATGCGTTCTTGCTCGTCTCCGCGACTGCGCTGACGATCATTATTCATCTGGCCCGGCTGAACTCGCTGCGGCGGCAGGAATTACTGCGCTTCCAAAACGAGTCCCACAATCGGGAATTGGAACAGCGTACTGTGGAGCTGGAAACGTTTTACCAGACTGAGCGTTCACGCCGCCTGTTGACCGAGACGTTGTACGAGGTCAGTCGCGCCCTCTCGCAGACGTTGAACCTGCAAGAAGTGCTGGATTTGATCCTGGGAAACCTGGCGCGTATTGTCCCCTTTGACCGTGGTTCGGTGATGCTCAAACGCGATCAGGTGTTGGAGATCGTCGCCGCGTGGCGCTTCCCGCCGGCCAGTAATCCGCTCCAGATTCGCGTGCCCATTAAGGCGGGCGATGTCTTTCAGCAGATTTGCCAATCCAAGCGTCCCCTGATTGTCCCGGAGGTCTTTGAGCGTCCCGATTGGCAACAGGTGGAAAACCTTCCCCAGGCGCGGGCGTGGGCGGGTGTGCCGTTGATTGATGCGGAAGACACCGTGATCGGGATGCTGTCGCTGACGCGGGAGACCCCTCGCCCTTACACCGAAGACGAGGCGGCCCTGGCGCTGGCGTTTGCCGGACAGGCGGCCATCGCGCTGCAAAATGCGCGCCTGTATTCAGAACTGGAAGAGGCTTACGCCCAGTTGGAGCGTTTGGATCAAACCAAATCCGATTTCATCACCGTCGCGGCGCACGAGTTGCGCACGCCGTTGACCATCATACGCGGCTACAGTCAAATGCTGCTCAAAGACCCGGAGGTCAGAAAAGACCTTGAGCGCACAGAAATGGTGCGGGGGATTTCTGATGGCGCAATCCGCCTCAATGACCTCATCAACAGCATGATTGACATAGCGAAAATTGACTCGCACACTTTGCAGCTCTATTTTTTGCCGATGTCGCTGGTGGATTTGCTCCGTGACATTGTTCGCGGGCTGCGCGGGGCATTGCTAGAACGGCATTTGACGTTGCGCATCAATGAAGAGTGGCGGTTGCCGCTTATTGAAGGCGATCTGGATGCTTTGAAGAAGGTTTTTTACCATTTGGTGGTGAATGCGATAAAATATACCCCGGATGGCGGTACGCTTACCATTACAGGCAGTGTGCTGTCGCCGGACGATCATGACTTGCCGACCGGGGGCGTCGAGGTCGTTGTGCAAGACACCGGCATCGGCATTGACCCGCGCTTCCACAATCTCATTTTCACCAAGTTCTACCAGACCGGCGAGGTAGCCTTACATTCTTCCGGCACGACCAAGTTCAAAGGCGGCGGCCCTGGGCTAGGTTTGGCGATTGTTAAGGGCATTGTCGAAGCGCACGGCGGCGAGGTGTGGGTCGAAAGTGACGGCTACGACGAAACCACCTGCCCCGGCAGCCGCTTCCACGTCGTTCTGCCTTTACTACAACCTGAGGAACAAACGTAATTTTGGAGGTAACTGGTTTATGGTGAAAAAGGTCTTCGTCAGCGGGTGCTTCGATTTGTTGCACAGCGGACACGTCGAGTTTTTCAAAGAGGCGGCGAGTTATGGCGATCTGTACGTGGCGCTCGGTTCGGATCGGACAGTCCACGATTTGAAGGGCCGCCCACCGGTGAATACGGAATCGGAGCGGCTGTTTATGGTGCAGTCCGTCTCGTGGGTCAAAGAGGCTTTTATCTCGCAGGGATCGGGGATATTGGACTTCGTTGAGGAACTCAGGACCATCCGCCCCGACATCTTCATCGTCAACGAAGAAGGCAACACGCCGGACAAGCGTGAGTTGATCGAATCGCTCGGCATCGAGTACCGCGTGCTGCGCCGCGAACCGCATCCGGGCCTTGCGCCGCGCTCAACCACGGCTTTGCGCAGCGTATGCCGCATCCCGTACCGCATTGACGTGGCAGGGGGCTGGCTCGACCAACCATTCGTCTCCAAACTGTATCCCGGCGCGGTGATCACGATCTCGCTGGAACCCACGGTCGAATTCAACGAACGCAGCGGGATGGCGAGCAGCACCCGCCGCTCGGCGATTGATTTGTGGGGACCGCGCTTGCCCGTTGGCGACTATGAGAAGCTGGCGAAGATCCTCTTTTGCTGCGACAACCCGCCCGGCACGACGGAAATCTCCGGGGCGCAGGATACCATCGGCATTATCTTTCCCGGACTCGCCAAATCGCACTACGAAGGCAAATACTGGCCTTCGCGGATTGATAGCGTGCAGGACGAATTAACACTTCAGTTTATTGAGCGGGCGCTCTATCTTGTTCCACTCGGCCCGCGCGAATCCGGGTTCAGCGTGTTGAGCGACACCCACATCACGCGCGAGGGCGCGCAGGCGCTTGCCGATGCGACCGACAGGTGTTGGGACGCGATCCTCGCCCACGATATTCGCGCCTTCGGGAAGTATTTCCGCGCCTCCCTCGAGGCGCAGGTGGCGATGTTCCCCCACATGATGACGCCGATGGTCGCCAGGCTGATTGACCGGTATCGGGACGAGGCTCTGGGCTGGAAACTGTCCGGCGCGGGGGGCGGGGGCTATTTGATTCTGGTCGCCGATCACCCCATTGAGGATGGATTCCAAATCACGATCCGCCGCGCGGACTACTGAGTCACGAATTTTCACACAGTAAAAACGACGTTTGAACGTTCAAGCGTTGGAACGTTGTAACGGGTATTCTTGTAGGAGGTCACGATGTTAGTTGTTCACGTTTTTGTTCACGTCAAACCGGAGTGTGTGGAAACGTTCAAGGCTGCATCAATCGAAAACGCGCAGCACAGCATCCAGGAACCGGGCATCGCCCGTTTCGATGTCATCCAACAGCATGACGATCCGGCGCGTTTTGTTCTCGTCGAAGTGTACAAAGACGCCGCCGCTCCCGCCGCGCACAAAGAGACCGCCCATTACCAGAAGTGGCGCGACGCCGTCGCCGACATGATGGCGGAACCGCGCTCCAGCGTCAAGTACGCGAATGTGTTCCCCGGCGATGAAGGATGGTAAACCATGCGTTTTGAATTTGCGACTGCATCCCGGATCATATTCGGTGTTGGTGTGCTGAAGGAAGCCGGCGCAGTGGCGGCGGGATTGGGCCGCCGCGCGTTCGTCGTCACCGAGCGCGAGAGCGAGCGGGCGGCTCCATTGCTCGATGCGCTGCGGGCAGCCGGTGTGGCTGCTGTGACTTTCGCCGCGGCGGGCGAGCCGACGATTGCGCTGGTTACTGAGGGGACTGCGGAGGCGTGCGCGGCCGGCTGCGACCTGGTCATCGGCATCGGTGGCGGCAGCGTGATGGATACAGGCAAGGCCATCGCCGCGCTGCTGACGAACGGCGGCGCTCCTCTCGACTACCTTGAGGTGATCGGGCGTGGGCAACCGCTCAAACAACCGTCTGCGCCCTGCATCGCCATCCCCACGACGGCGGGAACCGGCGCGGAAGTGACCGCCAACGCCGTGTTGGCCTCGCCGGAGCACCGGCAGAAGGTGAGCCTGCGCAGCCCGCTCATGATTCCGCGCGTGGCGGTGGTGGATCCCCAACTGACGTATTCGATGCCGCCGGCGCTCACCGCCAGCACCGGCCTGGATGCCTTGACGCAGGTGCTCGAACCTTACGTCGCGCGGCAGGCGAACCCGTTCACCGACACGTTCTGCCGCGAAGGGTTGATGCGCGCGGCCCATTCCCTGCACCAGGCGTGGGAAGATGGGGCGAATGTCGAAGCGCGCGAGGATATGGCGCTCGTCAGCCTCTTCGGCGGGCTGGCGCTGGCGAACGCCAAACTCGGCGCCGTCCACGGCCTGGCGGGGGTGTTGGGCGGGATGTTCGACGCGCCACACGGCGCTCTGTGCGGGCGGCTGCTGCCCTACGTGATGGAAGCCAACGTCCGCGCGCTGCAAGCCCGCGAGCCGGACAATCCCGCCCTGGAGCGTTACGACGACGTGGCGGTGATCCTCACCGGCGAGTGGGAGGCCGAGGCAGAGGATGGCGTGGCCTGGGTGCAGGAATTGTGCGCCGCGCTCAAGGTTCCCGGCCTGGCGGCGTATCGCGTCAGGGCGGCAGATTTCGCCACCATCATCGAAAAGGCGGCGGCGTCCAGCAGTATGAAAGGCAATCCTATCCCGTTGACGTCTGCCGAGTTGCGCGGCATCTTGAGCCGGGCATTGTAATTTACCGAGAATTGTCTAGCGAAAGGGGGAAACCATGAAGTGTTATCTGTTGCCGAAGTTGTGGCTGCTGGCGGCGGCGGTCGGTCTGGCGATTGTGGCCGGGACATTCTTGCCGTGGGGAGCGGTGGGAGCACATTCAGCAGCACTGTCCGGCGCGACCATCTATGTTGACGCGAGCGCGCCCGGCCCCGACCACGATGGTCTTTCGTGGACGACGGCTTTTACCGAAGTGCAGTCGGCGTTGGCCGTGGCGGTGTCCGGGGATCAGGTTTGGGTCGCAGAAGGCGTTTACAAGCCGGATTTCGACCCGGCCCTCAGCGCGTATACCGGCTACGTGACCGCGACTTTCGCGCTCACCCAGGGGGTGCAGCTTTACGGCGGCTTCTCCGGCGCGATGAGCACCCTGACCGAGCGTCTGCCGCAAGTCTACCTCACCATATTCAGCGGCGACCTGGAGGATGACGATCAGACCGACGCGCGCCATCTCATCACCGACACAGCGTACATCAACGGCACGAATGTCTATCACGTCGTCACCGCCGTCGGAGTGGATACTACCGCCGTGCTCGATGGCTTCTTTGTCACTGGCGGGCAGGCCTCCGGCGTCGCTCCGGACAATTATGGCGGCGGGATGTACAATGAAAACGCACATCCGCGCATTGCCAACGTGACGTTCATCGGCAACTGGGCGAACTCTGGCGGCGGGATGCGCAACGACAACGCGAGTCCCGTACTGGACAAAGTGACGTTCATTGCTAACTGGGCCAGTTCTGGCGGCGGGATGGCGAACCATGCCGGCAGCAGTCCTACGCTATCCCATGTCGTTTTCGACAGCAACCAGGTGGTCGGCGGCGGCGGCGGCATGATGAATCGCACCAGCAGCAGTCCCGTGTTGTTGAATGTGACTTTTACCGGCAACCGCGCGAGCTTTGGTGGCGGGATGGTCAACTGGGATGATTCTCATTCACGGTTGACCAATGTGACTTTCCGCAACAATGCGGCAACTTCGGTCGGCGGCGGCATCGAAAACATCCGCAGTAACCCTACCTTGATGAACGTGGCGCTGAGTGGCAATCGCGCCAACCTCAACGGCGGGGCCATGGAGAACTTGCAGAGCACTCCGAATTTAGTCAATGTCACGTTTAATGGCAACGCTGCCGGCGGGAGTGGCGGCGGTATGTATAACGAGACCAGCAGCGCGCCGCTGATCAAAAACTGCATCTTGTGGGGCAACATGGACAACACCGGGACGGCGACGGCCGGCGCGCAGATCAGCAATGTGACGGATAGTGTACCGGTTATCAGCTACACATTGATTCAAGGCTCTGGCGGGAGTGGCGCGGCATGGGTTTCGGCGTTGGGCGTGGATGGCGGGGGCAATCTGGACGCTGATCCGCAACTCATCACGCCCGTTGATGCGGCGACAGCGCCGACCGCGGCCGGCAATCTGCGGCTGACCTTCGGCTCACCGGCGATGGATGCCGGCAATAACGCCGCTGTGCTCAGCGCCGTTGATCTGGACGGCAAGCCGCGTATCGTGGATCCGGCGGTGGATATGGGGGCCTATGAAGTCGAAGGCATCTGTTTTGCGACCGTTGATACTGCCGATACCGTCCGGATTGTGTACAACAGCACCACCGCCAGGGCGGTGCAGCGGGCCGTGGACGCGGCGTCCGCCGGTCAGACGGTGAAGGTGGCGGGGCATTGTCGCAGCTCGGAGGTGGCGCAGACCGTCTACATCACCAAGAGTTTGACCCTGCGCGGCGGCTACGCTTCCGGCAACTGGACGGCAAGTTCTCCGCTTACGCAGCCCACCACGCTGGATGCATCTGGAGAAGGGCGCGTCGTGTACATTGTCGGCCCGGCGACTGTGGCGTTGGAGAATTTGCGCCTGGTCAACGGCCTCTTGCAGAACGTCAACTCGCGCGGGGGGGCAGTGCGTGTTGACAATGCGACGGCGGCGATCTCTGGTTGTGAGATCATCAGCAACACGGCGCCGGGCGGCGGCGGAGGTCTGGCTTTCACCGGCAGCAGCGCGGGGCGAGTGGTTAATACTCTGCTGGCGCGCAACGCTTCAGGCAGCGGCGCGGCGCTGTGGACAAACGCATCCGGGACCATCAACATCGTGCATACGACGATTGCAGCGCCGACGCTCAATACCGGCTCGGCCATTTACGTTAACGGCGGGACTACGCATCTCACCAATGTCATCATCGCCAATCACGCTCTCGGCGTTGTCCAGGATGGCGCAGCGGTTGTGGATGAAGATTACACGCTTTTCTCCGGCGTCACCACGCCGACAGCCGGGAACGTCGGGGGCGGTTCCCATTCCATCACGGGCGATCCGCGCTTTGTCAATCCGGCCCGCGATAACTATCATCTCACCCAGGGCAGCGCCGCTGTGGATGCTGGAACGAATGTCAACGTGTACGTTGATTTCGACGGCGACCCGCGTCCCATAGGCGCCAGATTCGATATTGGCTTCGATGAGTTCCTGGAGTCGCACTACGACATCTATCTGCCGCTCGTGATGAGAAATCGCTGAGCGTTTTCAACCGATCCCCAATAACAGAGCACACAGAGATTGCCTCTGTGTGCTCTGTTTCTTTTGCTGTCAGAATTCCGCTCTAGGCCAGGACTTGCCCGTCCTGCAGCCTGAGGATGACGTCTACGTATTCATCCACCAGACTGTCGTGCGAGGCCATGAGCACGGTCACTTTTTCCTCGTTAACGATGCGGCGGAACAGCCCCAGGATTTCGCGCGCCGTCTCGCTGTCCAACTCGCCGGTCGGCTCGTCGGCCAGAATCAACTGTGGGTTGTTCGCCAGGGAGCGGGCGATGGCGACGCGCTGCTGCTGCCCGCCCGACAACTCGTAGGGGCGATGATCGCTGCGCTTGCTGAGGCCGACGATATCCAGACAGTAGGCCGTCCGTGTATGGCGCTCGCGTCCGCCGATGCCCTTGATGCGCAGCATCAACTCCACGTTCTCGTAAGCGGAAAGGGTCGGCAGCAACCCGAAGGACTGGAAAACAAAACCTAACTGGTCGCGCCGCCAGCGGGTAAGTTGCTGGTCGTTCATTGTTGTGAGGTCGTTCCCCAGGACGTTGACTGTCCCGGAGGTGGGCTTATCCAACCCACTCAAGCAGTTGAGCAGGGTGGTCTTGCCGCTGCCCGACCGCCCTTTGACGGTGACGAAGCGCCCTGGCTCAATTTCCAACGACAAACCTCGCAGGGCAGGCACTTCGATGGCCCCGAGTTTGTAGACGCGCCACAAGTTCTCCGTGTGGATGGCGTAGGTGTAATCCTGTTTTGTCTGTGTTTTCTTATCCTTCGCCATTACTGTTTCACCTCATGCTTTTTGAATTCGCCGCGCATCCAACGATTCAACGTACCGCGCAGCCCACGCATCTTCTTGGCCTCCACCAGGCCTGAAGCCAGCGCTTCGGCGTCTTGAACGTGGTCAATGTTATCTGTCGGCAGGATCAGGATGCCTTCCTCGGTCAATTCGAGCCGCGCGCGTCCCCTGATGCCGAACTGTTCCAGAAATTCCTTGGGAATCTGCAAGCGGCCGGCGGAGTCCAGGACGGTTAGTTCCTCGAAGATTTCCTCGTGCGCCTGTTCACCGGTGGGCCTGTCGCTGGTTTTAGCGCGGACGGTCTCCGTCGCCAGTTTTCCGTCGCGGATGGCGACAACGCGATTCACGTGCCGCGCGATGCTCGGATCGTGGCTGACGATGAGCGTGGTCAAACCCAATTCACGGTTAAATCGTTGGAACATCTGGTAGATGATTAACGCGCTGGCGGAGTCCAACTCGCCGGTCGGCTCGTCGGCCAGCAGCAGCCGGGGACTGTTCGCCAGGGCCACGGCGATGGCGATGCGTTGCTGCTCGCCGCCGGACAACTCCGAGAGCCGGTGTTTCTTGCGGTCCGACAGCTCCACCATGTCGAGCAGTTGCTCGGCGCGCTTCTGCGCGGCCCGTCCGGCCAATCCCGCCAACGTCATCGGCAGCTTGATGTTCTCGATTGCGTTGAGGTAGGGGATCAAGTTGCGCGCGCCCTGCTGCCAGACGAAACCCACGCGCGCCCGGCGATACTGGTTGAGTTCCGCGTCCGACAGCTTGAGCAAGTCCAGCCCATCCACCCACGCGCGTCCGGCAGAAGGCCGATCCAGCCCGCCCAGGACGTTCATCAACGTGGATTTGCCGCTGCCGCTCGCGCCGACGATGCCCAGTAGCTCGCCAGGCCCAACGACGAGGTCTAAACCTTGCAGAGCTACGACCTCTAACTCCGCGATTTTGTAGATTTTGACCAGGTTATCACAAATAACAAACGCTTCTTGTGCCATCTTATGTTGTTTCTCCTAACTTGATTGCCTGGAAGATCTTCATACGCCGCAGCATAATCACCAATGCGACCAGGGCCACCACAAACAATATGCCAAACAGTGCGTAAACGCGGAAAATAGCCGACCAGGCGATGATGGGATCATAGGGCGGGATGCGGGACGCTTCATCAACGCCGACTTGCAGGAAGGGGATGAAGAATTTGCTGATGGCAGCGCCCAGTCCTGTACCGAGCACGCCGCCCGTCACAATCAGGAAAGCCAGTTCCCACCCCAGGAAAGCCATCATCTGCGAGGATGAGAGACCGACGGCGCGCAGAACACCGAATTCGACAAACCGGCGGCGGAACGAGAAGAGCGCGTACAGCAAAAAGCCCAGTACAGTCAGCACCGCTGCTGCGCTGAAGCCAACCGAGAGCAAGCCAAACAGCCCTTGCCGCTCTGGTAGCTGTTGTTCGGCGTTGATCTTGAGGACAGGGGCCAGCCAATCCAAAAGGCGCGTGCTCAAAGTCTGGTTGCCCAGATGCTCATAGTCGGCGTCGGCTGTCGTTTTGAGCCACACATTGTAGGGGAACTGTCCTCCGGCGCTCTCGAACAAGTAGTCCAGGTTGCCGACAAAAAGCGGCCCTTCGGAAGGATACCAGGTGGGAAAATAGTTGAAAGTTCCGACGACCTTGAAATCTATTTCGTTATTTTGTCCGTATGTCGCCACAATGACGCGGATGTTGTCCCCGATGAGGAGCGCGTGTTCCTGCAGAAAGTTTCTGGGGACGAGAACGCCGTTGCGGTCGAGCGCCAGAGCATTCATCAACCCGCCCAGACTTTCCGAGGCGAAGTCGGCGCGCCAGAAGGCGATTTGCGAGAATTCGACGCGGTCAACGCCCATAAAGACGCCGGTTTGCGCCGCACTGCTCATCCGCGAATATGCCGGGAAGCGCCCCACACGAGTCGCTTTTTCGACGCCCGGCGCGTTCAGATAATCCGTCACCGGCAGGAAGTACCAGCGGGGGCCGGTGTCTTCGTCGGTGGAGGTCTCTGTGCTTTGCGATTGGGTATATGCGGCCGCGAGTGTGTTCTCTGTGCCTTGCCCCATATCCATAAAATTCATATCCGCGCCGGCGCTGTAATACATCTGCTCGGTGAGATGTTTGTCGAGTGTGAAGGCCAGCGACGCGGTGAACGCTGAAAGGCTGAGCGTGAGCACGAGCAAAATGAGCGGCGTGGTGTAGAAGCCCGGCGTGCGGGCAAGGTGCCGGGTCGCCATCAGCAGTCCCACCGCCTTCGTGCGCCCGGCGATCCACGCAACGATGGACATCACCAGGGGCATCAGTCGCAGGAAGAAGAGGGTGAGCGCGAAAATACCGAGGGCCGGCACGAGAAAGAGCAAAGGGTTTTGGTAAGGCGTCCCGCCGAGCGTGTCTTCCAGCGTCACCAGGCTGCCCTGCTGCGAGAGCAGATACGCGCCATAGCCCGCGGGGATGAACAACAAGACGTCGAGCCACGCGCGCTGCCACCAGGGTTTGCGCAGCGCGCGCGCGACCTCGCGTTTATAGGAGACCACGGTATGTTGCGCTGCGCCGATGGTGGGGAGCACCTGAGCCGCCACCACGAGGGCCACGCCGACCAGGCCAAAGCGCAGGGTTGATGTTGACAGGTTGATCTGCAGCGGCGCGCGTTGGGCGCTGAAGTCGAGAAAACTGCGCGTTTGTCCGATCAAGGATGCGATCGTCATGCCGGTTGGGATGCTACACGCCAAAGCGATCAAGCCAAGCAGCAGGCCCTCCAGCGCCGCGACCCCTACCATCTGCAACGCCATCGCGCCCCGGCTGCGCAGCACGGCGACTTCGTTGCGGCGACGCTCGACGGCCAATCCACTCGTCAGGGTGATAAACGCCAGCAGCAATCCCAGGATCGGGATGCTGAACGCATACAGGAGAATGGTGAGCAGGTTGACCGAGTTTTGGTAATTGATGAGCGCGTCCATGGGCGACTTGGCGAGTTTGATGTTTGGCAGCAGGCCCGCAGCTTGCTGTTGTATCACAATGCTGCGGCGGATGAGCGCCAGCGCGTCGTTGTGGGTGAGATCCGTGGGATCCAGGACGATGTACCACACGCCGGTGTAGATTTCGCCTGTCAGTTGGCCGCTGAGGCGCGCGCTGAAGGTCTCTTCCGGCACGATCAGGCGTTCTTCAAAGCTCAAAGGTCTGAAGAACCAGAACGATTCTTGTGGATCGGTGGCTTGCCAGACTCCGCTGATGTGGATAGGGATTTGCACGTCGCGGATCAGCCCTTCTTGTCCCCGCACTTGCATATAAGCGATGTAATTCTCATCCACCTGGAAGCCGAGCTTGGTCGCCAGGTCATCGTAGATCAATACTTCGACCGGCGCATCTTGCGCGGCAGAAGCGGCGTTGGGGAAACGTCCTTCCACGAGGGTGATGTGGTTTTCGATATCGCTGATCGTGGCAAAACCGGCCCATACCAGGGGGGTTCTGTTTTCTTTGAAGAGCGATTCGGCGCTTGCGTAGATGCCAAACGGGTCGGTGCCAAAATAACTCACCGCGAACTGCTGTTCTAGCCCCAGCTCTGCACCGGCTCTGTTCGTGAGATACGTATGCACCGGCTGGATTTTTTCCCACTCGGTCGCGCTGTAGATGCTGCCATCGTAGCGGAAAAGATAGGTCAAGGGCGGGATATTCTGCGCATCGGCCCCGCCCTCGGAGGTGGCGATATTCTCAAGAAAGATGCGATGATAGACGGCATCCGCGTACAGGGGGATGCTCATCATCAACGCAATCGCAATCACCAGCCCCAGGGTGGTCGCCACGACGATCCCGGGCTGTGCGATGATGCGTTTGGCGACGACGACAGATATCGCCCGCAAGCGTTGTAGAATCTGCATAGCGCCTACCTATGGAGCAACGACGACTTGACCCTCACTTAACCCGCTGAGAATTTCGTAGCGTTCGTCAGAGCGGATGCCGATGGTCACGTCCATACGGCGCTGTCCGCCGCCTTCCTGGATGACCACGAAGGTGCGACCTTCAAAGGTACGCACTGCTTGCGGCGGCAGCCACAAGGTATCGGCGGAACGCTCCAGTTCCACGGTGATGCGCACGCGATCCCCGGTTGCCATGCCTAACGTCTTCGGGTCTTTCTCTAGCTCAATGTGGACGGAGGTGTCTTCGTCTTGAACGCCCACGATTTTGCCGCCGCTGCCGTAAGGATAGGGCAAGACGCGGATGGCGCCTGCGATTTGCTCTCCGGGACGGTTGACGACTTCGGCCAGAAGCGCCATACCCTCGGTTAATTCCTTAAGCTCGGTGTCTTGCAGGTCCGCGGTGATTTCCAGTTCGGAAGGGTCGGCGATGACCATCACGGCCTTATAGCCCTGCACCTGCGAGCCGCCGATGATGCTGGTGGACAGAATAACGCCGTCGAAGGGGGCGACGAGGCGCGCGTCGTTCAGTTGGTCGTGCAGCCGCTGCAAGGTCAAGAGGGTGCGGGTGACGTCCACGCCGGCCTCGATTTCCGCCCGCCGCATCAGCGACAGCTCCAGGTCTTGTTGCGCCAGTTCGATGTCGTAGGTCAGACGCTCACGGGCGCGCAGCGCATCGTTATAGTATGCTTGCGCGAGTTCCAGGTTTTGCTGCGCGTCGCGCACGCCTTCGGCGTACCGTTTGCGGGCATCCTCGGTTTCCCAGGTGCGCTCCAACGCTTCGCGGTATTCAGTTTGCGCATTAACCAGGTTTTCCTGGGCGCGTTCCAGGCTGAAGCGGGCGCTGAGGATTTGTGAATCCGACATACTCGCCTGGAGTTTCGCCAGATTGAGTTCCCTGAAGCGCACATCGGCATCCGCTTCGGCGATGCGGCGCGCGTTGTTCATTTGCACGGCGGTCAATTCGGCCTCGGCCTGGGTAATCTGGTTTTTCAGATCGGTGACTTCCAGCTCGGCCAGCAAATCGCCGGCTTTGACGCTATCATTGCGCCGGGCATAGACGTTCTCGACGTAGCCGTTGGCGCGGAAGAAAAGCTCTTCCTCATTCACGGGCGCCGCGCGCCCAGAGAATTGTAGCAGGCGGACGACGTCCCCGCGTTGGACAGTGTAGGTGGGATTCGTCGGCACAATGGAGGTGGGGATGGGGGTGGGGGTCGGCGCACTGTCCTTTGAGGTGGAGGAAGAAGGAGAGCCGGACGAACAGCCGAGGGGCAGCACGATCAACCCCAACAATACGACGAGAGAAAAAAGTGATGACAAACTCCTTCGATTCATAGTGCCTGTGTGCTCCTTAATCAGTTAATCTTAGGAATTCAAACGGATGTGGTTCACGTGGATGGATTATCCAATCCCTGAAACACATCCTGTTTGAATTCGGTACTCCGAGGTGTGTGAAAATCATCCTGCTTGTAGTTTCAGCCCTGACTATGTTATGCAAAACCTCGATAGCATACCACTTTTAGGCGAAAGTACAAGTTCCACACTAATTGGCGGCTCCCACCAAAGCCATTCCCTTGCGTCTTTCCCGGACGATCTCCCACTGCGGCTCAATTTGCCGCTGCACTTCGTTGAGATAGCGGTACAAGCCATCGTGCGCCATCAACTCTTCGTGCGTGCCCATCTCCTTGATGCCGGCATCTTCCAACACCACGATCATATCGGCGCTGCGGATGGTAGAGAGCCGGTGCGCGATGATGATGGTGGTGCGCCCGACCAT
>DAOUAQ010000319.1:0-6774 GCA_034433375.1 Anaerolineae bacterium | reverse complement strand
CCGGCGCACAGAATATGCTTGTGCTACGCGCGGCTATCTTGTCTGGCCAGAAACGTTTCGACGACCTGTGGTCCCGTGCCTACAAAAACCTGCCCCCATCCTGAAATGCACCCGTCTACTGCTAATTTTTGACCTTATCTGCTATTTATGGTATGATAAACGTGTGAAGTTTTGGGGGATCCATGTGATGAACAGCAACCCGGTTATCCTTTTCGTGATGATGATGTCTGGCGCCATGGCGGAGAGCCATGGCCGTTTGGCGTTGGGGAGCAACCGGATTCCTTAGTCGTGCATGTGTACCTGAAAGAGCCTCCTCAGTGGAGGCTCTTTTGTTTTTATCAAGCCTGTTAACGCAAGAGAGGGAGGTGTTGTGATGGATGATGTCTTTTATGTGACCACCCCGATTTATTATGTGAACGACATCCCGCATATCGGTCATGCGTATACCACGATCCTGGCCGATGTGCTGGCGCGCTACGCTCGTTTGCGGGGGCAGGACACCTTTTTCCTGACCGGGACTGACGAGCACGGGCAGAAGGTTCAGGATGCGGCGCAGAAACTCGGCATCACGCCGCAGGCGCACGCCGACGCGATGATGCTGCGGTTCCAGCGCGCGTGGGACTATCTGCACATCGCCAACGACGATTTCATCCGCACTACGCAGCCGCGCCATACCCGTGTTGTGACGGCAGTGCTGCAAACGTTGTGGGATAAAGGCGAAATCTATCTTGGAAGCTATGAGGGCTGGTACTGCGTCCACGATGAACGGTATTGGACGGAGAAAGACCTGGTGGATGGCAATTGCCCAGACTGCGGACGCCCGGTTGAGCGACTTGTGGAGCCGAACTATTTCTTCAGGATGAGCGCGTACCAGGATTGGTTGATGGATTACATCACCACGCACCCCACTTTTATCCAGCCGGAGACACGGCGCAACGAAGTCTTGGGTTTCCTACGACAACCGCTCGGTGATCTGTGTATCTCGCGTCCCGTTGAGCGCCTGAGTTGGGGTATTCCTCTTCCCTTTGATCCCAACTACGTGACTTACGTCTGGTTTGATGCGCTCATCAACTACGTCACCGCCATCGGGTATCTGGCCGATGAGGCGCGCTTCGCGCGTTGGTGGCCGCGCGCGCTGCACCTTATCGGCAAGGACATCCTCATCACGCATACCGTCTATTGGCCGACGATGCTCAGGGCGATGGGACTTCCGCAGCCCAAAACGATCTTGGCCCACGGGTGGTGGTTATCGGGTGGAACCAAGATGAGCAAATCTCTGGGCAATGTCGTGAATCCTATCGCAATGGCTGAGGTCTACGGGGTGGATGCATTCCGCTATTTCCTCATCCGCGATATGGTTTTGGGCCGCGACGCCGATTTCGATGCCAACAGCCTGCGCAGTCGCTACCAGGCGGATTTGGCAAACGACCTGGGCAATCTTCTGCATCGTGTGGTGAACATGATCGGGCGCTACTGCCAGGGACGAGTCCCCGCCTGGGGCGCGCTCACGCCTGAGGACGCCAGTTTGCGCGAGTATAGTCTCAGCGCCGTGGAACGCGCCTTCGCGCTGGTCGAAGCCCTGGCGCTCAACGAGGCGCTGGCGCAGATCATGAGCGTCGTCGGTGAGGTCAATCGTTACCTGGAACGGACGACGCCCTGGGTACAGGCGAAGCAGGGGCAAACCGGGCGGGTGGATACGATCCTTTACACAGCAGCCGAGACCCTGCGGTTAGCATCGCTGTTGTTGCAGCCGGTGATGCCCGAGTGCATACCTGAAGTGTGGCGCCGTCTGGGGTGGCGACCACCGGAAACGTTAAGCGCTGGACTGTCCTGGGGACTCCTGGAACCTGGGAGCATTGTCATTGCCGGAGCGCCACTCTTTCCGCGCGACGTCGTCTGAACTATACCTTCTGCGTTTGTTTGCATTGTTATTTGTTAGAAATTATGTTATACTATTGTTACTAAGACTCGATAAGCCGTGACTGCGTTCAGTTCCGGGTTGAAGAGCCATATCAAAAATTCACGAGGAGTAGGGGAGTATGTCAAAGACGTTGTACGTGGGTAATGTGTCGTGGAGTGTAACGGAAGAGAAAATCCGTGAACTGTTCGCGCAGTACGGCCCGGTCTTGTCGGTTCGTTGGATCACCGACCGCGAGACAGGACGCTTTCGGGGCTTTTGTTTCGTGGAGATGAATGATGCCGATGCGGAGAAGGCTGTTGCTGCGATCAATGACTATCAGTTTGACGGTCGTGCGCTGCGTGTGAACGAGGCCGAAGAACGCCAGGATCGGCGCGGCGGCAGCGGCAGCGGGAGTGGCGGCGGCGCGCGGCGGCGGAGCAGCGGCGGCGGCTACCGGGATCGGGGCGACCGAGACTCCTCCTGGTAATTCGCGATTTCATATCAAAACCGCTGAAATGGTGTTGCCATTTCAGCGGTTTTTTAACGCATTTTGTTCAAAGCGAGGTGGTTATGGACGCATTACCACGCATCTGGCAGCAGGCTCAAACCGGTGATCGCGTTGGGGCCAGACGTGAGCTTGTCAATATCCTGCGGGCGGATCCCGAAAACGCGCAGGCCTGGTTGCTCATGGCCGCGCTTCTCGAAGATCCAGCGCAGCAAGCCGAGTGTTGTCGCAAAGTCCTGGCGCTTGATCCCGGCAACCATCACGCGGCGGCCATGCTGCAAAAGTTGCGCCAGCCTGTCCCTTCCGCTGCGCCGCCGGCAACCACCGCGGCGAGTGTCTCCTGTCCGCATTGCGGCGCTGATCTGGACTTTTCCGCCGCCAATGGACGCCGCGAATGGCGCACCGTCTGCGCGTATTGCAACACCGAGCTGATCTATACAGATCGAGGCGTGCAAATCGTCCCGCCGGCGGTTGCTCCTACCGAAGAGATTCCTGAGCTTTTCGAATACACGAAGGAAGGCGAACCCGACGAAGAAAAGTTGGCTGCGGATGACCGTGATGATCTGGTGCGCCACGTCGTTCGAGAACTAGGGAGCGAGGCCGACCGCAACACACTTATCCGCTATGTTTGCGAAACGGGCAACATGCCGTGGGCGCAGGCGGAGATGTTTGTGGCGCGAGTGGCCCTGGAACACGAACACGAAATTGCCCGGCGACGCAGTCCGTTTATGCTGGCACTCAGTGTAGGAACACTCGTGGGAGGCATAATCCTGGCGCTTCTGTCGGGATATGCATTGCTGGCTTTCTTCTCTGCGCAACCTGTCGTGCGTCTGGACTACGCTGTTTACGGTCTGCTGAGCGGTCTGGGGATGACGTCCGGCGGGTTGATCGGCGTCGTGCGCCTCATCAAATCGCTGCGTGACGCTTCTGTGTGACTGCGGTATAATGAAACCTGTGATTCAGTGAAGATGATAGGATTATCCGACTGACGACTACCTGACGATTCAAGGAGGCTCCGTGGCAGACAACGGGCGTTTAGTATTTCCATTTACCGCCATTGTGGATCAAGAGCGCATGAAGCGCGCTCTGATCCTCAATGCGATCAATTCACGCATCGGCGGCGTGCTGATCCGTGGCGAACGTGGCACGGCAAAATCCACCGCTGCCCGCGCCTTGGCGGCGCTGCTGCCCGACATCGAAGTGGTGGCCGGCGATCCCTTCGGCTGTGACCCCGATCAGCCGACGCTGTGGTGTACGAATTGCCGCGACCGCACGGCGCAAGGCGAGAAGCTACCCCACGTCACCAAAACAGTGCCGTTTGTCGAACTGCCGATTGGCGCGACGGAAGACCGCGTGGTCGGCACCCTCGACATTGAACGCGCTATCCAGAAGGGCGAACGCCGTTTCGAGCCGGGCGTCCTGGCCGCCGCCAACCGGGGTATCCTCTACGTGGATGAGGTCAATCTGCTGGATGACCATATCGTGGATGTGCTGTTGGACGCCGCCGCGATGGGTGTGAACACCGTGGAGCGTGAGGGCATCTCCTTCCAACATCCCGCGCGCTTCATCCTGGTGGGGACGATGAATCCCGAAGAAGGCGACTTGCGCCCCCAGTTGTTGGATCGTTTCGCGCTCTGTGTGGACGTGCAGGGCGTCCGCGACGCGCGGGCGCGCATGGCGATCATGGAACGCAACCTGGCCTTTGAGCAAGACCCTGAAGGTTTCTATGAGGAATGGTATCCGCAGGAAGTGATGCTCGCGGAGCGCATTGAAGAGGCGCGTTGCCTGTTGCCCGAAGTCCACTACACCCGCAACGACATGGCGACCATCGCCGAGATGATGGCCGGTTTGGGTGTGGATGGCCATCGCGGCGACCTGGTGATCCTCAAAACCGCCGTGGCGCACGCCGCGTGGGAGGGCCGCCGCCGTCTCACCGACCGCGACATTATGTTAGCTGCCGAACTGACGCTGCCTCACCGCTTGAAGCGCAAACCCTTCGACGAGGTGCAAACCTCCATTGCCGAACTGGACAAGATGGTTGCAGCGGCGCGGGCAAGGTCCGCCGATAGTGAACCGGAGCTAGAAGAAACCTCCATCCGTGGCGATGCTGCCGGGGAGGACCGTCAAAAAAAAGTGTAGAGGTTGAGGCGAGCGACGCTGAAGCCCAGGAATCAGCCTCGCCTCAACGGCAAGCCTACGAACAAGACATCCCCAAATGGCCTACCGACGGAACGTGGTGGGAAGGGGGCACCTTCATCAAGGCCGGTGAAATCTTTCAGCCCCGCCGCCTGGAAACGATGCAGGATCGCCGGGTACGCTCATCCGGCGGGAAGCGCAGCCGCACTCGCACCGACCGCAAGCGCGGACGTTACATCAGCGCGCAGCCCTCGCCGCGCGATGCGTCGGACCTGGCGTTCGACGCGACGTTGCGCGCGGCAGCGCCTTTCCAGCGGGCCCGCGGCGCCGGCAAAGCCGAAGCACCCGCGCTCCATCTCCACCCTGAGGATTACCACAAAAAAGTGCGCGTGCGCCGCGCCGCGAACCTCATCATCTTTGTGGTGGACGCATCGTGGTCTATGGCCGTCTCTGAGCGGATGGAGGCTACGAAGGGCGCGATCTTCTCTTTACTCACCGACGCTTACCAAAGGCGCGACCGGGTGGGGATGATCGTCTTTCAGAAAGACCGGGCCACGCTGGTGCTGCCGCCGACTAACAGCGTTGATCTGGCAAAGCAGATGTTGGTGAACATGCCGGTGGGGGGGAAGACGCCCCTTTCGGCGGGATTGTGGCTGGCGCAGCGCACGATTGAGCAAGAATTGCGCCGTTACGCGGAGCTGCTTCCGCTGCTGGTGATTCTCACCGACGGCGCGGGCAACGTCTCGATGGGCAATATGCCGCCGCAAATCGAAGCTTATCACATTGCCGAGCAGATTGCGGAGGCGGATGTGAAATCCATTGTCGTCAACATGGAAAGCCCGGATTACGACAAGGGGTTCGCGCAATCGCTGGCCGACCACCTGGGCGGCGTGTGCTACAACCTTGCCTCGCTCCATGCGGAATCACTGTTGAATATGGTCCGTGGGGAATTGGCGGCTTGAGGTCTTGTGCTCCCGCTACTGAAAACCATACTCTTCATCTGCTGGCATCACAAGGGGATTTGTCTTGATCAACTGTACAGATAGCAGTGACGATGGAGCGACAGAACTGACTTTACGTCGCGCATCGGAGTTTACGATAGATGAACTCGTGAATGCCTACAACCAAACCCGCGTAGACTACATCGTGCCGATGCCCATGAATGTGCGCCGGTTGAATGAGTACATTCACAACTACGATGTCAAACTTGAGTATTCCGCCGTTGCGATGTCCGGCAGCCAGATGCTCGGCCTGTCTATGTTGGGGGTGCGTTCAGGGCGTTGCTGGTCTACGCGACTGGGCGTGCTGCCGGTCAAGCGTCGTCATGGTACGGGTGAGTCGTTGATGCGGGATAATATCCGCATGGCGCGGGAATTGGGCGCAAAATATGTCATCCTTGAGGTCATCAAGGACAACGAACCGGCGCACAAGCTTTTCGAGAAGCTTGGATTTCATGAGGTGCGGGTGTTATTGATTTTGCGCCGTCCCCCTCATCGCTTGAAAGAGGACGAGGGTGGGGGGTATCATGCGACGTTTTTAGGCGCTGATGACGCAGTGGAACTGTTGGCGCGGCGTCGCAGCGCGCCTTCCTGGCTGGATGAGACACCATCCCTGGTCAACGCCGGCAACCTGGCAGCTTTACAAGTTGAATTATCGGACGGCGGGTGGGGCTGGCTGGTGTATCAGAACACGATATTTCAGCTAGGCCGCCTGGTTTTCCAGACGGAGGCTGGCGATCCCCGTAAGGTGGCGCGCGCGTTGGCCCATGCGCTGCACCAGATGCATCCGATCAAGGATACGAACACGGAAAACTTACCCCTGGATGATCCCCACCTGCCGGGCCTGCTGGATATGGGCTACCTCGAATCCTTCCGTCGTATCGAAATGCGCCTTGACTTATAAGGATGCAGGATGCACGATGCAGGATTGTCTTGCATCTTGCCTCCTGCCTCCTGCCTCTTGCCTCCTGCCTCTTTCTTTACCAGCCGTTTTTGTGAACTTTCCCCGCGTCGTAGCGTTCTACGCGACCCTTCTGTTCCGCTGGATGTCCCACCGCGATGATGCACATCGGCTTGACGGCCTCCGGCACGCCAAACAGAGCCGCTACGCTTGCCGCACGCTGCTCGTCGGGGTAAACGCCCAACCACACCGTCCCCAGGTTCAGGGCGCGAGCGGTCAGCAAGATGTTTTGCGTCGCGGCGGCGCAGTCCTGCTGCCAGAATTTGGAGATCGC
>DAOUAQ010000318.1:0-2284 GCA_034433375.1 Anaerolineae bacterium | reverse complement strand
GCGATTTCCCCACTGAGGGATTCGATGACAAGACGATGCAGCGGGTCTTCCGGCGCGACGGCCAACGTAGGACCGCTTGCCAGCGCGACCGGGCAGTGCGGGCAGTCGCCGATATGCAACATCGGGCCGTTAGCCTGCTGCGGAAAAACGCGCGCTGTCGCCCCCAGGTGGAATGTCTTGCCGAAAAGCGCGCCGGGATACAATTCCAGGTTGAAGCCCACCTTACCTTCCCATGCGGGCGGCAGCGGTTCGGCCACATCCACGGCCACACGCAAGCTCTCGCCTTCGGGCCAGATACGCACGGTGTAGCGGATGTTCGCATCCTCGAAGTGCGCCGGGACGGTGACGCAATCGCCCTCCACCTGGCGCGCGCCGACTTTGGGCAGCGGTCGCCATTGACCGGGCGTCGGTTCCAGGCGCACGTCGCCGCAGGCCGCCACACGCTCGCCGTGCTGGATGAGCGTGAGGCCGCCTTGCTTCCCCTCCGGGTAAAAGTCGTGAAAGACGGTCGCCGCCAAACCAGGCGCTTCAAAATACTGCTGATCGTTCAATTTCCAGAAAGTTGTCATAGTCTCATAGTCCTTAGTCGCATAGTCAGCCGTCAAACTACCAACAGACGCCGATTCTCGATTCGCTGATTCTCGATTCGCCGATTCTTGACTCGCTGATTCCTGCCCCTTGCCTCTTGCACCCTGCCTCTTGAACGGCTTGAGCAAGATGAGGAACGCTATCGCCCCTGCAAGGCGCAAAACCGTGGAGAGCGCGAAGTCCCAGCGATAGCCGAAGCGATCAATGACGATGCCGCCGACAAGCGGGGCCACGATGCTGGCAACGTTGGTCAGGGTCGCGTAGCTCGCCGAGGCTTGCGTGCGCAGTTTTTGATCGGGCAGTTCCAACAACAGGTTGAAGTTGGCGACGTTGAAGCCGGCCCACAAGAAACCGCTTTGCAGCGAGATGAAGACGACGTGCCACGGGCGGGTGATGAAGATCCACATAAACGGCATAATCGGGATAATCAGCCCGCACAACGTCATCACCCAACGCGAGCCGCGTTGATCAATCAGCCGCCCCCACACGCGCTGGCCGATCAAACTGGTGACTGATGTCACCGTCGTCAAAAGGCCAATGAGACGGGTCGTGGATTGCAGCACATCCTTTTGATAGACGGTGAAATACGTCCCGGCAACCTGCACGCCGAAGGTCCATACCATCATAATCAGAGTGAAGGCCAAAAATGTGCGATTAGTGCGTAACGCCCGCCAGAAGGAAACGTGTTGCGCCTGCGAGTCCACCGCGAGCTTTTGCTCCGGGATGCGCGAGTAGGCATAGGAGGAAGCCAGTCCGACGGCGAAGGCCAGCACCAGGCTGA
The DNA here is from genome assembly GCA_034433375.1 of Anaerolineae bacterium. GTDB lineage: Bacteria > Chloroflexota > Anaerolineae > B4-G1 > SLSP01 > DSWT01. The sequence continues at coordinate 915 of DAOUAQ010000318.1, read as the reverse complement.
TTTGATACCCTGGCAAGCCGCCTACCCCATCAATCAATTGCCCGGCCAACGGCACAGCCAGCATCGAGGCCAACGCCATCACCATGTTGCGCGTCGAGAAGTAGCGCCCGCGCTGTTGGAGCGGCACCACGTCGCCGGTCATCGAAACCCACGCTGGATGAATCAGGTTGCTCAATCCCGCGCACAGGGCGAAGAGCGCGATGACGACGTACACAGCGGTGTAGCCGGTGAAGAACAGCGGGACAAGCGCCGCCAGCAGAATGAGCGAGCGCACGAACGCCGAAACCCACACGATCAGGGGTTTGCGATGCCCTAGCTTTTGCACCAGCGCTGCGCCAGGCAGCGGCGTGAGCGCCCCCAGAAAGCTGGACGCCGACGCGAGTGTGCCGATTTGCGTGCTGGTCGCGCCCAACGCCAGCGCGTAAAGCGCGACGTAGGTATCCACAAAGGCGGCGGAGATCGTCGCCAGCAGGCCGTCCCACCAGAACATTTTCATGCCCTGATGATAACGGCGCGGCGCACCGCTGATGGCAAAGAGGTCTGCGCCGCGCACTCTTGCCGCCAGCGCACGCCACAGAGAGAAAATACGCACTTTCACAGGTTCACCCTCAAGCAGAGCCAGACGTCAAAGGCTCAAAGTCAACATATTCTACCATACAACAAACCGCCTGAGAAGCCAGTTGCACCGCTGACTCTCAGGCAGTATGTGTCAGGAAGTTTCCGGGGGTTAACCTTTGATGGCGCCCGCAAGGGTAGAGATAAAGTACTTCTGGCTGTAAGCATAAAGGGCTAACGGCACCAACGCAGCCACAATCGCCGCGGTGCGGACAACGGGCAGGGCAAAAACATCGGCAACTTGCTGCTGGTTCAAATTCGCAATGGCCGGCATCAGCAAGCGTTTGTTCACATCGCTGA
>DAOUAQ010000317.1:0-4730 GCA_034433375.1 Anaerolineae bacterium | reverse complement strand
GCTCAACCCCGGTTTCCAGGCGGCGGCGTTGGCGATTCCCACGCAGACGGTGACGTTCACCTCCTACACACAGGTTGGTTCGCTGTTCGCCTCGGCGGCGACGACGGCCACGGCCTTGTCTTCGGCGCAGCGCCGGCTCTATGGCTCGTTAGGGCAGCCGTCGAATATGCGCACCGTGACCAGCGCGAATTTCACCGCCGAGCTGGGCTTCTGGGCCGGCGCGGCGCGCGACGTGACGCCGCAGCCGCCGCCCCCGCCGGAACCGCCCGTTCCGCCGGAGTGCGAGTTCTACAGTCTCTCTATCAACAAGGGCGCGCTGTTCACCCGCGTCCCACAGGTCACGCTGAATATGTGCGGCCCCGATCCGGCGCAAATGATGCTGAGCAACGATGGCGGTTTTGCCGGCGCAATCTGGCAGCCCTATACCACCGCGCTCTCGTGGACATTGACCACCTACGGCAACACGATCATCCCGCGCTTTGTCTACGCCCGCTACAAGGATTCGCAAGGCCACATCCACGGCAACTTTATGGATGACATCATCTACGATCCTACCGCGCCGCTGGTCGTGGCCGCCTTCGATCCGCTGGAACTGCCGGTGGGCGGCGTGACGCTCCAGACGCGCGGCGCATACATGCTCCAACAGGCTGTGCGCCCGGCGTATGTGGTCAACACGGCGCAGGCGGAACTGTTCCTGAGCGCCAGTGACGACAGCAGCGGGCTGGCGGCCATGCAAGTCAGCACGCGCCCGGACTTTGCTGGTGCAACCTGGGAATCTTTTACGGCAATCGTGCCGGTTGCCTTCACCGAGGATGGCGCGCATACCGTGTACGTCCGCACCCGCGATGAAGCCGGTAATATCTCCACCGCCTTCGGCCAACAGGTGATTGTAGACACCACGCCGCCGGCCATCCCGGTCACCGGAACATTGCGGGTCTTGGAAGAAGTCGTCGGACCGGGCGCACTGACCGTCACACTGGCTATGTCTGTCACAGACGATGTGAGCGGAGTAGAGGCCGCGCGCGTGAGTCACACCCCGGCCTTTACCGACACGCTCTGGATAACGTACTCGTCTCACCTGACTGTACCCATCCAGCCAACCTACACGTTCACGGATCCGCTGATCATTCCTGCGCACACCATTGAAACGCTCTACGTGCAATTGCGCGACGCGGTCGGCAACGTCTCCGACATCTATACCACCACCTACCTGGTAGACTGGGAACCGCCGTATGGTGCTATCGAAGTCGCGGGACAATCCGGGACGGTCATCACCATGACGTTAAGCGCCGAGGACAACCTCAGCCCTGTCACCCACCTCTGGCTTTCCCCGGATTTCTGGTTCTTCGAGAACGTCTCGCGTGTGGCTTATCAAGAAACGTTGGTGTGGGATATGCTGGATTATGCCGAACTCTATGTGAAATTCGAGGATGCCGCCGGCAACGTCTCGTGGCCGTACTGGACGCCGCTGGAAATCAGCGTCCCGCCGGAGGATGATTACCATATCTACCTCCCGCTCGTGTTGCGTGATCACTAGCCGCGATACAACGCAAAGATTCCCGGTTTCTTCTGAGAAACCGGGAATCTTTCATGGGCGGCCAGCGCAGCGCGCAAAGAATCCAAGCGCGTGTATAATGAAGGTACGAACTCGAACGAGCAGGAGGCGCGTGATGGAAGTACAAACAGATGTAAGGTGCCAAGAATTGATACACACGAAGGGATTCGAGTTTCCGCGCATCACCGTTAATCCATCTGTGTGCGGTGGTAAGCCGTGCATTCGGGGATTGCGTTTTCCTGTATCGCGGCTGTTAGGGTTGCTGGCGGCTGGCGAGACGCCGGAAACAATCTTGCGATCTTACCCCTATCTGGAAGCTGAGGATATTGACGCTGCGCTCAACTATGCTGTCTATCTGACCGATGCTCCGGTATTGGAGTTAGCAATGTGAAAGCGTTATTGGATATGCCAGTTTCCCCGCTGTTGCTGAACGTCTTACACGCTCATGGACACAGCGGTATTCATGCGCATACCATTGATGCCGGTCGCGCTGCTGATGCTGATTTGCTGGCATTGGCGCACAATGAAAATCGCATTGTCATTACGGCGGATCTGGATTTTCTGCAATTGCTGGCGCTCAGTGCGGCAAACGGGCCTGGTGTTATTTTGTTTCGGGGTGGAAACTATTCGGATGCGGAGATGTGCGCTTTGCTAGAGCGGGTGCTGCAAATCGTACCCGTCGAAACTCTGGAACATGCTCTCTGTGTCGTTGACAAACGGCGTGTGCGCGTCACCCCGTTGCCGATTAGGAGAAGAAACCGGCTATAAAGTCAAAGAGACTTCAATAATCCGCCGCTCTTCATCTTCGCGGGTCGCAATCTCGCCATCGAGGCGCGCCGCGCGAAGCGTCTCGAAGATTTGCCGGTACAGCGGGCCGGGCGGCAACCCCAGGCGCTTCAAATCTTTGCCGGTGGTTGCCAGGCGGATGTGTCGCCACTCGCAGGTGTAGCGTTCCAGTTTATCCTTGACGCCGGGGCTGTCGGTCGCTATCCTACCAAGCGCCAGGAGTTCATCTGGCAAAGGCTCTAGCAGAGCGACGATGCGGCTTGGTCGCTCCAGGCTTTCCAGGTGCGTCGCCGCTTCTCGTAAGGTCGGCAAGAGACGCAATCTGGCGCTGAACTGATGTCGCATCAGCATCCGTTTGACCAGGCTTTCCAGCGCTTCGGGATTCAGCCGGTAGAGAAACAATCCCCAGTAGAGAAACTCCATGCCGCACTCAGGATCAAGGTTCCACATCGTCAGAGCTGTTGCCTGGCGCAGGCGGGCGAAGCGTTCGTGGAGCCACGCATCGCTGACCAATCCCGGCTGGATGTGCGCGAGTGCGCCGAGCGTCTGAAGCCGGTCCAGCGCGGCTTCGGGTTCGGCCTCGCGGAAGATGAGATCGAGCTCGTGGCGGATGCGTCCTCCTGTGATGCGCCCGAGCATCGGCAGCGCATCGGCGATCAATTCCTCGCTTTGTTTGTCCAGATGAAAGCCTAGTCGCGCTTCAAAACGCGCCGCGCGCAGGATGCGGGTGGGATCATCAATGAAGCTCAGGCTGTGCAAGACGCGGATCACCCCATCTTCAAGATCGGCCTTCCCGCCGTAAAAATCCAGCAATTCGCCCCACCGCTGCGGATCAAGGCGGATGGCGAGTGTGTTGATCGTGAAATCACGCCGGTGTAAGTCCTGCTTGATCGAACTGCGCTCCACCAGCGGCAGCGCCGTCGGATGCTCGTAGAACTCCGTCCGCGCCGTTACCAGGTCGATGAAGTCAGGTAATCGGTAATCGGTAATCGGTAACTGGGGATTGGTGATCGGTAACTGGGGATTGGTAATCGGTAACTGGGGATTGGGCGGTAGAGATTCTCTATTCCCTGACCCCTGATGACCAATCCCGGTTTCCTGATTCCCAGTTACTAATTTCTGATTACTCGTTACTAATTTCTGATTCCCAGTTCCTAATCCCTGATTACTCGTTACCAACTCTCCCCATTCCGGCAGCGTCCATTTCACGGTGCCGAAACGGCTGTGGCTGTGAATCTCACCACCATAGTGCTGCGCCAACGCGCGCCCTAGCTCGATGGCCTTGCCTTCGACGACAATGTCAACGTCCACGAGCGGCTGGCCGAGCAGGAGGTCGCGCACGATGCCGCCCACGAAGTAGATGTTATACCCCTGTCGCGCGGCCTGCGCGCCGATGGCGCGGATCAACGCCAGCAGCGGCTTGGGGAAGTAACGCTCCATCCGCTGGACGATGTCCTGCTGTTCGGCGTTGGCTTCGGAGAGCGGCAGACGGATCATATCGGTGCGCGTCACCACGCCGATGAGTTGGGCATTTTCGACGACCGGGATTTGCCCCCAACCGGTGTGGATCATCAACGTGCGCACCCGCTCCGTCGAATCGTCCGGCGACACGCTGACTTCACCGGGGCGCATGATGCGCTCGACGGGTTGGCGATCCCATTGGTGCTGCATCGCGCGATCCACGGCGTTGCGCGTCACCAGCCCCAGGATTTTGCCCTGCGGATCAACGACGGGGAACCCTTCGTGCCCGGTGCGCAGCATAAGCTGCGAGACCCGGTCAATGGGATCGAAAGGATGCACCGTGCGCACACCGAGCGACATCAGATCGCGCACTTTGATGCGTGGATGCACGAAATCGGGCAACTTGTCGCGCAGCTCGGCGAAAACCTCGGCGGCCGGACGCTGCCGGATCAACGCGGCGGCCGCGCGATTGTGCCCGCCGCCCCCGAAGTGCGCCGCGACGTTGGCGACGTTGATGTCGTCCGTATCACTGCGGGTGACCAGTTGCGTGTTGCCGCTGATCTCCACGAGCACGAACAGCGCCGACGGATCGAGCAAATCGCGCAGTTTGTGCGCCAGCGTCGAGATTTCCTCGTCGGTGTTGGGCGGGGATTGCGCCCAACTCAGGACAACCGGATGCCCGTCAATTTGCAGCGTTTCGACGTTTTCTTTGAGCGTGTCGTAGATCGTTTGTTGCGTGGGGGTGAGAGGGTGTTCCAGGAATTCGGCGGCGATTTCCAGGCTCGCGCCTTGATCCACGAGCCACGCAGCGGCGTGCAGGTCGCGGGACGAGGTGGCAGCGTAGGTGAGGCTGCCGGTATCCTCGTAGATGCCGGCGAGCATCAACGTGGCTTCGACGCGGGAGATGGGCGTCAGTCGCGCGGAGAGC
>DAOUAQ010000316.1:0-5041 GCA_034433375.1 Anaerolineae bacterium | reverse complement strand
TTCCGCAGCACAAGGCTCCATGGCTTGGTCGCGCCCTCGACCTGGGCGCGAATCTCCTGCCCGGCGCGCGTTGCGGTGACGGTGAGCGCCGTCTCACCCTTGAGCGTCGGCACACGCGCAATCGCCGTCACACCGTCCGCCAGCTCGAAGAGGTGGAACGTCACGCCGTCGGCGAAATCGTAATCGGGCTTCTGGTCGTTCGCGCCAACCGCGATGATCGAGTTAGGACGCGCCATCAGCGGCAGGCTGAGATAGCCGTGCGTCTCGCGCACCCAGCGCCCGCCTTCGACCACAGAGTTGCTGAAGAAGTTCGTCCAGCGGCCTGCGGGCAGGTAATAGTCTACCTTCCCATCAGGCGAGAAGATCGGCGCGACGAGTAGCGAACCGCCGAGCATATACTGCCGGTCGAGCGTGTCGCAGCCGGGATCGTCGGGAAATTCAAGTGGCATCGCGCGCAGCATCGGTGTACCGTGTTCGTGGGCTTCGATAGCGGCATCGAAGAGGTAGGGCATCAGGCGGCACTTGAGTTTGGTGAAGAAGCGCAACACGTCGCTGGCAGTCGGGCCGTCGTACCCGGCCTCGTCGAAGAGCCAGGGCACGCGATAAGAGCTGTTGCCGTGCAAACGGCTGTGCGACGAGAGCAGGCCGAACGCGCACCAGCGTTTGTACACGTCCGCCGACGCCGTCAACTCGAAACCACCCATGTCGTGGCTCCAGAAGCCAAACCCCGACATGCCGAGCGACAGTCCGCCGCGCAAGCTCTCGGACATCGACTCGAAGGTGGCGGTGCTGTCGCCGCCCCAGTGGACGGGATACTGCTGCCCGCCCGCTGTGGCCGAACGCGCAAAGACGGTCGCCTCGCCCACCCCGAGCTTCTCTTCCAGCGCCTCGAACACCGTCTGGTTGTAGAGTTGGGTGTAGTAGTTGTGCATCAGCGCCGGGTCCGAGCCGTCGAAGTAGACAACGTCCGTGGGAATGCGCTCGCCGAAGTCGGTCTTGAAGCAATCCACACCCATATCCACCAGCGCGCGTAGCTTATCGCCGTACCAGCGGCGCGCCGCCGGGTTGGTGAAGTCCACCAGCCCCATCCCCGCTTGCCACTTGTCCCACTGGAACACGGAACCGTCCGCGCGCTGGAGCAGGTAGCCGCGCGCCAGCCCCTCGTCGAAGAGCGCCGAACGCTGCGCGATGTACGGGTTGATCCACACGCAAATCTTGAGGCCGCGCGCCTTGAGCCGTTGCAGCATCCCCACCGGATCGGGGAAGACCGCCGGGTCCCACTCGAAGTTGCACCAGTGAAATGCCTTCATCCAGAAGCAGTCGAAGTGGAAGACGTGCAGCGGCAGGTCGCGGTCGGCCATGCCTTCGATAAAGCTGGTCACGGTGGCCTCGTCGTAGTTCGTGACGAAGGATGTGGTCAGCCACAGGCCAAACGACCACGCCGGCGGCAGCGCGGGTCGTCCCGTGAGCGCGGTGTAGCGATCGAGCACCTCTTTGGGCGTGGGGCCGTAGATGACGAAGTAATCCAGGTATTCGCCCGGCACGCTGAACTGCACGCGCTCCACCTTCTCCGAGGCGATTTCCAGTGAGACCTTCTCCGGGTGGTTGATGAAGACGCCGTAGCCGCGATTGGTCAAGTAGAGCGGGATGTTCTTGTACGCCTGCTCGCTGCTGGTGCCGCCATCTTCCTGCCACAGATCGACGATCTGTCCGTTTTTGACGAACGGCGTGAAGCGCTCGCCCAGGCCGTAGACGCACTCCCCCACCCCGAGCGCCAGTTGCTCGTGGATGAAGCGGCCTTCAGGCGTATCTACCATGCCGAGCGCGCGCCAGCCGCTTTCGGTGATGACCCTGTCGCCGTCTTTGAACTGCACTTTCCAGTCCCCGGCCTTTTCGACGCGCGCGGTCAGTTGACCGGTCGTCAGCGTGGCGGCTTTTTCGGCGTTGTGGATGACGACATCCGGCGCGGGCTGCGGATACAGCGTGAATTCCGGCTTGCGCGGTTGCCCGCCTTTGTGATGCCATACCTGCACGCGGATGACGTTCTCCACCGGCGCGGAGAAACGCGCGGTGAGCAACGGCAGATTGAGCGTGTCGCCGCGATGATTGACCCGGCGGGTCGGCGCGTAGACGGTCAGCGCGTCGGGTTCAGCATCGACGTCGTAAACATGCACCGCGTAGTGCGGCGTCACGCCTTCTCGAATACCCCAATATCCATCGGTGAATTTCATAATTGGCCTCCTCGGAACCACGAATCTGCACTAATCTTCACAAATAGAAAATTAGTGTGGAATCGTGAAGATTAGTGGTGAAATTTGTACCAGACAAAGCGATCATAGCTCAAGTAGCCATTCGGCCATTGAACGGATTTCTATCGTTATGCCATCTTCCTCGACAGGGTCCAAATTCGCGTCGGTTAAAATTATCCCGTGGGTGAGGTTGAGGGCGCGCAATGCATCACTCAGGGCGCGGATTTCCCTTTCCCGCGTGGCCGGATGCTCGATGTTTTGTGCAACCTGGAACAGTTGGTGCGTCTCCGGCAGATAGAAATCCACCTCGAAGCCGGAGGGCGTGATATAGTAATAAATCTCGCTTGTGTTTCGCCGGAGCGCCAGGAATACCAGGTTTTCCAGTAGCTTGCCTGCATTGGGAGAGAAAGTGAAACCGACGCTGTTAACAAGGCCAGTATCGATGCAATAGACTTTTTTCGGCGCGATTTGTTGGCGTTTCACCGAATAGTCGTACACGTTCACCGTGAAAACAAGCCAGCTATTCTCAAGATACTCGATGTAGTTCTTGACCGTATTCACACTGCCCAGGTGCAATTGCTGCTTGAGCTTATTGTACGAGATCAGGCCGGCCGGATTGCTCACCAGGTAATACGCGAGTTCTTTGAGCGCGCCAACTTCATCAATCCCGTAGCGAACGGCGATATCCCGGTAGACCACATCATCGTACAGGATGCGGAGCAATGGCAGATCAGGATACTTGAGCGGTTCAGGGATACCACCCAAGCGAAGGTACTCGTCCAGATAACGGCGCAGCAGGCCCTTGTCAGTCGTCGTCATACGCGCCGTGTCGGGTATTGCATAACCTCGGAAATGCAGGAATTCGGCGAACGAGAAGGGGAACAATTCGATAGGCACGTAACGCCCGGTCAGCCGGCTGCCTAGCTCACGGCTGAGCAATGAAGCGTTCGACCCGGTGATGTAAAACTTGAAGCCCATGTCCATAAAACGGCGGACAAAGTGCTCCCACCCCTGAACGTTCTGGATTTCATCCACGACAAAGGTTTTGCGTTCCCCAAAGAGCGCGACCAGGGTTTGATACACCGCGTTGGCATCTTCCGCCTGAAAGCCCAAAAAGCGGTCGTCCTCGAAGTTGAGGTAGTAGTATTGCTCTTCACCCAACTTGCGCGCCATCTGCGCAAGCAGCGTAGACTTCCCCGCGCGCCGTAATCCCGAAATGATGATGGCGTGCGGCAGTGAAGCAGCTTGTTCGACATCGACTAACCGGGCGCGCGGGATGCCAGTGTCGACTTGCCGGAACATCTCGAATTGTTCCAGCAACAGCGCCCGGATTTGATCGTGTGTCCACTTTGTTCGCCAAGAGTTTTCATTCATAATGAAATTATACAGCAAAAAGTTTTCACTGTCAATGAAAACATCACGAATCAGACTACAAAAGTCTCAGCCCGTATCGCGCAATGCAGACCTATTGTTCGGCATAGATACTTGCCCAACCAGGTGAATCGTGAGACTTTTGTAGTTTGGGTTTTACAATTCCCCCGCGTAACGCACGTCATACGGCGCGACTTGCGCGATGGTATACGCCCGGCGAATCTGCACGAGTTGCTGGATATGCCACTGGTCGTGGATAACCCAGGAGGCGAACATATCCCCCGCGCGCATGACGCTATCCCAGGGTGTCGGGATGTGCGCCTCCCAATTGGGCGCGTCCAGGCTATCGAGCCACGCCAGCGAGGCGCGGCGCTCGGCGAGGAAGTTATGCACGGACGCCTCAAGGTCGCGCTCGTTATAACGGCGCGCTGTCACCCACTCGAATGGGCTGATGTGTCCCCAGCCTTCCTCCGGCTTGTCAAGGATGACGTCCAGGTGCGCGCGGAAGTCCTCACATTCCTCGTCGTAGAGGTGGTTGATGATTTCCAGGATCGACCAGGTCTCCGCGTCTGGCTTCCAGCAAGCCTGTTCCGGCGTCACCCCGTCCGTGAGTTGCCGGATCATTTCGGCGTGCTGCGCCATCAAGTTTTTGAGATAGGCAAAGTCCATTGTTCCTCCTAAAGCAGTCAAACGTTTGGACGATAAATGATGTGCGCGTTCCAGGGGATGATCAATGGTTGCGGACCTTTAGCGGGAAACAACGCTGCCCACGCTTGCGGATCATACGTCCGCTTGGCAAAACATGCGTAGTGCGCGGGGACCGCTGTCTTTAGCCCGAGTTTTTGCGCCAATCGGACACTGTCTTCGAAGAACGGGAACTCGCCTTCGGTGGGATGGGTGGTGAGGAAACCGATGTCCGGTTTCAGCGCAGCGATGGGCGCGAGCAGTTCATCGTGATCAGCAAAGGTGTTGATAGCGTCGCCGGTGACGTAGAGCCGGATGCTCTCCAACTCAATGACGTAGCCCAGGTGGGCGACGTCCGGCGGCGCGATGTCCGCGGCGGGATCGCCCTCCGGCGGTTTCGACCAAAACGCCTGGATGACGATCTCGCCAGCCGTTACCGATTCTCCCGCGTGGATCGTGATCGTGCGATCTGCTTCGATGGGCGTCTTGCCAAGCACCTGCGCGATGCTCTCCGGCGGGCCGATGACGACGACGTCCGGCCATGCCGCGTGGATACGGGTGAGCGTCTCTGGGTTGGTGTGATCGCTGTGGCGGTGTGTCACCAGCACGTAGTCGACAGGAAATTCCGCCTCAACCACGGGCGGTTGTGGACGGATGAATTTCTCCGCTGGACGGGACCTCGGGAAGTACGGATCAATAAGGAGCACCGTCCCGCGCGAATCCTTGAGGGCGTAGGC
>DAOUAQ010000315.1:0-12502 GCA_034433375.1 Anaerolineae bacterium | reverse complement strand
CGCGAATCCCGCCGTAGCCCTTTCCCCAAGCGTTTCCTCCTCGCCAGCGTGCTCGTCACGGCGATTGCCGCCGTGAGCAACGCCGCCGCGATGTACGCCAGCGCGCTTGTCCCGGAGGGCGCGCGCACGGCGACCAGTCTTTCGCCGATGCTGGCCGGCAGCGGCCTGTTCCTCTCCATTTTCGTCGTCAATCCCGTCGCCGCGCTCGTCACCGACGAGGCGCTACGCGAGGAGCGCCCGCTCAAGGACGTGACGTACATCACGATCTGGCAGGTGGGCGCGCAACTCGTCGGCACGCTCGCGGCGCAATTGCTGCTCTGGCCGGCGGGACAGGTCATCGCTATCGTCACCCGCTGGCTGGTGGGCTGAAATTGACAAGCGCGTAAAGTTGACTATGCTAACCGTTGAAACGTCGAAATGTTTGAACGCTCAAACATTTCGACATCAAGTAGGAAGGATGCTTATGAAAAATATAGACACACCCGAAAGCACGTTAGTCGAAGAAACGCCCTGGGGGCCGGAGCCGGTGGACGCCGCAGTGTTTCATCAAGATACGTGGGCGAATATCAACCGCGCGCCTTACGATCAGGTCTTTGGCGTCACGTTCAAGCGCGCGGCGCATAGCAAGCGCGTGCGTTACAGCCCGGCGGAACCCGCGCCGGAGATGCCCGAACCCTGGCAAGGGCACGGCGAGGCCATCGCGCGCTGGCTCTTCAGCGAACTTCCCTGCACGGCGGAACGTCTGCTGGAAGGGGCGAGATTCGCCTTTCTCCACGATCTGACGCTTTCGCCTGGCGCGTCAACCGGACAACAGACGCATCCCGGTTTTCTCCACATCTACTATGTGATCGGCGGCGCAGGGCGGCTCTACCACCGTCCTACCAACGGTAGCCCCGTCGTGGCGCGGGTGCTGCGGCCCGGCGACGCGGCGTTGGTGCGCGGCGACGAATTCCACAACATCGCTAACGAGACCGACGCCGATTTGCGGTTGATCGTCCTGGGATTGCACGAGGAACGGCGATGACCCGGCGTGTGATTGTCATTGGGGGCGGAGCGGCAGGCTTGATCGCCGCCGGGCGCGCCGCCGAAGTAGGCGCGGACGTGATCCTGCTAGAAAAGATGCGCGAGGCAGGCAAGAAAATCCTCGTCAGCGGGCAAGAACGCTGCAACATCACCAACACCGCGCCGTTGGAGAAATTCCTCGAACATTACGGGCGCAACGGACAATTCCTACGGAACGCCTACCACCGCTTTTTCCGCGATGAGCTGCTGGCGCTGCTGGCGCGTTATGGCGTGGAAACGCAGGACGAGCGCGGCGGGCGCATCTTCCCGGCCTCCGGGCAAGCCAGTGACGTGCGGGATGCGCTGCTGCGTTATGCCACATCAAACGGCGTGGACATCCGCTACCGCGCAGAGGTTCAGCGCATCCTGGTCGTTGACGGAGAGAGCATCGGCGTGGGCGTGCGGGGCGGCGAGCGCATCCCGGCGCACGCGGTCATTTTGGCGACGGGTGGCGCTTCGTGGCCCGATACCGGCTCCACGGGCGACGGCTACCGCATGGCGCAGGAGGCCGGGCACACGATTGTTCCACTGCGACCGGCGCTTGTCCCTCTAACCGTGGCCGAGCGCGCGCTGGCCAAGGCATTGCAGGGTGTGAGCCTGCGCAACGTGGCTTGCGCGTTCTATGCGCGAAAGGGCGACGACCCAGGCAAACCCTTACGCCTCCCCTACCCCATGCCGCCGACCGGCGAAATGCTGTTCACGCACTTCGGCGTCTCCGGCCCGCTCATTCTCACGGCGTCGCTGGCGGCAGTGGATGCGCTGCGCGGCGGCGCTAAAGTGACGCTCAGCATTGATCTCAAGCCGGGGATGACCGAGCAGGAAGTCCACGCGCGGTTGCAGCGTGAGTTCGAAGAAAACGCGCAACGTTTGCTGGCGAACCTGCTCAAGGGCTGGGTTCCCGCAACGCTGGCGGACGCGCTCGCCGGGTTGAGCGGCATCGCCGCCGACCGGCCCGTCCACACCATCCGGGCAGAGGAACGCACGCGCATCGTCGCGCTGCTCAAGGATTTCCGCTGGGAGATCACCGGCGCGCTGCCGCTGGTTGCAGGGATGGTGACGGCGGGCGGCGTGGCCCTCAAGGAAGTGGATCCGGTGAGCTTCGAGTCGCGCCTGGTCAAGGGCTTACACATCGTCGGCGAGACGCTGGACATCGCCGCCGATACAGGCGGATTCAACTTGCAGGCGGCGTTCAGCACGGGGTATCTGGCAGGCGAGCACGCGGGCAGCCACCACGGATAAAGGGAATAAATGATACGGGAGTACATGAAGACGACGGTAAAGCGAGAAGATATTTTTGCCTCTGGGGATTGAAATGTTATTTTTCTTGCGAAGGTCTTGACTTTTCTGTTGACGCGGGTATCCTTACTACAGACTTTCGACTTTCGACTTCGGACTCCGGACTCCGGACTATACTCAGGGGGTGGGCGTGACCGAACATCATCCATACATTGCCATTGAGGGCGTGATCGGCGTGGGAAAAACAACGCTGGCGCGGCTCTTGCAACCCCGCTTCGACGGCGGCACGATCCTGGAAGCCTTCGACGAGAACCCCTTTCTCTCCGATTTCTACGGCGACCGCGCGCGCTACGCCTTCCAGACGCAGCTCTTCTTCCTGCTCAGCCGCTATCGTCAGCAGCAAGCCGCCACCGAACGTCTACGCCACGGCGCACTGTTCTCGGATTACTTCTTCGGCAAGGACCGGCTCTTTGCCCATCTCAACATCACCAGCGAGGATGAGTTGGCGATGTATGATCGTCTGTACGACGCTTTGTCCGAGAAGGTGACGCCGCCGGATTTGGTGGTCTACCTGCGGGCCGAGATGGAGACGCTGATGGCGCGGATTGCGATGCGCGACCGCACCTACGAGCGCCAGATGGAGCGTGGCTACATCGCAGCGCTGCGGCAGGAGTATGAGACGCTCTTCGTCCAATACGAGGCGACACCGTTGCTGGTGATTGATTCGGATGAGATTGATTTTGTGCGCCGCCCCACGGATTTGGACGACATCGAAAACCGCATCCGCGCGGCGCTGGCCGGCGTGCGCCAGCCCAGGCTGCCGGAAATCGTCACGCCACTTCCGCCGCGTCCGGCGTGGACGCTCATTTCAGCTCCCGTCCCCGAACCACGCAGCGAGGCCAACTGGCATGTGCTTGGCGACTTCCTGGCGTTAGCCGAAGCGGTCGGGCGTATCGGCGGCGCGCTGTCACAGCAGCCGCCCATCGGCCCGGAAGGCGCGCCGGAAGCGATCCAGGCGGCGCTCCGCGACGCAGCGCGCGCCCTCCAGGCGCTGTCCCAACGCACAGACGTCAACCTCAACGAGGAGGGGTGAAAACAGGATGACAAAACACTTTATCGGCATCGCCGGCAACATTGGCGTCGGAAAATCAACGCTGACCTCTCTCCTCAGTCAACATCTGGGATGGGAACCGTTCCTGGAAGGGGTCAACGACAACCCCTACCTGGCCGATTTCTACGGCGACATGTCGCGGTGGAGCTTCCACTCGCAGGTATTCTTTCTGGCGCGCCGTTTGCGCCACCACCGGCAACTGCTGGACCGGCCTGACTCGGTCATCCAAGACCGCACTGTCTACGAGGACGCGGAGATTTTCGCCCGCAACCTGTACGACCAGGGATCAATGGAGGCGCGCGACTACAGTACCTACTGCGATCTCTACCAGGCCGTGACCTCCATTCTGCCACCGCCGAACCTCGTGCTGTACTTGCGCGCTTCCGTGCCCACCCTCGTCAAGCGCATCCAGCAGCGTGGGCGCACTTACGAACGCCAGATCACGGCGGATTACCTCGAAAAGTTGAATACGCTTTACGAAGATTGGTTCGACCACTTCTCGCTGTGTCCTATTTTGACCATTCCATCGGACCGTCTGGATTTTGTCGCCAACGGGGATCACCTCGAGTTAATCATCACCCGCATCCTGGAAAGGCTTCAGGGAAAGGAAGTGGTGAACTTTGACTGAACACGCGAGCAGCGCAACAGGTTCTTTTCTTTACCAGGCCGCCCTCACCATCAGCGCGCGGTTGGACACGGATGAGGTCTTGCAGCAGCTCATGATCCTCACCCACCAGCACTTTCAACCCGATGCTGTCTCTGTCGCGCTCGTCATGCGCGACGGTTCACTGGCCTTTCGCGCCGCCTCCGGCAAAAGCGCGCAGCAGATCGTCGGTATGGAGATGGCGAAAGGCGCCGGCATCGTCGGTTGGGTGGCCGAGCATGGACAGCAGTTGTGGGTCGCCAACGCCTATCAGGATCAACGGTTCTATCCCGACGCCGACGCAGAAACGGGATTCCAGACCACCGCCATCCTCGCCATCCCGGTGAAAATCGGTGATCAGACGGTCGCCGTCGTGGAGATGATCAATCCCAATCCCCTTACCGACTTGCAGGAGGCCCAGGAGGTTATGACGGCGCTGGCCTCTCTGGCCGCTCCGGCTATCCAAAATGCGCGGCTCTTTGAGCAGGTCCGCCGCGCTGAAGCGCGTTACCAGACCCTCTTCGAGCAAAACCTCGACCCCATCATCATCCTCGATCCACAGGGGCATTTCCTCGAAGTGAACCGGGCGGCGCAAGGGCTTCTGCCCATATCCTCAACCGCCGATCATGCCGATGAGGCCACACAAACTGCAGGTCTGGCCCAATTGGCCCTCACCGCCGCGCAATATGACGCCCTCAAAGCGCAGGTGGCCGCCGAGGGCATTGTGACCTGGGAAATCAAAACCAGCACCCCTAAAGCGGAAGAACGCATCCTGGACGTATATTTATCGTATTTGCCGCACTACCTGCCCGACGGCGCATATCAATGGCTGGCCCACGACATCACCGACCGGGTCGAATTGGACGAGATGCGCGAACAACTCTCCCACATGATCGTCCACGACCTGCGCGTGCCGCTCAGCAATATCACCAACACGCTGGAACTGCTGATGACGGCGTGGCGGGAAAAGGACGTCACCATCCCGATGGAGCAAGTGTTGGAGATCGGATTGCGCAGCGCGCAGCGGATGGAGCGTCTCATCAGCAATATATTGGACGCCCGACGACTCACCACTACCCACAAAACGCTCACCGTATCCGCGATCCGCGTCCCCGATATGATCGCCGATGTGGTTGAGACCATCCAGCCGAACATCAGGCGGCGCAGACACACGCTCATCCAACGCATCCAGGATACGCTGCCAACTATGCAAGGGGATGTGGACTTATTGCGGCGGGTGTTGCTCAATCTACTCGACAACGCGGCCAAGTATACGCCCGATGGCGGCGCGATCACCCTCTCGATCCACGCCGATGCCCACGACTTCCACTTCTCCGTCAGCGATACCGGGCCGGGAATTCCACTGGAGGATCGCGCGCACCTCTTCGAGATGTTCTACCGCGCGCGTGGACAGCAACAGCGTGGCGCCGGCATCGGCCTGGCTTTCTGCAAGTTAGCGATCGAAGCCCACGGTGGGCACATCGGCGTGCAGAGTGAGATAAACAAGGGATCGGTCTTTGCCTTTACCATTCCACGCCGCCTGCCCGAAAATGCCATTTACCATTCTGAGGAGGGCGCGTGACGCGACGGCTGTACTACGACGATTCCACGCTGCGCACATTCCAGGCGCGCGTCGTCGCACAGCGCGATACGGAACGTGGGCCGGCCGTGCAAGTGGATCAAACCGCGTTCTATCCCACCTCCGGAGGGCAGCCGCACGACACGGGGAGCCTTGCCGGTATCCCCGTGGTGGATGTGTGGGACGAAGAGGATGGCGCGATATGGCACCTGCTTGCGGCTGCGCTCGCGCAGAATGTCGCTCCAGGCGATACGGTTAGCGGCGTCATTGACTGGCCCCGGCGTTTCGATCACATGCAGCAGCACACGGGCCAGCACCTGCTCTCTGCCGCCTTCATCGCCGTGGCGCAGGCGCAGACGGTTGGCTTTCACCTGGGGACCGACGCCAGCACCATTGATCTCGACTTCCCCCAACTCACCTGGGACCTCGCCTTCCAGGTTGAAGATGAGGTGAACTGCGTCGTCTGGGAAAACCGCCCGGTCACCATCCACACCGTCACCCGCGACACCCTGCGCGACATCCCCCTGCGCAAACCGCCGCAGGTGCGCGCTGTCCCCAGCGACGAGGACATTCGCGTGATATGGGTTGAGGGGTACGACGCTTCGGCCTGCGGCGGAACGCACGTCCAGGCTACGGGCGAGATTGGGCTGATCAAAATCACGGGCATCGAACGCTATAAAGGCGGTTCGCGCGTCACCTTCCTGTGTGGGGAACGGGCGCTACGCGATTACCGCCGCGCGCTGCACACCCTGCGCGAAGCCGGCAGCGCGCTCAGCATGAGCCAGGATGAAGTCCCGCAGGCCGTCGTCCGCCTGCAAGACGAGCTACAAACGACCCGCCGCGCGCTGAACAAAGCGCAGAGCCAACTGCTGGAATTGGAAGCCGATCGCTTGTGGGCAGAGACGCCGGAAGTGGACGGCGCCCGGCGCATCGTCGCCCACTGGAACGACCGCACGTTCGCCGACGCGCGCGTGATCGCCAACCGGCTGCGCGAGCGTCCCCACACCTTGCTCCTGCTCGCCGTCACCGAGGAGAAAGGCGTGCGCCTGGTCGTCGCCCGCAGCAACGATCTGCCGCGCTACGATGCCGGGGCGCTTCTGCGGGACGTGACCGGCGCACTCGGTGGGCGCGGCGGCGGATCCCCAGCCATCGCGCAGGGCGGCGTGGAAGCCCATCCTCACGAGGCGATTATGGCGGCCATGCGGAGGAGTGGGGGAGTGAGGGAGTGAGGAGGTGAGGGGGTGAGGAATGGTCTTTTTTAAATCACCAATCACCAATCACCCAATCTCCAATCACTCAATCTCCAATCACCCAATCTCCAATCACTAAGAACCTATCCGAAAATTCACCGTTGACGCACCAGAAACGCTCGAAAGCGTAATTTTCGGATAGAGACTAAATCTGAAATCATTGGAGGGAATATGCAAGAAATTGCTCCCGGCATCTTTGTGGAATCGAGGTATCCGCCGTACAACGTCGGATTGATCGTCACGGATAACGGCGCGATTGCCGTGGATATTCCGCCGCGACCCAGCCACGCCTGGGCCTGGCAAGAGCAAATCAGACAGATCGCAGGACAACCACGTTACGCCATCATCACTGACGCGACGTTGGAAAAGCAAGTCGCTGCGTCCCTGTGGAACATTCCCCTCATCGCGGCGAAGGCTACGCTGCGCGCCATCACCGCTTACGATGAACGCGAGTGGCGCGACATGCTGCAAATCTTCATCGCGCAGCACCCCGAAGAAGCCGAAGAGCTTGGTAGAATTCGGCCACATCCCCCCACCTTTGCCTTCGACATGCGTTTCCAGCTCCATTTCCGGACGCCGCCTGTGGAACTGGACATCATCGCCGGCGCCGCGCCTGGCAGCCTGTGGGTCACCCTCCCGGAACACAGTTTGCTCTTTGCCGGGGACACCATCACCGTGGACGAACCGCCGCCGCTGGACAACACGCGGGACTCCAAAGGCTGGCTGAACACGTTGAGCGCCCTGGCGCGCCGCACGACCATCCACCAGATCGTACCGGGGCGCGGCAAAGCACCCATCCAGCTCGGCGACATCGAGCCGCTGCGCGAGTTCATGCGTGTGATGCGCCGCACGGCGCGCACCCTGGCGAACAGCAACAGTGTCCGCCTCGCCCAATGCGCGCAAGATTTGGGGCAGGCTTTCTACAATGCCAAAGGCCAACGCGCCGTCAAACGCATCAAAGCAGGCCTGGAACATTTCGTCGCGGAAATTCAGCAGGGCAAAACCGCAGAT
This sequence comes from Anaerolineae bacterium, assembly GCA_034433375.1. Taxonomy (GTDB): domain Bacteria; phylum Chloroflexota; class Anaerolineae; order B4-G1; family SLSP01; genus DSWT01. The sequence continues at coordinate 4,610 of DAOUAQ010000315.1, read as the reverse complement.
GAGGAGAGTGGGGAGTAGGGGAGTGGGGGAGTAGAGGGGTAGGGGAGTAGGGGAGTAAGGAAGTAGCGAATCACTCCCTCACCCCCACACTCCCACACCCCCTCACTCCCCCACTCCATCACTCCCTCACTTCCCCACCCCCTCACCGCCTCATCGCATCCCCAGGTATTCGACGAGATGGCGTAGGGCGGCGTAGGAGGCAAACTCGTTATTGGCGGCACGGTCACCAGTGAAGAGGTGACGCCAGGCCCACCGCTCGGTCGGCGTCGCCAGGCCCAGGTAGTACAGCCCCACCGGCTTCGACGCGGTCGCGCCCGTCGGCCCGGCGATGCCGGTGACACTGACGGCGACTTCCACCCCTAGCGCGCGGCGCGCGCCCGCCGCCATCTCCAGCGCCACAGCGGCGCTCACCGCGCCCCAACGGGCAAGCGTTTCTTCACGCACCCCTAGCAGCCGCATCTTGACGGCGTTATCGTAGGCAATAATGCCACCCCAGAAGTACCGCGAGCTGCCCGATACCTGCGTCAGCATGTGCCCAATGAGGCCGCCGGTGGCGGATTCCGCCACGGCCACGCGCCAATTCCGCGCCATCAGGTGTTCACCAACGTGTTCAGCCAGCATTGTCTCTCCTTTAGCCTTGTCTTTCCCTCTAAAAACGATCTGCCCCAGATTGTAGCACCAGCCGGATTAGGGAGCAACAACGGGCGTTGTAGCGCGTGAGCAGAGTCGTGCTACAATAGAGAAGAAACTCGCCCATTCAAACTTTCACACGACTTTGCCAGGGGGTACACAATGTCCAAACATATAACCTGCCTGATCACGTTCGCTCTCCTCGCCACCATACTGAGTGGCTGCGATCTCATCGCCGGCCTCTTGCAGCCGACGCCGGAGACGCCTCCGGTCGTGGACATGCTGCCCGATCTGCCGGAGTACACGGTCATTGAAGGACAAACGCTCACCGACTATCTGGGCACGCTGAGCGAAGGGGCTGCGCTGCTCGCCGGGCATCCCGAAATGGGCGCGCTATTCCTCGGCGTGGACAAGTTTATCGGCTGCTACCAGGACGTCGGCGCGGCGCGGGCGCGCATCTACAGCCACAAGGAAAATCCACTCTCGGCCGGCGCAGTCGCCATCGCTGACCGGAACGCGCTGCTTGATCCTCGGAACCTCCTCGCGTGCGTTAAACCCACGCCAGAGCCGGGTAAACCGAGCATCCAGAGCTTCGGCATCGAACCGTGCTCCGCCAGCTACACGCTCAAACGCGATAACAATGAGTTCTACATCCTTTACGCCGGTACCACGGCAGAAATCTGCCAGGCGTTCTGTGCGGAACTTGAAGGGTGTACGGCGCATTGAAGCGCAAGCTGGCAGCCATGTGGGCGAGACTGCTGCCCTCCACTGACGACGCGCTGCACCGGAGCCGGGTGGGGCTGGTCATTGCGACGTGCCTGGGCCTGGCGACGGCGATCCTGCTATTGATCCTCGTGTGGCTCATCAGCGGCGATTTGCAGTGGGAGACCGTGGTGGCAGGCGGCGTCTTCTGTCTCATTCTGGCGGGCATCGCAGTGTTGGCGCGCCAGGGGCATGGGACGGTGGCTGTCTGGTTGCTGGCGGGCTTGCTGGCCGTTCTCATCACGCTGGACGCGGGCAGCTACGGATTGGGGTCGCCGGCCGCTGCCGGGTTCGTCATCCCCATCGTCCTCGCTGCGTGCGGGGCGGGATTGTGGGCCGGGATCGGCATGGCCTGTTACGCCGCCGCTGCGGTGTGGATCATCGCGGTTGCCGGGCAGGCGGGGTGGTACGTCCCCTACGGCCCGTTCGACATCTCCCACCTCACCTTCAACGCCCCCGCCTACACCGTCATCTTCCTCCTCGTAGCCCTCATCGTCGGTCTGTGGAAGCGCAATCTCACCACAGATCGGTGCTGATATGAGGACCAAACTTGTAACTTTCAACGTGCAATTATTTTCAAAGGGAGGACTGTTATGGCTGTCAAAATTGTCACCGATACCAGTTGCGATTTGCCGGCGGGCATGGAACAGGAACTCGGCGTCACGAGCGTGCCGCTCATCTTTCTCTTTGGGGATGAGCAATACCCGGACAAGACCATCCCAATGGCGGAATTCTGGGCCAAAGCCAGGACGGTCTGGCCCAAGACGTCCGCGCCCTCGTCCGGCGACTTCGAGCGCGTCTTTCGTGAGGTCGTAGAAGCCGGCGATCAGGTAGTGTGCATCACCGTCACGAGCAAGCTCAGCGCCACTTACAACGCGGCGGTGGTCGCCAGTCAGCGTTTCTTGCCTGACCAGGTCGCCGTGGTGGATTCGCAATCGTTAGCCATCTGCCAGGGGCACATCGTCCGCGCCGCAGCGCAGGCCGCGCGCGCGGGTTGCACCCTCGCGGAGGTGGTACGCGCTGTCGAAATGTGCCGCGAGAAGCTGCACCTGTACATCACACTCGATACTGTCCAATACCTGGTCAAGGGCGGCAGAGCCAGCAAAGTGAGTGGCATCCTCGCCGGGCTGCTCAAAATCCGGCCGATGCTCAACGTGCAGGATGGTGAACTGGTCCTCGTCGAAAAACTCCGGGGACGCCAGGTCGCCAAACAACGCCTGTTGGAACTGGCATTGAGCCATTCCCCCGCCGAAAGCATCACCATCGCGCACGTCGCCTGTCTGGACGAGGCCCGCGAACTGGCCGCAACCCTGGCTGCCGAAACCGGGTTCCCGGTGGAATCCATTCCCATCATCGAAGTGGGCATGGCCCTCGCCACCCACGGCGGACCTGGAACGTTGGGAATCGGCGTCGTCTCGACCTGAGCTTCTCTGTGAACATACGAGCGCTCCCCAAAGCCGAGCTGCACTGCCACCTCGACGGCATCCTCAGCCCGGCGATGGCCCGCGCCATCCGCCGCGATGATCCGGCGTTCCCTATCGCGCCGGAAGATTTCGCGCCCTACTACCCTGTCGCAGATTTTGAGAGCTTTTGGCGTTGGTGGCGCGCCGTGGCGCCCATCAGCGGGCACTTAACGCGCTTTTTCCCGATCCTGGCGCAGCACATCGCGGCGCTGAAGACGCAAAACGCGCGTTATGCCGAGATACTGATCGGCTCAAGCGAAGTCCCCCTCGACATCGCCGCTGCCACCGAGGTCTTCACCGCGCTGCGCGCCTGGGTCAACCAGCACGCGGCGGGTGACCTCGACGTGGCCTTCCTCGTCATCTTTGGACGCGGCAGGCCGCCAGAAATCGTGGAAGAACTGGTGGACCGGGTCATCGCGCTGCACGCGACCGGCCTGGTGGTAGGAATCGCGCTGGCAGGGCCGGAGGACAAGAACCCGGTCAAGACCTACGCGCGGACATTCGCGCGCTGTCACGAGGCCGGCCTGGGCATCGAAATCCACGCCGGAGAGTGGCGCGGGCCGGAATCGGTGTGGGATGCGCTGGAGTACGGCTATCCCGACCGCATCGGCCACGGCGTGAGCCTGTTCCGCGACCCGGCGCTCGTCGCGCTGTTCCGGGAGCGCCAGACCCACATCGAGATGTGCCCCACCAGCAACGTCAAAACCGGCAGTGTGGCGCGCATCGAAGAACACCCCATCCGCCAGGCACGCGACCTGGGGTTGAACTTCAGCGTCAACACCGACGACCCCGGCCCCTTCCTGAACAGTCTGACATCGGAATATCAACTGCTGGCGGACACCTTTGGCTTCGACGAGGCCGATTTCCGGCAGATTTACGAAAATACGCTAAAATCACGTTTCTAAGGACATCAACGATGGCGCATCTACAAAAATCTGCTCGCAACCTGTTCACCGACTACAAGCTGGATCGCGCGCATCGCCAACTGCAAGACGATGCGTGGGTGGCAGCGCAACTCACAGCCCCGCAAACCCGCTTCCTGCCGCTGTGGCGGTTGCAGCCGCTCATCGCGCCCGGCGATCCGCCAGGCCCGGTGTGGCTGACGGCGGCGGAGGCGGCGGTGTTCCTGCCGCAGGCTGCGTCGCTCACCGTGCTCGGCGTGGCGGATGAGCGCGCCTACGCCGCCTTCGATCTGCCCGCAGCAGCGGAGCCGCCGGAGACACTGACGGCGCGCGGCGCCTTCCAGGACTTGCGGCGGATCAGCCCGCTGCTCAGTCGCTTCGACGGCGGGATGCTGGCCTACGCCAGGGCGATGGCCTACTGGCACGCGCAGCACCGTTTTTGCGGCGCGTGCGGCAGTCCCACGGAGAGCCGCGAAGGTGGACACTTGCGCGTCTGCGCCAACCCGGCGTGCAAGCAGTCCCACTTCCCCCGCACCGATCCCGCCATCATCGTCAGTACCGTGTACGGCGACAAAATTCTACTTGGACGGCAGCCCACCTGGGCCAAAGGGCGCTACTCGAATATCGCCGGTTTCGTCGCGCCGGGCGAAAGCCTGGAAGACGCCGTTGCGCGCGAAGTCCAGGAGGAGACCGGCGCGCGCGTGGCCGCCGTCCACTATCACTCCTCACAACCCTGGCCCTTCCCTAGCTCGCTGATGCTCGGCTTCACGGCGGAAACCGTGGATGACACGCTCTGCGCCGGACCGGATTGCGACGATGGCGAACTGGAAGACTTCCGCTGGTTCACCCGCGC
>DAOUAQ010000314.1:0-11335 GCA_034433375.1 Anaerolineae bacterium | reverse complement strand
TGCCCTGATTGGCCGCTTTGCGAAAGTCCCCCGCTACCAGGGCGCGGGTAGCTCGCTGATGAATCCCACCCGGCTCGACAATCTGCACGATGAGATGCTCAAGCTTCTCGGCGCGGACACGCTCGCCTACGCGCCCGGCTACACGGAAAAGGGCGATCAGCCGGACGAAGCCTTGATTCAAGAAGCCCTGACCGTGGCTGAAACAGCGGAGGTCGTCATCATCTGCGCCGGCCTGACCGACCTGTACGAAACCGAAGGCGTGGACCGCACGCACATGAAGCTGCCGCCCGGCCACGATGCCCTCATCAAGCGGATCGCCGCTGCGCACCCGAACGTCGTGGTCGTGCTGAGCAATGGTTCGCCCGTCGAAATGCCGTGGGCGCAGGACGTGCCCTGCATCCTGGAAGGCTACCTCGGCGGGCAGGCCGGCGCGGGCGGGATCGCCGACATCTTGTTTGGGGAAGTCAACCCAAGCGGCAAGCTGGCCGAGACCTTCCCCCTCAAGCTGGAAGACACCCCGGCGTATCGCACCTTCCCCGGCGGGCCGGTCACGGTGGAATACCGCGAAAGCCTCTACGTGGGCTACCGCTATTACGACACCGTTGGACAGCCCGTGTTGTTCCCCTTTGGGCACGGGCTGAGCTACACCCGTTTCGCGTACCGCGACCTGGCGCTGAACCGGCCCGAAGGCTCGGACAGCCAATCACTTACCGTCACGTTCAAGGTCAAAAACACCGGGAAAGTGGCCGGGCAAGAGGTCATCCAGCTTTACGTGCGGGATGTCGAATCCACCGCGTTCCGCCCCGCGAAGGAACTCAAGGGGTTCGCCAAAGTCGCTTTGCAACCGGGCGAAGAAACCGAAGTGACGCTCGACCTGGACCGGCGCGCCTTTGCCTACTACGCTCCGCAACTCAAGGAGTGGCGCGTCGAGGCCGGGACATTCGAAATTCTGGTGGGCGCGTCGTCGCAGGACATTCGCCTCAGTGCCACTATTGAGATTGCATCCGCGCAGCCCACTGCCGACTGGACGGAGCCTACCGTCTACCACACCTTCCCCAAGGGCGCGGTCGTCAGCCAAGAGGACTTCGAGGCGCTGCTAGGGCGCGCTGTCCCGCCCAACCAGGAGACGCAAAAAGGCCAGTACACTCTCAACACCCCCCTCGGCGATATGCGCGAGTCGCTCATTGGTCGGCAGTTTGCCGGCATAATGAAAAAGCAAATGGGCAAGATGGTGGCGGGAAAAGAAGACACCCCTATGGCGTTACTTATGGAAGCCATGTCCCGTGAAATGCCGTTGCGGAGTATGCTGATGGGCGACACCCCCCTCAATCGTGAGATGTTGGAAGCCTTGCTGCTGATGATGAACGGTCGGTTTTTCAAGGGCTTGTTCGCCCTCGTGCGTGCTATCTTGAAGAAATAGACAAGTCGAGGGGGTATTGCGCGGACAAGTATCGGTGTTTCTTACCGCTCAACAAAATCGGCGCGCCTCAAGTGGCGCGCCGTGTTTATTACAGTCGGGGCGAGAGGATTTGAACCTCCGACCTCACGGACCCAAACCGTGCGCGCTGAACCAAACTGCGCTACGCCCCGAACACTTGAGTTATACCCGATTTGGCGCTTTCGTCAAGGTCGGTTTCACCTATCAAGGCCGGTTTCACCTATCAAGGAACCCAGGAGAGCCGTTGATTCTCCCATCCCGGCAGCGAAGGACCAAGGTCAAGGATGCGTTGGATGTTCTGCCCATCCAGTTGCATCACGTAGATAGCCCAATTTCCACCTGCATTGCTCACGAAACCCAGTCGCCCACCGTCAGGCGACCAGACGGGCAACCCTTCATCCGACGCATCAAACGTTACTTGCTGCACGCCGCCCTGCGGACTGAGCAGGATAATGTCCCAGTTGCCGGTAACGTTTGTCATGTACGCCATCATATTGCCCGCCGGCGCCCAACTGACCGCGTTGTCGTTCTCGCTGCCGGTTAACCGTGTGCCAGGCTGATCGTCGTCGGGATTGTCGAGGGTGATGCCGCACACCCCCGTCGCGTCGCAGCCGGTATAGGCCAACAATCCCGATGCGCCCCACGCCGGCGCCCATCCCGCCCCCAGGCGGCGCGATTCGCCGGAGCCGTCGCTGTTGGCAACGTAGATCGTCCACGCGCCATCGGCGGCGGAGGCGTAGGCCACGCGCCGGCTGTCAGGCGAAAGTGCCGGCCAGGCCTGACCCAACGGCGCGAGCAGTTGCAGGGGGATGCCCTCTTCCGGCAGCACCATCTTTACCCCGCCGGCCACTTTATCGCGGTAGGCCAACCGCCCCGTCCCCAATTCCCACCAGGGCTGATCCGCCCCAATCGCGGCGCGGAGGATGCGCCCGTCGGCGTAGAGCGCGTAGATGTCGTAGCCGCCGCTGGCGCTGTTGTAGACAGGATAGGCCAGCCGCCCGTAGGTGAAGCCGGGGACGGGCTGCGGGGTCAGGTGCGGTGTCACACCATCCAGGGGTGTCGGTGTGGCGACGAGGCACACCTGAGCCGCGTCGGCGCGCTTTTGGTCAATGGTGGGATCGGCGTACATACGCAATGCCTGCGTGTACTGCATCTCCGCCGGGCACATCTCGCCCTGCATAGCGAAGTAATCCGCGTAGGCGAGATAGGCCTGATAGACGCGCTGCGCCACGTCCTTGTAGCCGGGGTTAGTGGCATAGAGTGCCGTGAAGTGCTCGATACACAGCTCCCAATCCACGCCCCAGTAGTTGAGTGCATCCAGGTAGCGCGCCGCCAGGTTGCGCTGGTTCACGGCGTTCGCATCCAGGGGACGCAAGGCAATAGCCTGATCGAGATTGGAAATGCCCACCTCAAGCGCGTCTTCCTCTAGAAATGCGATCCCCGCGTTGTACAGGCTGGTGAAGAGCATATCCTCGACGATTTCGCGGCTGTAGTCAAGATCAAGCGCGCGGAGCTGCGTCAACGTCCGAGCCGTCGCCACCCAATCTGCTGCGGCAAACGATGCGCGCGCCTGTTCTAGCAGTTGCTCCGACAGCGAGACCACTGCTTCGAGCGTCGGTGTCGGCTGCACGGCCAGACGCGCGCGGGCCTCGGTCAAGCCCTGCGTTGCCAGGGCGTGCTGGGGATCAAGTTGCAGCACGTACTGGAACTCGGCGGCGGCGCGTTCGAAGCGTCCATCGTTCAACGCCTGCAATCCAGCCGTGTAGTGCGTCTGCACGACATCCACGCGCGCCGTTTGCCGGTCTCGTTCGCCATAATAAAGACCCGCATACGCCGACACAGCCAACACAGCCACAAAAAAGACCAGAGCGAGCAATGCGATGAGCAGCCGTCGAATAAGGCGCGACGGGGATGCTGTCGCCCGCGCGACCTTCTCTGGACGGGGTCGGGTGGACCGGGGCATTTTTGCCTGGGACGATGGCTGTGAAAGCGGTTTCGACGGCTGCCCCGCCGGTTTGGGTTTTTGCAGCTTAGGGGATGGCGGAGTAGGCGCTTGCGACACGCGCACCGGTGGGCGAAGGTTATGCAGCCACGCCGGCAACTGAAGAGCAGGTTTCGGCTTCCGCGCCTTTTTCTCTGGGAGGAGCGTCGCGCCGCAATTGGGACATAACAGCCCAACCGTCGCGGGGAGTTCATAAGCGCAGTGAGGACATAGTTTCATAGGCGCAAAGACTTAGTCCCAGTGGAATTCTTCCAGGGATGATCCCCCGATAAACTCACGCAGAATCGAGTTCTCGGGGACCTGGCCGGGTTGCGCCGGCAGGAACCACTGGAGAAAGGTGAGCAGGCGTTTGGCTTCAACCCATTGCCGCGAATCCGCATCCACCTGGAGCAGAAGCGGCTCGGCCAGTGGTTTGAGGACCGACAACTCGTAGACCAGCGCCGAGTTGAACATCACGTCGGCGTTTTCCTGGTAGGGGAAGATGTGGCGCTTTTCGCCGCGACGGACGCTTTCCCAGCGCGCGATTGTTTCTGTCGCACTGTAGCCCCGCGCGCGCGCGTCACGGGTGATGCGCCGGATCAGGCGGGTGTCGGTCGTCGGCACGCGGTTGTGACGATCCAAGTTGAGCTGGGTGAGCGCGGAGACGTAGACCCGATAGAGGACCTCATTCGGGAGCGCGTATATCAGGCTGGGGTTGAGGCCGTGGATGCCCTCCACGATGACGATTTGCTCCGGTCGCAAACGCACCGTCTGCCCCATCTCACGCGCGCCGGTGAAGAAGTTGAACTTGGGCAGTTGGACTTCGTCGCCCTTCAGCAAAGCCTGGAGTTGTCCGTTAAAAAATGTGATATCCAACGCTTCGAGCGCCTCGAAATCATATTCGCCGTTCTCATCGCGCGGGGTATCTTCACGGTTATGGAAGTAATTGTCCAGTTCAAGCGCAAAAGGACGCAAACCGTGCGCCAGAAGTTGCACCCCCAACCGTTTGGAGAAGGTCGTTTTCCCGGAGGAAGATGGCCCGGCAATGAGCACGACCCGCACATTCTTGCGGCGATCCCAAATTTCATCCGCAATGTCGGAGATACGATGTTCGTGCAGCGCTTCGGATACCAGAATCGTCTTGTTGAGTTCGCCACATTCGACGATCCTGTTCAACCCGCCGACGCTCTCGGCCCCTAGCAGGCGCAGCCATTGCCCGTACTCGCGGAAGACGGAAAGAAGCTGCGGGTTCTGTTGGATAGGCTGCAACTGCGTCGGTTCGTGACGGCGGGGAAATTGCAAGATAAACCCATCTTCCCAACACAACAGGCGGTAATACTTCAGGTAGCCCGTTGAAGGCACCATATAGCCGTGGAAATAGTCCTGATACTCGTCCAAACCGTACAGTTGAAGATAGGTTTTTTTGCTGCGTTCGCGCCCCTGGAAAAGCAGTACTTTGTCAGTCTCACCGCGATTTTCGAAAATCTCCAGCGCCTCTTCCAAAGGAAGACTGGTCCGCGCAATCGGCAAATCAGCCTCCACCATCCGCCGCATCTCGTCGGAGATCGTTTGAAGCTCGGCGTCAGTGAACGGGGCGCGGTTGCGCACCTCGCAAAAGTAGCCGCCGAAAGGCAGCGAATGATCTACGAAAATTTCTGCATCCGGGAAGAGCTTGCGCGCCACGGCCATCATCAGGAAAGAAAGCGAGCGCCGATAGACCCGCACGCCATCGGATTGCGAGAGGTTGATTGGCTCAACCTTGCAGTCCCGTTTGACCGCATACGTCAATTCCCGTAGCTTCCCATCCACCAGCGCCACGATATACGGCACGGGAGGATCGGGAAACGCGACCCGCAAAAACGTCTCGACGGTCGTCCCGACGGGACCTTCGAGGGTCAGATTACCCGGCAACGTCACTTGCACCGTGTCACGAGGTTGCGCTAATCTCACACCCGATTCGGCCATGACAATCCTTCCTTCACAATAGCCTCGCCATTTCTGGAAAAGTATACCGTTTTCGAAGGTTTTGTAAAGGTAGATTTTCCTCGACATTTTTCCAAAAATCCTCAGAAAAACCCTTGAAAAAGTGCTCTTCTTGTGTTATGATTAGCCTCATGTCACAGGCTCTCCCAAACGAAGAGAGCTTCTTGGATTGAGCAAATTCTAGAGACGATCTTTGTTTTGAGAGAGGCGCAGAAGGTAAAATGTATCCAGATAGCGAGATTCTTTTCCCCCCTCGTTGTATCCAACAATTACGGGATCTGCGTGGTCCAAAATGGCAGCATTTGATCGAACGCGTAGCTTTTTTGCCGCACAACCATGAGGAAGTGCTTGCTTTTGGCCTGATGATGATCAAGCTAGGGAGCTGTCTCACCTGCGACCTCGACAGCTATCGCGCCTCACTGGGCTGCTGCACGTGCGCCCGGCGCACCATCGGCGGCTTCAAGGGCGACGATGATTCGCTGCTGGAGCTTTACGAGCGGTCTCTCGTGGATGTCCAGGCCTACCTCAGCAAAGAGCAACCACTGGCCGTTGCGGTTCTGCTCGGAGACAAAGCCGTTCCGATTGCCGAGCGATGATGGCCCGCCGACTCTGGCCCGTTCTTATCCCCCTTATCCTCGCGACGCTTTTGAGCGTCGCGTGGTTGTTTCCTGATCCGCGTGCGCGCCTGTTTGCCATCACCGGCGAGGAGCGCTTAATCCCGCAACTGCGCGGTCTGGCGCAATGGGCCTTTCGCTGGACGCGCCCCTTGCCGCAGACGGCGGACGATGTCGCCGTAGCCTACACTGACTTGCCCCCCTTTGGCGTGAATACCTTCCTGGAACAAGAAGTCGAGCCGGAAAAGCGCGCCCGTTCTTTGCAGATGATCGCCGACGCGGGTTTTCACTGGATTCGGCAGTCGTTCCCCTGGTACGACATCGAAATCCACGGCAAGGGCGACTTTGAGGACCGCCGTCACGAGCCGTATCGTTCCGCGTGGGACAAATACGATAACATCGTCGCGTTGGCTGAACAGTATGGCTTGGCGATCATCGCCCGGCTGGAAGCGCCGCCCGAATGGGGCCGCCGCGACGGCACTGCGCGCGGCGCGTTCGGCCCGCCGGACGACATCGCGGATTACGGCGACTACGTCAGCGCCGTTGTCGCGCGCTATGCCGGGCGCATCCGCTTCTACCAAATCTGGAACGAGCCGAACATCTACCCCGAATGGGGCAACCAACCGGTTGATCCTGTCGCGTACACTGAACTGCTGTGCCTGGCCTACGCACGCATCAAGGCCGCCGATCCGCAGGCCGTCGTCATCAGCGGGGCAATGGCCCCCACAGCAGAACTCGGCACGTGGAATCCCGCCTACGCCGGCAACAACCTGATGGACGTCGTCTACTTGCAGCGGATGTACGACGCCGGCGCCGGCGCGTGTTTCGACGTGATGGCGGTCAATGACTACATGCTCTGGTCCGGCCCCACCGATCGCCGGATGCGGCCCACGCAGAATCAGGTGAACTTCTCGCGCCCGTTGTGGGTGCGCGATGTGATGGTCGCCAACGGCGACGCCCACAAGCCGATCTGGATCAGCGAGATGAACAGCAACGCCGCGCCGGAGGGCATCGAGGCGCGGTACGGGCGCGTGACGCTAGAGCAGCAAGCGCGCTATGCCCCGCTCGCCTACGAACGCATCCAGCGCGAATGGCCCTGGGCCGGCGTGACGACGGTGTGGTTCTTCAAGCGCGCCTCCGATGCGGAACGCAATCAACCCATGTACTATTTCCGCGTGGTCGAGCCGGATTTCACGCCACTGCCCATCTACGAAAGCCTGTCCGCGTACCTTAACACGTTGGAGCCAACGCTCTACGCCGGCCTTCACCAGGAGACAAGCTGGCAACTGCGTTACGAAGGCTCGTGGGAAGACATCGCCGCGCCCGACGCTGTGTTGGGGCAGTACCGCGTGCTGGCACCCGGCGCCAGCGCCGCCTTCACCTGGGAAGGCCGCACCCTCACGCTGACGCCCGGTCCCGGGGAAGGCACACTGCGCGTCACCGACGCTGCCGGCAACCGCCGTGACCTGCGCTTGCGCGGCGCGCCGGTCGTCCTGGCGCGTCATCTGCGCTCCCAACGCGAAACGCTCACGCTGACCGCCATTGGTGGAACGGTCAGCCTCGACGCGCTGCGCATCCGCTGACACACTTCCTGCACTCGTCCTGCACCCCCGCTGTAGTCTTGCGTCATTTCTGTGGTATCATACTCGTGACTCGTTACTCGTCTCTCATTTCCAGAGTGGAGGGAAACCATGTCCAAATTCAGTACATTCTTGAACGAAAAACCAGTTTTGGTCGCCGATGGCGCCACCGGCACGATGTTGCAAAGGGCCGGCCTCGCGCCTGGCGCTGCCCCGGAACGCTGGAACCTCGAAAATCCCGACGCCGTCCGCGCGCTCTACCAGGCTTACATTGACGCTGGCGCGGATATGGTTTTGACCAACACGTTTGGCGGGACGCCGGCGCGCTTGGAACGCGACGGCTTGCGCGAACAAGTCCACGCGGTCAACCGCGCGGCGGCGCAACTGGCCCGCGAGGTCGCCGGAGAGGGAACGCTCGTAATCGGCGACATCGGCCCGACCGGGCAGATGCTCGAACCACTCGGCGCGCTCTCGTATGCCGATGCGGTCGCCGGATTCGCCGCGCAGGCCGCGGCTTTAGCGGAAGGCGGCGCGGACGCCATCCTCATCGAGACGATGAGCGACCTGAGTGAGATGACTGCCGCCATCGAAGGCACGCGGCAAGTCACCGCTCTGCCCATCCTGGCGACGATGAGCTTCGACACGAAGGGGCGCACGATGATGGGCGTCAAGCCGGAGAAGGCCGCGCAGACCTTGTGGGGCTTAGGCGTCGCCGTGATGGGCGCGAACTGCGGGCGCACGTTGAGCGAGACGCTGGACGCGGTCCTCAAGATGCGCGCCGCCGTCCCGGAGGCCGTCCTGATGGCAAAGCCGAACGCCGGGCTGCCGCACGTCGAGGGCGGCGATCTGGTCTTCGACGTGACGCCGGAGATCATGGCCGAGTACGCGCAGCGATTTGTGACAGAGGCCGGCGTCAAAATTTTCGGCGGCTGCTGCGGCAGCACGCCGGAGCATATCCGCGCTGTGGCGGCGGCTCTCAAAGTCCCTCACCCTAAAAACTGAACGCGCGAGTTGTCAGGTTTGAGATTTTCGATGGAGGAGTTATGTCTGAAGCACTGACGATTCATTTGCCGGAGACATTATACCGGCAACTACAACGTTTAGCGGAATTGGCGCAACAATCCCCCGAGACGATTGTTACACAGAGTTTGCGCCATAGTTTGCCGCCGCTGATTGAGGAAATCCCTGTCGAATATCAACGTGACGTTTATCCATTGTTGCGAATGAGCGTGGCTGAGTTGCAAAATGAAGTTCAGCAGATTTTCCCGGCATCACGATGGGTAGAATATGAGACTTTGCTGACTAAAAACAAAGAGGTTACGCTTACGTTGTCAGAACAACAACGCCTGGATGCTTTGCGGCGAGAGGCGGATGTTTTAACTTTTCGCAAAGCGTACGCTGCTGTGCTGTTAAAACGACGCGGATACCGCGTTCCTGCATTGTCCAAACTGCCACAACAATGACTGTCCCCGCATCTTTACGGGAGCGTATCGCAGCGCAAGCGTACTATCGGTGCGGATATTGCCAGACACAAGAGATAGTGAGTGGCATTCCGTTGACACTTGAGCATATTTGGCCTAAAGCCAAAGGCGGCACAGACGTTGAGGAAAACCTGTGGCTCGCGTGCCGTTTATGCAATGAAACAAAAGGGGTGTTGACGGAAGGAACCGATCCCCAAACGGGAGAGAATGTGCCATTGTATAATCCTCGCACACAATTTTGGACAGATCATTTTGCTTGGAGCGCGGACAATACTCTTGTTGTCGGTTTGACGGCAACGGGGCGTGCTACGGTTGCAGCCTTAGCATTGAACAGTGAATTGCGGGTGTGCGCCCGAGTCCTGTGGGTCGAGGCGGGTTGGCATCCACCCATCCCCTAGCTGGACTATGTGACAACCTTGCAGACAACGGTACTCATGCTATAATGAAGATACTTATTTCTTTAATCACCACTTTAAGGAGGTAACACGATGCGTTACGAGATTCGAGGGACTGTGCTCCCCACACTGGAAGTTTACCTGAGCAACGGTGAATCCATGTACACCGAATCCGGCGGGATGGCCTGGATGAAGGGCAACATCGAAATGACGACCAACACCAAAGGCGGGCTGATAAAGGGCCTGGGCCGCGCGCTGGCCGGCGAATCCCTCTTTATGACCACCTACACCAGCCACGATCCCGAAGCGACGATTGTCTTCACCCCTGAAGCGCCGGGATACATCCTCGCCGTCAACCTGGGCGCAGGGGAAAGCCTGATCTGCCAAAAAGATGCTTTTATGTGCGCCGAGAGCGCGGTCGAGATGAAGATGCACTTCCGCAAGAAGCTGGGCGCGGGTTTCTTCGGCGGCGAGGGCTTCATCTTGCAACAGATCACCGGCCCCGGCGTCGCTTTCCTGGAAATCCCCGGTGAAGTGCGCGCGTACACACTGCTCCCCGGCGAGACGATGAAAGTTGATCCCGGTCACATCGCGCTCTTCGAGCCGACGGTCAAATACGACATTGCGATGGTCAAAGGCTTGTCCAATATGCTGTTCGGCGGTGAGGGTCTCTTCCTGGCGACACTGACCGGCCCTGGCAAAATCTGGCTGCAAAGCCTGCCGCTGTCGAACCTGGCGGCCAAGCTGGCGAAGTATATGCCGGCCAAAAGCGCCTGATGGGTGTATGAAAGTTCGCCAAGTGGATACAGAGAACCGCCGAGACATTCGGCGGTTCGTTGAATTTCCGTTCACCCTTTACGCGGATTGTTCACAATGGATGCCGCCGCTGGTGTCGAGTATCACAGCAACGCTGGACCGGCGGCGCTATCCTTTTTACAAACATTCGGATGCGGATTTCTTCATCGCCGAAGAAGGAAAAGAGGTGGTGGGGCGCATCACCGTGCTCGACAATCGCCGCTACAACGACTACAACCAGCGCCGCGCCGCGTTCTTCTATCATTTTGATGTCGTTGATAATGTGGATGTGGCGCGCGCGCTCTTCGATGCGGCGGCGGAATGGGCGAAACGGCGCGGCCTCGATACGCTCTACGGGCCAAAGGGATTTTTGCGCGCCGACGCGCCGGGCATTCTGATTGAGGGTTTCGAGCACCGCGCGGCCTTGAGTATGCCGTATAACTATGCCTACTACCCGCACCTGCTGGAAGCCGCCGGATTCGAGAAAGAGATTGACTATCTCTCCGGCTACGTGGCGCGCGGTCAAGACCTTGAACCGCGCTTCTACGATCTCGCCGAGAAAATCAAGGAACGGCGTGGTTTCTGGGTGAAAACCTTCACCACCAAGCGTGAACTGCGCGCGTGGATTCCCAAAATTCAGAAAGTGAACAACGAAGCCTTCACCCAAGTCTGGGGATACTATCCGCTGGACGACGAAGAAGTGCAGATGATCGGCAAACAGATGCTCTCCGTCGCCGACCCGAAGCTGATGAAGATCGTGATGAAGGGCGACGACATTGCCGGCTTCGCCTTCATTTTCCCGGATATTTCCGACGCGCTGAAAAAAACGCGCGGGCGGTTGTGGCCGTTTGGCTGGATTCGCATCCTGGCAGAGTTCAAGCGCACGCGGCGGATGAGCGGGAACGGCGTCGGCCTGCTGCCGGAATATCAGGGCATGGGCGGCAGCACGTTGCTCTACGTTGAATTCGCCAAGACGTTGAAAGCCTCCAAAGCCACCCACTGCGACCTGGCGCAGGCGATGGAGACGAACATCAAGAGCCTGGGCGACATGAACGCTATCGGCGCGCA
>DAOUAQ010000313.1:0-23222 GCA_034433375.1 Anaerolineae bacterium | reverse complement strand
CGCCGGACGGCGGTTGCCGCGTCGGTATCGCCGGAGGCGAAGGCCGTCTCGATGTCGGCGACGGCGGCGGCGTACTCTTCCTGATTTTTCTCCAGCGTCGTCAGGTCTTCGTTTTTATCAATCGTGTCGGCGCGGAGATGCGCGCGGCGCAGGTATGTGTCCATGTGCTCGTCGTATCGTTTGTATTGTCCTGAGTAATAGGCGTCATCGGTGAGCAAGTAGTTCTTGGAATCAATCCAGCGCCGGAGAAAGTAACCCTGGGCTTTGGCCGAGTCTACCAGGTCCAGCGTTTCAGTTTCGACTTGCCGGATCTTCTCTTGCAAACGCAGGACGCTGACCATGCTCCATCCTGTCGTCACCGCGCCGACCAACGCGATGATGCCAAACGCAAGCAACAGTTTATTCTGGGTTTTTAGGTTAGTGAACCATCTCATAGTGCCTCCAAATGATTTAGGGTTGAAAGTTGAAAGTTGAAAGTTGAAAGTTGAAGATATGTTTCGATGTGTGAAGTTCGTCGGAATGAATTACTTGCGCTCGCGCAGTTTCTTGGCCTGGTTTTGCAGTGTCTGGAAGTAATCGGTCTCGGTGATTTCTTCGAGTTGTTTCTGGCGCTTGGTCTCATTGATCTCGATGCGCAATTCCTGCACTTCGCGGCGCAAGTCTTCCTCGCGCTGCTGCACCTGCGCAGCCATCTGCGCGAACTCGGCGGCCAGAGCTGTCACGGAGCGGTCCTGGTAGTCCTTGCTGGCGGCAAATGTGCGGTCGTATTGCCCCGCGGCGACGCGCTGAATCCAGTCGCGGACTTCGGATAGGAACTCAGTGGTGTAGCGGATGCGATCGTTCAACCCGGCCATGACGCCGAGCGCCATATCCGGGTAAGCGAGGAGCAGCCGCCGGAAGTCGTCGCCGGTCAACACGAGGACGGCGCTGGCTTCCAGGGCGCGCGCGCTCAACGAGCGGGGCTGCTTGTCAATGATCGCCATCTCGCCGAGCGCCTCGTCCGCCTCGAAAATGCGGATGGGGTGCTCCGCTCCGGGCTTGGCGGCATCCGGTGTATAGATGGCGACACGGCCTTGTTGGACAATGTATAGTTCGTCGCCCGGATCGCCCATCGCAAAGAGGATTTCCCCGGCAGCCAAAGCGCGTAGCCTGCACGCGGCAGCGATGTCGTTCAGCGCAGACTCCGGCAAGCGGTTGAACAAGAGGATATTTTTCAATTGTGCCACGTCGGTCATTGTGCTCTCCTGTAAAAATGGTTGAAAGTTGCAAGTTAAAGGTTGAAAGTTGCAAGTTAAAGGTTGAAAGTGCAAGACCCTTTCACGTTTTACACATCACGCTTGTGCGTATTCTACTCGGAATGGGAATAACATCAAAATACGGCAGGCGTCGTCGTAGGCTTGCCAATGCCACGCCGGCCAGCGAGCGGTTTTGTCCCCGTTGACGATGTCCAGCGCCGCGCGGACGCTTGCGCCGTCGGCGCGGTATCGTTCTCCGGCGGTTTCGAGCAGGGTGAGCGCCGTTTCGAGCGCGAAACGGGCCGCCGCAGTGTCTCCGGCGCGCCAGTAGGCTTCGGCCTGACGATAGCGCGCCAGAGCCAGACCCGGCGCGTCGTTTTCCTGCTCCCAGGTGGCGGCGGCGGCCTCGTACTGGACCAGCGCCGCCGCGCTGTCTCCGTTGGATAGGGCGCGATCTCCTTGCCGGCACGCCGCGAGCGCCGCGCCGTCGGCAAGATCGAGCGCGAGATAAGCGCGCTGCGCCGGCTCCCACGCGCCGCCCAGATCAGCGAGCAGCGCGGCGATGCCGGCAGTCCAGCGATCCGGCGGCGCGGCGGCTAACGGGCGCGCGTGATCCATCCACTCCTGCGCCGCCGGATCGCCGGCGCGCCACAACAGCCAGGCCAGGACGACGCTGGCGGCCAAATCGTCGCCCACCGGCGACAATGACCAGGCTTGCCGCGCGCAGGCTTCGGCTTCTGCGGCCTGGCCCTGCGTGGGGAGCGCCAACGCCAGCCGGAGGAGGAGCGTCGCCGGCGTCTCTGGCGCAGCAACCTGCCGGGCGATAGTGTAATTTGTCACCGCTGAAGTGAAATCGCCGGTCAGCAACGCGATGTCGCCAAGCCCGGTATGGCCGAGGACGCGCAGCGCCGCTACTTCAGGCGTGACGACTTCGGCGGTCAGACGGTCGAGCATCTCTAAAGCGCGCTGATAATAAGTCGCTGCTGGCGGGAAGGCGTAACGCTGGCGGGCTTTGTCGCCGGCCAGCAGCGTGTAGTGCGCGGCCGGCAGCCACTGCTGCGCCGCTGTGTAGTGATGGGCCAGCAGTTCCGCATACGCGACAAGTTTCGCGGCGAAGCGTTGTTCCAGGTACTCCGCCAGGCGCCCGTGCTGTGTGCGTCGCTTGGCGAAAGACTGGCTTTTGTAGATGAATTCGCGGGTCAGCGTTTGGCGGAAGGTGTACTGGCTATCGCCGCTGGATGCCGTTTTGACAGTGAGGTGCGCGCCTTCCAGGCCGGCGAGCGAGGCGGTGAGGTGCGCGTCGTCCGGCCTGGCCTCCACCAGCGGCAGGAGATCGCTGGTGTGGAAGTCGTCGCCCACAATGGAGGCATCTTTAGCGGCGACACGCTCATCGTGCGGCAGGCTGTCCACGCGGCTGGTCACCAGTTCTTGCAGGGCGCTTGAACTTTGCAGACCGGCAGCCACCTGGTCGGGCGTCATGTGCCCGGTGCGCTGCATCCAACGGACAATTTCCTCGATATAAAGCGGATTCCCGCCGCTTTGGGTGTGGATCGTATCGCACAAGTTGTCCAGGGTTGCGGAATCTTCCAGTAGTGTGGATGGCGGTTCCGCCTCCGCCTGCAACAGGTGGGTGACGAGCGCGCGCGTCCCTGCGGCGTCCAATGGTTTGAGAAACAAGACGTCTTCCGGCAGGGCGGCGTTGCCGGTGGTGAGGTCTTCATCGGTGCGGGTAACGCGCAGGAGCAGAATCGGCCAGGCGGCGACGCGCGTTTTGAGATAGGCCAGCAGCGCCTGCGACGACTCGTCCATCCATTGCGCGTTCTCGAAGAGGAGCACGAGCGGCGCGCGCTGTGACAGGCGTTCCAGCAATCCGCCGACTGCCGCGAAGAGCCGTTCTTTCTCGCGGGCGCTCACGCGCGCTTCGAGCTGTTGCCACATCTGCCCGCCCTGCGCTGGCTGACGCTCGGCTTCCTGCCGCTCGGCTTCCTGCCGCTCTTGCGCCAGTTTCCAGAGATTCGCCCCTGTCGTCTGCGTCGCCCCCGGCGTCTGCGCCGACGTCCCCGGCGTCTGCGCCGACACCTTCTGCCCCAACTGCGCGAAAAGTCCGGCGCGCGCGGGTTTTGGAGTGGTTTCCTGCGCCGGTGTGAGTGGGACGAAGGCCGGCGGCGTGGGATTCTTCAGGCCGAGGAGGGTGAAGAGCGGGTCGGTCGCCGTGGCCTGGGTCAAGTTGAGGTCGGTCAGCCTTTCGTGTAGCACTGCGCTGCGCTTCTGCGGATCATCGTCCGGCCCAAAGTCGAAAATTGCCTGGAGCAGCGCGATCCACACGTCATAAGGCGCTTCGGCGGTGTAGGCATGACATTCGCCGAAAAAAACGCGCGCGCCCGCAGCCCCGGCGCGCGCTGCCAGCGTGTAGGCCAGATGGCTTTTGCCAATTCCCGCCGGGCCTTGCAGCGCCAACAGGCCGCCGCCGCCGCTGAGGGCCTGCTCCAGGCGGCGCTGCGCTGCGTCAAGTTCGGTCTGGCGGCCCAAGAGCGGGCGCAGATCGCGCAGGCGCCCGTCCAGCAGGCTCTCACGCGCCGGGCCATCTACCTGGTAGATGGGGATGGGCGCGCTTTTGCCCTTGACGCGGATCGCCGGCAGCGCGGTGATGGCAAAGCGCGCGGCGACCTTCGCGTACACACCCGGCGCGAGCAAAATCTGGCCCGGCGTCCCCGCCGACATGAGCCGCGCGGCGAGGTTCACGTCGTCGCCCATCACGGTGTACTCGCGGCGCACGCCCGATCCGGCCTGCCCGGCGAAGGTCAGCCCGTGCGTGATGCCGGTGCGTTGCTGGATGGGGGGGGCGGCGGCGTCGCGCCGCCAGAGTTGACCTAGCTCCGCCAATTCCGCCATCATCTCCAGCGCGGCGTGCGTTCCGCGTTCGGGGTCGTCTTCGTGAGCCACCGGCGCGCCGAAGAGGATGAGGACTTTGGAGCCTTTGCTGTAGGGGTCAATGCGCGTGATGACGCCGTCGTAGCGCGCAACGACGTTTTGCGCCGCGTTGAAGTAGTCGCTCATCATGCGGGTGAGAGGCGCGAGATTGTCGTCGTCGCCGGGCGGCAGGGCGGCGAGCGCGTCCTCGAAACCGGTGACGTTGGTGAACAGCACGGTTGTCATGCGATATTCGCTTTCCAGGCGGCGCTGTTCGGCGGTTTTGATGATGCGCTCGGTCAGTGTGCGCGGCAGGTAGGGTGAAATCGCGCGAATCTGGTCAATGAGCGTCTGCATATCCGCCGCCATATCCGCCGGAGCGAAGCGCCAGCCTTCGGCGGCGCGGGTAAACTGGGTATCGGCGCGGATTTCGTAATCGTCCAGGGGGGCGTCCGGCGTTTCCTGAAGGACGAAGAAGCCGTTGCCCGGATCGGCGCATGTCGCCGGGGGCAGGTTGGCCGCCGTCGCGCTATCGCCGACGATTTGTCCGGCGATGGCGGAGCCTTCGGCGCCGAGCGCGCGGGCGACGGTCGGGCCGAGGATCACGTATTCCATCCGCTGCGCATTGCCCACGCTCAACGCGCCGAACGCGCCTGTGCTGAGGCCGACCTTCATTTTGAGGCTGACCGTCCCCATCGGTGTGGGGATGGCGGCGAAGTCCTCCATCGCGCGCATCATGCGCCGCGCCGCGCGGACGGCCCAGTGCGCTTGTTCGCCGTCTTTGTACACGGGGAAGTACGCCAGGAGCGCGTCGCCGGCGAATTTGAGGAGCACGCCGCCCGACCGCGACAGGATGTCGAGCATCCGTTCAAAGTAACGGTTGATGGCCTGGGTGAGTTGTTCCGTGCCCTCCTGACCCTGGTTCGCCAGATGCTCGGAGAGTGCCGTGAAGCCGCTCACGTCGGAGAAGAGCAGGCTGCCGTTGAGCCATTGCCCGCGCGTCTGTCCGGCGATGGGATGGCGTGTCTTTTCCTGGGCCAGGTGGGCGGGGATGTAGGTACACAGTAAATAGCGCACTGAGCGCAGGTACGTCAGTGCGCTGATCCAGTCGCGGCGATTGAAAGGCTTGTTCAGGACGCGCTGCAACAGTTCCGCTGGTAGGTAGTCGCCGAGGTTGTCCGGCAGCGCCACCGGGCCACGGGACTCGGCCATCTTACTTCGGTTCCTCGTCCGCCGGTTTCGCCGACTGGGTCTGTATTTGCCCGAAGATGCTGCGCTTGGGCGCCGCGGTCTGCTGCGCCGCAGTCTGCTGCGCTGCGTCGGCGCTCTTGGGAACCGTCAACATCCTGGCCCACTTTTGGGTGTCTGCCGGGCCGGTCTGCGCGGCGACGGCTTCCAAATGTCCCCACATGTTGAGCGCGCCCTCCGGGAAAACGCGGCGCACGAAGATCATCACGTAAGGGCCGATTTCTTTGCGTATGCGCTCCATTTCGGACTGCATCTGCGCGATTTCCTGGGACAACGCTTCTTTCTGTTTGGGATCGGTGATCTTTGCCTGGACTTTGCGCCGGATGCCCAACTGCGCCTGGCGCAGCACGAGCGCCATAATCTGTTCCGTTTTTTGCGGGAATTGCTTGATGACGGGTTCCAGCAGTTCTTCGAGCGAGCTGTACGATTGCGCGGCGCGCACCTCCGCGCCGCTGACGCCGACTTTGCCGTCCAGCGTATCAGCGAGCCACTGCTTTTGTTCGCGTAGTCCTAACGAAATAAAGTAGGCGATCAGACCAACCCCCGCGAATCCGATCCCGATGGGGATGAGAGCTTGCAGCGTCGTGGATAGCGACCCGGATTGGACGATGCCGTTGAAGGCGGCGTGGAGCAGGATCGCGCTGAGCCATCCGCCGAGTAGGCCCAGGCTCTTGCCGGCGCGCTGTTGGAAGCGCACTCGCCCGATGGCGATGCCCACCAATCCGGCCGCCGTGCCATGCATCAAGCACGTCGAAAACGCGCGCGACACCGCCAGCGTGACGCCCATCCCCGGATTCTGGCTGAGGTAGATGAAGTTTTCGACGATGGAGAAGCCGATGCCGCCCGCAAATCCGTAGATCGCCCCATCCACGAAATAGGTAAACTCCGACCGGCGGGAGACGTACAGCAGCGCGAGCGATTTGGTGATTTCTTCTGCAATGGGCGCAAAGAGCACATAAAGCAGGAGTATATTCCACCCGTATTTCATAATTGTGGGATAAGCGACGTAGCTGTTGAACAGGAGCGACAATCCCACGCCGCCCAGCGCGCCCCACGCGAAGCAGAGCAGCACCAGCCCGAACGTGCGCGAGGCGTACAAGTCCTGGGTGTAGATGATGAGCAAGAATATCGCCGGGATGCCGGCCGCCAGCAGAATAGCCAGTAGATTCATCGGACACCTCACAGAAAGCCAGACAAGATCACGCGCCAGCGTGACTTTATCACGCGCCAGCGTGACTTTGTTACGCCCCAGCGTGACCTTGTCTGGCCTGACATTTATGGCTCTTTGGTCTTGTCGTCCAGTGTGGCCCACAAACTTCCGGGGACATTGTGGGGCGTCAGTCGCCCGTACCGCACCCGATACACGTGGTTCATGGGGTCATATTGCAGATAGCCCTTTTCGACGAGCATATCCAGGTCACGTTGCGTATCTTCGACCGGCTGCCCAAGCTGGGCGGCAGCATCCTCGACGTTGAGCGTCTTCATACGATTGATCGCCAACATCAAGGAGCGCAGTGACTTTGGCAGCTCCAGCAGATCGGAGGGTTTGATGCCTTCCTGGCGTTCTTCAATTTTCTTTGATAGTGAACTAAAAATACCCATCGTTCAACCTCCTAGAAGAACTCCGGCATTTCGATAGGCTCCGGCTGCGGCTGACACTCACCGCACCACAGCACATTGGAGACGACCACCGCTTTCGGGGTATTATCTCTTCCCAGATACATCGCCATAATGGTCGGCAGGGAGGTGCTATAGTGCTCTTTACAGACACCTCGCCCGCAAAACTTGCAAATACCTATCGCCGTTGCACCACACTTATGGCAAATCATGGCGCAGCTCCTACACCGCTTTGATGAGGTTGACGACGTTCTGGATGCTCTTGGTGAAGGGGTGATCCGGGTAGCGCAGCGAGAAAATGTCGGAGGATTGCAGGCGGGCGACATCTTCCGACAGCGGGAGGATGGCGGCGACTTTGCTATCGTAGATGCCCTCAACCTGTTTCCGCAGCGCGTCGAAATCGTAGGAGGTCAGCGCCTTGTTGATGACCAGGAACAGATTGGGCACGTCCAGCTTGCGCGCCACGTCTACGGTGACGGCGGTGCCCTGGAAGTCCTGCTGGTCGGGCCGCAGCACGATGATGAGCACGTCGGAGATGGCGACGGAGAGCAGCGTCTCTTCGTTCAGGCCGGGGTGGGTGTCAATGATGAGATAGTCCAGGCCGAGTTTCTCGACCAGCGCATTGAACCCGTCGTTGAGCAGTCCCACATCGTAGCGTTCGCGGAGCACACGGGTGATGTCGCCTACGCGGATGCTGGAAGGCACGAGGTAAATTTCGCCGCCGATGGCGAACACTTCCCCTTTGCCGATGCGCTTGCCGACGGGATAGGCGGTTTCCTCGATGGTACACTTATCCCACAGGTAGTCATTGAGCGAGGTGGTGATCTCTTCCTCGTCCATACCGAAGAGCACGTGGATGCCCGGCGATGAGATGTCGGTATCAACGACGCCGACGCGGTTGCCCTCTTTGGCGAGCATTGACGCGACGTTCGCCGAGATATTAGACTTGCCTGTACCGCCACGGAACGAATGGATCGAAACGATTTTTGACATGCTTGGCCTCCTTAGGGTGTATTCAATACAATGATAGTCCACAAAATATACTGTAAAATGTAAAGCGTGAAACGTAAAACGTGGGATGTAAGCAGTTTTTGCGTATTACGCATGACGTTTTACGTTTTATTCCGGTCTGTTGCGGAGTTCGCGGGCTTTCTGCCGCAAGCCCTGGAAGTAATCGGACTCGGTAATTTCCGCAACCTGGCGCTCCTTCTTCGCCTGATCAATCTCGATACGCAATTCCTGAATCTGGTTGCGCAGCGCCTGCTCACGGATGTAGGCTTCCAGGGCAGCGACGGCCAGCGACGAGAACGACTCCATCATCTGCTGCAAGTTTTGGTCGAAGGGGATGCGAGTCTCCGTCCCCGGCTCTTCGGCGTTAATCAATTGCAGTACACCCAACACTTGCCCGGCGCTGTTTTTGAGCGGGATGGTCAGCAGCGACTCGATGGCATAATCGCCAACGATAGTGCTCTTTTGATGATGTTGTGGGATGTTGCTGGTGACGCCGCTCAACGCTACCTGGGTGGCGATATGGGAATAGTCTTTGTGAGCCGTGTCATCGAAAGCGCGGGTCTCCAGCAGCAAAGGCGGATATGCGACGGGATTGCCGGTCGTGCCACCCATAGCGATATTCCCCGTGTCGTTGCGCACAATGACGAACTTGAGCAGATCCTTCTCGATCAGATAGAGCGTACCGGCGTCGGCGTTGCAGAAGTCTTTGGCTTCCACCAGCATCTTTTCGAGCAAGCGGTTGAAGTCCTTCTCCGTCGTCAGGTCAACGCCGATGGGGATGACGACTTCCAGCAGATCGTCGGCGCGGCGTTTCTCTTTGCGCACTTGCTGCAAGGTCATCCGCAACTGCGTCGTCATATTGTTGAACGTAGTCGCCAGCACGCCCACCTCATCGCGCGACTCGACGTTGGCTTGCGCCTCCAGATCGCCCTCGCGGATGCGCTCGGCGACATTGGTGAGGCGCACCACGGGGCCGGCAATCGTCTCGCGGGTGATGTAGGCCATCCCGATCCCGACGAGGAGGGCGAAAACACCGCCGCCGAGGATGAGCGTGTTGGTGCGCGTGAGGTCGTCTCGCCCGGTTGACAGGTCTGCCGTGAGTTGATCTTGCTGATCGTTGGTCATCTCTTCAAGCAGCGAGCGCATTTCATCCGCCAACGGCACAGCCTCAGTGCGGAAGAGGTAGAGATCTTTGCGCCACAGATCACCTTCCAGGTCCTTGAAAATCGCCTCTGGTAGATTCAAAAATTCGGCGCGATTTTGGGCAATCGCATCGAGGAGTCCCTGCTGATCGTCGGTCAGCGCGTTGCGTTTGCTTTCCAGGCGCTCCCAGGCGTTCTGGTTGTCCACGAGGTTGATCTCATATTCGCCCCGGTAAATGCGATTGCGGGTGGTGGTGTAGCCGCGCAGTGCGGACAACATGGCGGCGAAGTTGCCCTGGAATTTCGCCATATCCGCCAACTGCGCCAGATTTTCTGCTGTTGGCTCGCGCTGACCTTGCAGGTCAATGAGCGTGTTGACGGCGATGAGCACCTCACCGGCGTAGCGGATGCCGTCGGTCGCCAGGAGGCGGTAGGCCGGTTCACGGTCGAGTTGATCGTCGCGCAGGGCGAATAACGGCTCTGGCAACGCCGACCAGCGCTCGTAGGCCACCCTGAGCCGGATCAGGCGGCGGATATTGGTCTCATCCAGGTTTTGGAGCTGGCTGTAAAGGCGATCCAGGTCCGCCTCGAAAGCGCGCGACGATTCGGCATAACTATCGCGGTATGTCTGGTCGCCCAACGCGAGATAACCGCGCACATCCGCCAGCATCAGCAGCAAATCAGCTTGCGCGCGCGAGGCGTCGAGCGCCGTCGGGGCGCGCACGTCGGTCACGCGGTTGATTTCCTGAGTCGCGCGTCCGCTGCCCAGGTAACTCACGCCCGCGCTCACGAAAATCAACAACACCAGAATGCCAAACCCGATGGTCAGCTTGCTGCCGATTTTCAGGTTTTTGAGCAGGTGAATACCGGGCAGTTTCTCGATCCAGACGCCGAGCCGCGCCCCGTTTGTGGTAGGGGTGGATTTTTCCATCATGGTGTGCGCCTCCAATCTTTAATCTTCCACGTATTTGTGTCCCAGGGCGTCAGTTCGACGCCGGTGAGCGTGGCGCTGACGCCGGAAACGTCACCGCGCAGCACCAGCGGGATCATCACCACATCCTCAATGAGCAGATCGTTCATCTGGATGAAGAGTTCCTGGCGCTTCTCCGGGTCAATTTCGGTGATGACCTGCTGATAAAGGGCGTCATAGTCCAGATTGCACCACCGCTCGATGTTGAGTCCGGCGGACCAGTTGTTGGCTTGCTGTGGGATCTGTTCGCATGTCCAGAACTGCATATACGGGCCGGGATCAGGGCTGTCGCTGGAGATGCCGAACATCTGCATATCGGCGGTAAAACGCAGGAAGTTGTCGGGGTTTGCCGCCGGGTCGTCGCTGAAGATGATGCTGGCATCAACAATTTTCAGGCTGACATCAACGCCAACCGCCTTCAGGTTTTCCTTGATGATTTGTTGTGTCTTTTCCAATGCCGTGCCTTGGGTGGCTGCCGGGGCTTGCAGCGCCACCTCCAATTTCACGCCATCGCGGCTGCGGGTGTTAGTGGCGGCGTTCAAGACCCAGCCGGCCTCGTCCAATAACGCCCTCGCTTTTTCGGGATTATACGTGTAGAAGACGTTGGGTGAGTTGTACTGCAAGGGCGCGACCAGGTTATTGTGCGTCATACTGCCGAGCGGGCCGTAGAGCGCGACGATAGACGCTGTGTCAATGGCATACGCGAATGCCTGCCGTACCCTCTTGTCGCCGAAGAAGGGGTTGGGGATGTCGAGGCTGGAACGTTCCCCAAGCGGGCTGCTCTGCCGGGGATCGGTGTGATTGAGCAAGATGCGCTCCACGTTGGAACCGAATTTGGTCAACAGGACACCGCTACCGTCTTTCTGAAGTTTTTCCAGCTCCTCGATGGGCAGGGGCGTGAGGTAATACGCATAGTCGGCTTCTCCGGCTTGCAGCACCAACCGCGCCGCCTCGCCCACCGTGCCGCCGCCTCGCAATTCGATCTTGCTGAAATAGGGCAAATCCGGATCGCGGTAGTAGGGGTTGGCTTCATAAACGATCTTGTTTGTCTGGACGATCTGCGTGCCCAGAAGCAGCACCTCCTGCGGCTTAATCCCCGGCGCGACGACGCGATACGGCCCCGTGCCGACCGGCAGCGTGTTCGCGGGCGCTTCGCGCGCACTTGCCCCCTTGTAGGCGGAGAAAATGTGTTTCGGCAGGATGACGCCCTGGATACCGACGAAGGGCAGCGCCCAGGCCGGGGTGACGTCTTTGAAGGTGATCTTGACCGTGAATCTGTCGGTCGCCTCGACGCGCTCGACGTTTCCATAGACATACGCCGATTGCGCGTTCACTGCCGGGTCAATGATGTACTCGTAGGTGAATACGACGTCCTCCGCCGTAAACGCCGTGCCGTCAGACCAGATAACGTCGGGCCGCAGTTTCCAAGTGACCGATGTGCCGTCTTCCGCGACGCCGCCGTTTTCCAGCGAAGGAATCTCCAACGCCAGGAAGGCCACCAACTCACCGTTCTCGTCGTAGCTGGCGAGGGGTTCGTAGGTGATGCGCGCGGCTTCCCAGTCTTTGATGCTCAACGTCAAGTGTGGGTTGAGCGTCGTGGGCGCCTCCCAGTATTGCATTCGCAGCGTCCCGCCGATGCCCCGCTTGCTCATTGCCGTGGGCGCGATGGTTGGTTCGGGCGTTTGCGGGGTGGCGCCGCCGCCGCAGGCCGTGAGGCCGATTGCCAGGATGAGCGCCAGATACATAACTTGTTTCCATAAGCGTGTATTCTTCATAATCCTATCCTTTCCTCGTTGCAGGATGGCAATAGCGACACTGTGACCCACAACTACTGATATTGTATTCAGTTTACAGCAGACTCAAGCTGCACTTGTCTCGAACTGCCGTCTGACGCTGAGGGGACGCATATCCGTCCACACCGCTTCGATGTAGGCCAGACACTCGGCCTTAAGGCCGGTCTTCCCGGCGTCGCGCCAGCCGCTGGGATTCTCCCGGTCGGCCGGCCAGAGCGAGTATTGCTCTTCGTGATTGATGACCACTCTGTACAGCGTCATATCGTCGCTTGCATCCATTCGTCGCCTCCGCGTTTAGTTTGAGCGCCGTTTTCCGCCAAAACGCCGCCGAAAATCGTGTACCAGTTCTGCTTCCAGCGTGTACTGCTCGCTGTGAAAATCAGCCGCTTGAAACCCCAGGGCTTTGAGGGCGTGGTAATGCTTCACGCTGTCTTCGACGGCGACGCTCCCCACCGTCGGCGCCAGGTCGTCGCAGCGCGCCGACAGCAGCCCGGAGAGAACACATCCCGTGATATCGAACGGATTGCGCCGCGCGTAGCCGGAGAAAACATCCACCAACGCTTTGGGCAGATAACTGATTTCGTGGATGGGATGGGGTGACTTGACGACGCCGCCCTCGGTGAACAGAATGTCGCCGTACTGCTGCCACCGTTGGATCGCCCGCGCCGGCGCAAAACAGTGCGGGCTGGAATCATCCACGATGAGCGTGCCCGGCGGCACCCGCGCAATGTCGAGCACGTCGGCGGTGTTCGTCGCCCCCAGGATCAACGTCGCCGTGTAGAACTCCGGCGGCAGTTGTTGGCGCGCTTCGAGCACGTACACATTGCCCGCAAAGCCGAAGTCCGCCAGAATTTCCCGGCGGATGGCCTCCAGCGCCGCGCGTTTGCTGTAAAGATCGCACAGGAGAATCGTGTCGGGGTGCGGCAGAACCTTGAGCAGCAGCCGCAGCGAGGCCAGCCCGATAGACCCCAACCCGAGCACGCCGAGACATTCCTGCGCCAGCTCGCGCCCGCTTTCCTCAAGGATGCGCTCGACGGTCAAGGCCACCGCTGCGGAGGTGGTCGCGTGGCCGGTGGAGATGGCCGGTAGCTGCGTCGTATAGGCGTCGCTGGCCGCCACAGCACAGCCATACTCCGTCGCCGATGGAATCAGCCCGGCCAGCGAGACCGTGCGCGCGCCGAGATGCCGCGCCAGGGTCAGCGCCTCGATGATCGTGTGGACGAGATCGCCCTGATCGTGGTACAGCTCGGTATCGAAGCGCGGCAGCAGGATGATGCCGATGCGTCCCAGTTCCGTTTCGATGATGTTGGTCAAGAGCGGCAGATGGTCAACTTGCTCGCGGAGCAGCGCGTCCCGCGTTGCTTCTGTGTGATCGAGATAACCTAGCGTCGCCGAATCAACGGCCTGTATCTTGCCGACGGCGAACAGCGACAGCAGCGAGCGTTGTTCGATGGTGAGGAATGGCGTGGCCGGCAGCGTAGTCTGCGGTTGCGCCGCCGTCGAGGTGGGGGGCGCGGGCTGGAGCGCGTTCGTGAGCGCCGCCACGGTGGGGTGCAAAAAGAGTGTTTTGACGGACAGCGGACAGTGCAGCGCCGTCGTGATCTTCGACACGACCTGCACCGCTTGCAGCGAATGTCCGCCCAATTCAAAGAAATTATCGTAGATGCCCACCTGCTCCACGTTGAGCACGTCCGCCCAAATCGCCGCGACCTGGCGCTCGCGCATGGTGCGCGGCGCAACGTAACTCGTGGATGCGCTGATCTGCCCATCCCCCAGCGCCGCGAGCGCCCGGTGATCAATTTTCCCGTTGGGCGTCAAGGGCAAAGTGTTGCGCATCACAAAATGCGTGGGGATCATATAACCCGGCAGCGTCTGTTGGAGTTCCTCGCGCAGCGCGTCGCTGTTGACCGGAATGCCCTGCTCCGGCACGATGTATGTGACAAGCTGATTTTGTCCCGCCGAGTCTTTCACCACGACGACCGCCGCAGCCTGGACAAACGGCTGCTTGAGCAGTTCTTCCTCGATTTCGCCAAGTTCGACGCGATAGCCGCGCACTTTCACCTGCTGATCTATGCGCCCCAGGTATTCGATGACGCCCCCTTTGGGGTCGCCCCCTTTGGGGTCGCCCCCTTTGGGGTCGCCCCCTTTGGGGTCGCCCCCTTTGGGGTCGCCCCCTTTGGGGTCGCCCCCTTTGGGGTCGCCCCCTTTGGGGTCGCCGTCGGGCCGGTAGCGGGCGAGATCGCCGGTGCGGTAGAGCCGCCCGCCGGGCGTTTGGCCGAAGGGGTCAGGCACGAACCGCTCCGCCGTCAGCGCCGGGCGATGGAGATACCCGCGCGCGACGCCGTCCCCGCCGATATACAATTCGCCGGGCACGCCGCCGGGCACGGGCTGCCCCTGCTGATCCAGGATGTAGAGCTGCGTGTTGTCAATCGGCCGCCCGATCGGCACCGCGCCCGTGATGTGTTTATCGAGGGGAACTTCGTAGACGCAGCAGCCTACGACCGTCTCCGTGGGGCCGTATTCGTTGATGAGGCGGGTTTCCGGCGCGCGCGTCTGCCAGACGGCGAGGCTCTCGCCCCGCAGCGTCTCCCCGCCGATGATGAACGCCCGTGTGCGTCCGGCCATGTCGTCCTCCGGCACGAGCTGGCTCAGGATGTCGAGGTGCGCCGGGGTCAGTTTGACCAGGCTGAAGTCGCGCGCGCGGCGCAGCGTCTCACCGAGCGCCTCGCCGCCGGGCGTTTCGGGCAGCAGCGTGATGCTGCGTCCTGCCAGGAGCGGCGGAAACAGGCTGGTGATCGTCAAGTCGAAGCTCAACGCGCTGTGAACCGGCGCGCCTTGCCCGGCAGCCACGTCGTAGGCGCGGGTGCTCCACTGCACATAGTTGTTGAGTCCCCGGTGCGTCACCATCACCCCTTTGGGTCGTCCGGTGGAGCCGGAGGTGTAGATGACGTAGGCCAGGTTGTCCGGCGCGACCGGATAAGCGGGATCATCCGCGCTTTCCTGGGCGATCATCGGCCAGTCGCCATCCAAACAGAGGGTGTGAACGGGCGGCGCGATCAGGTTTTGGACAAGGTACGACCGGGTCAACAGGATAGCGACGCGCGCATCGTCCAGCATGAAGGCCGTGCGCGCCGGCGGATACGCGGGATCGAGCGGCAGATAGGCCGCCCCGGCCTTCAGCGCGCCGAGCAGCCCGACGATGGCCTCCGCTGTGCGTTCCACGTAGAGGCCGATCACCGTTTCGGGGCCGGCGCCCAGTCTGCGCAGATAGCGCGCCAGTTGGTTGGCGCGCGCGTTGATGTCGCGGTACGTGAATCGCCGCTCCCCCTCAATCACGGCGACGGCGTCGGGCGTCTGCCGCGCCTGAAACTCGAACCCGTGATGGACGCAGTAATCGGGGCGATAATTGACAGCGGTATCATTCCAGGTCACGAGAAGCTGCTGCATCTCGGCCGGAGTCAGCAGGGGAAGCGTGGCGATCCGTCCGTTGGGGGTCGTCACGGCGCCCTGCAACAGCATTGCAAAGTGTCCCGCCATACGGCAAATCGTGTCCGCCTCGAACAAATCGGTGTTGTACTCAAAATATCCTTTCAGCCCCGCGTCCGTTTCCTCAAAAGTGAGCGTCAGGTCGAAAATGGCCGTGCGGCTGTCCACGGCGCGGTAGGTGGACCGGATTCCCGGCAGGTTCAGCGCGAAGTCGCCGGCATTGTGAAACACGAACATCACCTGGAACAGCGGGTTGCGGCTCAGATCGCGCTCCGGTTGCAGCGCCTCGACCAGCCGCTCGAAGGGCAAATCCTGGTGCTCGTAGGCTTCGAGCGCGCCCTGGCGGACCCGTTCCAGCACCAGGCGGAAGGTAGGATCGCCGGAGAGGTCGCCGCGCAGCGCCAGCGTGTTGACGAAGAAGCCGATCAGCCCTTCCACCTCGCTGCGCGTGCGGTTGGCGATGGGCGCGCCGATGAGCATATCCGTCTGTCCCGTGTAGCGGTAGAGCAACACCTCAAAGACCGCCAGCAGCAGCATGAAGAGCGAGACGCTTTCGCGCTGCGCGAGCGCCTGCGCATCGGCGTGCAGTGCGCGGGGGAGCGTGAAGTGATACAGCGCGCCGTTGTGGGTCTGGATGAAGGGGCGAGGCCGGTCGGTGGGCAGTTGCAGGACCGGCAGCGCGCCGCTGAGACGCTGCTTCCAATACGCGAGCTGACGCTGTAGCGTTTCGCCTTGCAGCCACCCGCGCTGCCACACGGCGAAGTCCGCGTACTGGATGGGCAGCTCCGGCAGCGTTGGCGCGCGCCCCGCCACGCGCGCTGCGTAAAACGCGCCGAGTTCCCGGAAAAAAACACCCAATGACCAGCCGTCGAAGATGATGTGGTGGAAGGTCAACTGCAAAATGGACTCCATCGCGGCGCGGCGCAACAACCGCGCGCGCAGCAGCGGCCCTTGCGCCAGATCGAAGGGCGCGCGCGCCTCCGCGACGAGCTGCGCTTCAACGTCGGCGTCGGATAGCGCCGTCGCCTCCGTGATGGTGAGCGGGAGCCGCACCGTTGGCGCGACGATTTGCACCGGTTCGCCATCTATGGCGCCGAACGTGGTGCGCAGGCTGGCGTGCCGCTGCACAACCGCATTCAGGCTGTCTTCCAACGCGGCAACGTCCAGCGCACCGCTCAACGTGACGGCGATGGGGATGTTGTACGTGGGCTGTCCCGGCTCCAGTTGCTCGTGGAACCACATCCGCTGCTGCGCGAAGGAGAGCGGGGCCGGGTCGTCGTCGGCGGCGCGGCGCGGAATCGCCGTCCCCTGTGTCTGCGCGGACGCGCCCCGCAGACGCTTCTCGAGCAGCGCGCGTTGCGCCGGAGAGAGCGCGTTTCTCGTCGCCGGCGCTTGGATGGCTTCGCGGATGTCAGTCATTGTTGCCTGCCTGAGTCTGCGCTTCCGCGTCGCTGAGGGCGTCGCTTCTCAGCGTCTCGATCTCGCGGATGAGGATGGACTCGATGGCGGCGGCCAATCCGGCGACGGTCGGCGCTTCGAAGATAGCGCGCAGGGGAATGGCGACCTCGAACGCCTGCTGCGCGCGGGAAATCACGCGGGTCGCCAGCAGCGAGTGCCCGCCCAACGCGAAGAAATTGTCGTGAACGCCCACCCGCGGCGCGCCGAGCACGTCTTGCCAGATTTCCGCCAGCATTGCTTCGGCGGTGGTGCGCGGCGCGGTGTGCGTCGCGGCGGCGTGCGTCCAATCGGGGGCGGGGAGCGCGTTACGGTTCACCTTGCCGTTCGGCGTCAGGGGGAAGGCGTCCAGCAGCACAAAGGCAGACGGCGTCATATAATCGGGTAGCGCGGTTTGTAGCGCCTCGCGCAGGAGATCGGCGGTGGGCTGCTGTCCCGCCTGCGCGACGACGTAGGCCACCAGCCGCTTGTCGCCGGGGATGTCCTCGCGGGCGACGACGACGGCGTTTTGCACGGCCGGGTGCTGCTCCAGGCGCGCCTCGATCTCGCCCGGTTCGACGCGATAACCGCGAATTTTCACCTGATTGTCCAGCCGTCCCAAAAATTCGATGGCGCCCCCGTCGGGGTCGCCGTCGGTCAGATAGCGGGCGAGGTCGCCGGTTTTGTAGAGCCGCGCCTCCGGTTCCGCGCTGAAGGGGTGGGGGACGAAGCGTGCAGCAGTCAGTTCGGGCTGCCGCCAATAACCGCGCGCCAGCCCGTCGCCGCCGATGTGCAGCTCGCCGGGGACCCCGACCGGGACGGGCCGCATAGCGCGATCCAGGATGTAGACCTGCGTGTTGGCGATGGGCCGTCCGATGGGAACGGTGGCGCCGATGGCGGTATCGCTGCGCATTGGGTGGCAGCACGTGAACGTCGTATTCTCGGTGGGGCCGTAGCCGTTGATGAGCGTGTGCCCCGGCGGGAGCAGGTCGAGCATCCGCCGCACGTGCGAGACGGAGAGCACGTCGCCGCCGGCCAGCAGTTGGCGGACGCCGCGCAGGCTTTCAGGAAAGGCGTCCACCATCTGGTGGAACAGCCCCGCCGTGAGCCACAGCGTCGTGATGCGCTGTTCCTCGATGAACCGCGCCAGCTCATCCAGCGACGGCTTGTGCGCCGGGAAGATGACCAATCGCCCGCCGTTGAGCAGGCTGCCCCAGATTTCCAGCGTCGAGGCGTCGAAAGAGAGCGTCGCTAGTTGAAGGAAGGTCTCGTCGGCGGTCATGCTGGCGAAATTCGTGTTTTTGACCAGCCGCACGATGGCGCGGTGGACGATGCTCGTGCCTTTGGGCGCGCCCGTCGAGCCGGACGTGTACATCACGTAGGCCAGGCTGTCGGCGGATGCGCCGCCGTCGAGATTATCGTCTGGATATTTCGTCCATACGTCGTCATCGAGATTCACGATCTGTCCCTCATACGTGGGCAACTTTCCCACCAACTGCGTGTGTGTCAGGATGACCGGCGCTTGCGTATCGGCGATCATGAAGGCCAGGCGTTCTTGCGGATAAGTGGGATCGAGCGGTACGTAAGCCCCACCGGCCTTGAGGATGCCCAGGACGCCCACGATCATCTCCAGCGAGCGTTCCACGTACACCCCCACACCAACTTCTGGCCCCACGCCCAATGCGCGCAGATGGCGCGCGAGGCGGTTGGCCCGACGGTTGAGTTCGGCGTAGGTCAGCGTCTCGCCCGCGAAGCTGAGAGCGACCGCGTCGGGCGTCTGCGCGGCCTGCGCCTCAAACAGGCGGTGGATGGGCGTGTCGCGGGGATAGTCCGTGCGTGTGTCGTTCCACGCGCCGAGCAGTTGCTCCCGCTCGGCAGCCGTCAGCAGCGGCAGATCGCCCACCCGCGCTTGCGGCGCGGCGAGCATCCCCTCAAGCAGCGTGCGCAGATGGCCGAGCATCCGGCTGATGGTCGCCTCGTCGAAGTGCTGCCGGCGGTAGCTGAGGCGCAGCCCCAATGCCGCGCCCGGTTCGACGATGACCGTGAGCGGGTAGTTGGTCTTTTCGAGCGTGACCATGTCGGTGAGCGTCAGGCGTGGGTCTGCCGGTTGAACGTCCGCCTCACCGGGGTAGTTCTCGAAGACGAGCAGCGTGTCGAAGAGCGGCTGTCCCTGCGGGATATCGCTCCATTGCTGGATGTCAACCAGGGCGGCGTATTCATAGTGGCGGGCGGCGGATTGTTGCGCTTGCAGCGTTTGCAGCCACGGGCCAAGCGCCGCGTCGTCAGGGACTTGGACGCGCACGGGCAACGTGTTGATGAACAACCCCACCATCGCTTCGACGCCGTCCAGCGCAGCTGGCCGTCCGGCCACCGTCGCGCCGAAGAGTACGGCGACTTCGTCGGCGGCGACTTCGTCGGCGGCGACTTCGTCGCTTGGTTCCCCGCTGTAGCGGCTCAGCAGCACCGCCCACGCGCCCTGGATGACCGTGTTGAGCGTCACGCGCTGTTGGCGGGCGAAAGTTTGCAGGGCCGCTGTTGTCGCGGCGGACAGGCGCAACCGTTGTTCGGCGTAATCGTCGTCGGCGGGGTCTGCTTCCGCCGCGCGCCGCACGGGGAGAGGCGTAGGCGCGGTCAGCCCGCGCAGCGTCTCGCGCCAAAAGCGTTCGGCTGCCGCCGTATCCTGCGCTTGCAACCAGGCGATGTAATCGCGGTAGGGGCGCGGCGGCGCGAGGCGCGCGTCCGCCTTCGCGTAAAAGGCGAAGACATCCTTGAGCGCCAGCGACAGACTCCACCCGTCGAGCAGCAGGTGGTGAAAGCTCCACACGCAGCGCCACGTCTCGTCCGCCAGGCGGAAGAGGGCCACGCGCATCAGCGGGGCCTGGTGCAGGTCGAAACCGCGCGCCTGGTCGGCCTTGAGCCAGTCTGCAAGCTGGCGCTGTTGCGCGTCGGGTGAGAGCGCGCGCCAGTCGCAGGTCGTCCACGGGAGAACCGCCCGCCGCCGCACGACTTGCAGCGGCTTGTCGCGCTTCTCCCAGACGAAGACCGTCTGCAGGGCCGGATGCTGGTCAACGAGGCGCTGCCACGCGCGCTCAAGAGCGGCGACATCGAGGTCGCCGCGCAGGGTGAAGCACATCTGCTCAAAGTACACGCCGGATTCCGGCGTGTACAACGTGTGGAACAGCATCCCCTGCTGCATGGGAGAGAGTGGATAAATCGCTTCGATGTTGTCCGGTGTGTTCATGGGAACGCCTCAGGTCAGGATGTCGCCGAGTTCAATCAACACCGCCTCCAATTCCTCCGGGGTCAGATCGGCGTCGGGGAACCTGGATGCGGTGAGAGCGGGCGCGGGGGGGAGCAGCGACGCGGCAATGGCGGCGATGGTCTGGTATTCAAAGAGCTGCTGGACGGTGAGGTGCAGCCCGGCCTCGCGCGCTTCAGCGATGATGCGCAGGCTCAGGATGGAGTCGCCGCCCAGCTCGAAGAAGTTGTCGTGGATGCCGACTTGCGCCACTTGAAGGACGTTCTCCCAGATGCGCGCCAGGCTGCGCTCGGCTTCTGTGCGCGGCGGGACGTAGTCCGCGGCGAGGGTGGGGCGGGTCGTGTCGGGCGCGGGGAGACGCTGACGGTCAATTTTGCCGTTGGGCGTCAGCGGCATGGCGTCGAGGCGGGCGAACGCGCCGGGAATCATGTAGTCGGGAAGACGCTGTTTGAGAAAAGTTTGTAGTTCAGAAGTCGTTAGTTGGGTAGGCGCGGCGGGGGTCCAGTAGGCGATGAGGCGAGGGGTCATGTCGCTGCCGGGGCGGATGACGACGACGGCTTCGCGCACGGCGGGGTGACGGGCGAGCGCGCTTTCGATTTCGCCCAGTTCGACGCGGAAGCCGCGAATTTTCACCTGCGTATCCAGCCGTTGCAAAAATTCGATACGGCCGTCTTCACGATAGCGGGCCGCGTCGCCGGTTTTGTAGAGTCGCGCGCCCGGTTCGGTGGCGAAGGGATCGGGGATGAATTTCTCGGCGGTGAGCTGCGGGCGGTTGAAGTAGCCGCGCGCCAGCCCCACGCCGCCGATGTGCAGTTCGCCGGGGATGCCCACGGGGACGGGATGCAAGCTTGGATCGAGGATGTACAGGCGGATGTTGCCGAGCGGTCGCCCGACGGGGACGGTCGGCGTGTCGCCGGGGTCTGTCACCGGCCCGCAGGCGGTCCACACCGTAGATTCGGTGGGGCCGTAGAAGTTCCACAGCGGGACGTTCCACGCCAGCACGCGCTGCGCCAGGGCGTGCGGCAGCGCCTCGCCGCCGCAGCAGATCAGACGCAGCGACAGCGGGGTGGCGGCAGCGTAGAGGTCGAGCAGGCGTTGCAGCGCCGAAGGCGTCTGGTTGACGACGGTGACGCCCTCGTCGCGCAGCAGTTCGAGGAACGCCGCCGGTGACTGCGTGACGGTTTGCGGCACGATGACTACCCGTCCGCCGCAGAGGAGCGGCGTCCAGATTTCCCACACCGAAAAGTCGAAGGCATACGAGTGGAACACCGTCCACACGTCATCCGCGTTGAAACCGAAGACCGGGCGCGTGGCTTCCACGAGGTTGATGACGCTCTGGTGGGCGATTTCCACGCCCTTGGGCCGTCCGGTCGAGCCGGAGGTGTAGATGATGTAGGCCAGATTGTCGCCTCGCGTGCCGTCGTCGAGGTTGCCGTCCGCGTGAGCGGCGATGGCCGGCCAGTCGGCGTCCAGGCAGACGACGCGCGCTTGCGTCGCCGGTAACGTATCCAGCAGCGCGCGCTCGGTCAGCAGGACGGGCGTTTGCGTGTCGGCGAGCATAAATGCCTGGCGGTCAGGCGGATAGGCGGGGTCAATGGGGACGTAAGCGCCGCCGGCCTTGAGGATGCCGAGCATCCCCACGAGCATCGCCGTTGAGCGCGTGACGCACATCCCCACCGGGACTTCCGGGCCGACGCCGAGCGCGCGCAGGTGGCGGGCCAGTTGGTTGGCGCGGGCGTTCAATGCGCGGTAGGTCAAGGGCTGCCGGGGCTGGCCTGGTTCTGCATAAACCAGCGCGATGGCATCCGGCGTCTGCGTGACCTGGCGCTCGAAGCGGCGGTGGATGCACTGCCCGGCGTAACCAGTGGCGGTCGCGGTGTCGTTCCAGGCGACGAGGAGCTGTTGGCGCTCGGCCTCCGTCAACAACGCGAGACGCTCGAGCGGTTGTTCCGGCGACGCGATCAGGCCGCCAAGCAGCGTTTGGCAATGACCGAGGAGCCGTTCTCCGGCGGCGGCCTCAAAGCCGGCGGCAGCGTAGTCGCAGCGCAGGCGCAGGTCGCCGTCAATGGTGAGCGTGAAAGGGATGTCGGCGGGGGCCGGCATCCCAAAGGCGAGCAGCGTCTCGAACTGGGGTGTCTCCGGCGGCGTCGGTCGCCAGCGTGCGGCGGCGACATCGGCGTGCAGCGCGGTGAGCCAGGATAGCGCCGTCTGCTCCGGCGCAACGCGAACATGCACGGGAAAGGGGGCATCCAGCGGCGCAGCGACGCCGAAAACGACGTCTTCTGCGCCGCTGTAACGGCTGAGGAGCAGCGCCCACGCGCCCTGGATGAGCGTCGTTACAGCGAGGCTGTGCCGTCGCGCAAAGTCGTGCAGTGCGACAGCCATCTCCGGCGCGAGGTCAACGGTGCGGGACGCGCGCGGCACCGCTCCACCCGATGATGGCAGGGGGCTGGCGATGGCAAGCGGCGTCGGCGCGGGAAGGTCATTGGTCATATTGGTCGAACAGCTTGTTGAGCTGGCGCGGGCGAGCGCGGGTCAGTTCGGCGATGCGGTCGTTGGATTCGCGCAGGCGCTCGCTGAGGACGTTGATCAGCGCCAGCGACATCTCCGGGTTCTGGCGCGCCAGAGCGATGAGCGGTTCACGGCGCAGGCGCAGTGTGAGCGTGTCCTGGATGGCGACGGCGGAGGTGGTGTGCGGGCTGTTGTCGAAGAAGTTGGCTTCGCCGAAGTACGAGTGCGCCTCAATGGTCGCCAGACGCGCGAAGGAGCCGGTGCGCTTCTCCTGCTCGATGCCCACGCGCCCGTTGACGACGACGTACAGCACGCCGCCAGGGTCGTTGTTGTTGTAAACGCGCTGGTCTTCCTCAAACATCTCTTCCTCGCAGACGTTCGCCAGGATTTTGAGCTGGTCAATGGTCATCCCCTGGAAAAACGGAACTTCTTTGAGGAAAATGATCTTCTCAATCGCAGAAAGCATAACTTCCTCCTTCCTAAAGTCGGACATGGGAGCGCCTGCCATCATCCGTTTGGCGGTTTGCGCGGCGAGGCGTACTTCTTCTACCGGGTCTCTGAGCGCCGTTTCAATGAGGCTCTCGATTTCTGTCAGGGTGAGGGGGA
>DAOUAQ010000312.1:0-6508 GCA_034433375.1 Anaerolineae bacterium | reverse complement strand
CCGGCGGGTTTGTTGATGATGATGAGGCCGTTCATGGATAGCGATCAGCTCTCAGCGGTCAGCTTTCAGGGGCGCGCGAGTTCGGCGCGCACGAGGGGGAGCACAAGCTCTTGCGCCACATCCAGGGTTCCTGAAACGGAACATCCGGCGGCCTGCTGGTGTCCGCCGCCGCCCAACGCTTTGGCGATTTGCGCCACGTTGTAGCCGGGACGGGAGCGAAGGCTTACCTTCACTGTGCCGTCGCGCATGTCGAGAAACGTCGCCATGATTTTCGCTTCGGCCAAGCGGGTGATGAGGTTGCCCAGGTCGAGGTCGTCGTGATCTTCGATGCCGAGCGCGATTTTTGCTTCCAGCGGGAACGTTGTCCAAGCCAGTTCGCCGTCAAGCTGCAAACGTTCCAACGCCACCCCCCAACCGCGCATTTGTTGGTAGGGGATAGAGTCCAGGCTTTTTTCCATCACGCCGGCATAATCGCCGCCGGCCTCAATGAGTTGGCCGACGAAGCTGAGCACCTCCGGCGAGGTGTTGGCGGTGCGCAAACCGCGCGTGTCGGTCAAGATGCCGGCAAGCAGACACGTCGCCATGGCGCCGTCCAGGGGCACACCGAGCGCGTTGATGAGCGCCGCCATCGGCAGCGCCGTCGCCGCAGCCCGTGGATCAACAAGGTTCACGTCGCCGAAGTTGTCGTTCGTCTCGTGATGATCAATCACCAGCAGGGGGAACTTGCCGCGCCATGCCGTCTGGTAGATGCCGCCGGTGCGGCTCAGGTCGCTCAGGTCAACGGCGACAATAAGATCAAGGTCTGTATCCTCTGGCGTGACGTTGGTGTACGTATCGGCGCCCGGCAAGTATGTCAAGGGCGCCGGGATCGGGTGAACGCAAGCGAGCCGTGGGATTGTGCCCAACCGGATGAGCGCCAGCCGCAATGCCAGCGCGCTGCCGACCGTATCGCCGTCGGGGCGAGGGTGGGAGATCAGCAGCGGGCGCTGGCTCTGGTGGAGCAGCCCCGCTGCTTGAGACAGGTTTTCTGGCGATGTCTCAGTCGAGATCATCATCAGCGTCGAAGTCTTCCTCAAAGTCTTCCGCGTTGTCTTGTTCATCCAGGTGTTGCTCGTGCAATTCCTGGTGCAACAGCGCCTCAATCCGCGCGCCGTGCGCCAACGATGGATCGTAGGTGAAGACCAACCTCGGCAAACTCCGCAAGCGCAGCGTCGGCGCCATCTCGCTGCGCAGCCAGCCGGCTGCGCCATCCAGTACAGTCTGTATCTCGGCGATCTCCTCTGCCGAACCGATAATACTATAGAACACTTCGGCGCGCGTCGTATCGCGGTTGACATCAACATCGGTAATGGTGACATTAGCCAGACGCGGATCGTTGCTCTCTTCCAGGAGCAGTTGTGTGAGCTTGCGCCGGATCATCTGGTTCACGCGCCCCAGGTATTTTTTGCTCATAAGCCAACCTCCTTCACGCAAAACGTAAACACGTAAAACGTAAGAAGCACTTTACGTTTTACGTTTCACGTTTTATCTTATGCCGCCACCCGTTCCATCACGTAAAACTGCAAGCGATCCCCTGCCTCAACGGCGTCAAATCCTTCCAGTTTGGCGCCGCACTCAAAACTCTGGCGCACTTCGCGCACATCCTTGTCGAAGCGTTTGAGCGAGTTGAGTGTCCCCTGGTGAACAACTTGATTGTTGCGGAGCACGCGCACCTTCGCATTGCGTTGGATGACGCCATCCGTCACGAAGCATCCGGCGATACGCCCCACTCTGGGGATGTCGAACGTCTGCCGAACCTGCGCCTCGCCGATCACTTTCTCGGCATAGACCGGGTTCAGCATCCCTTTGACGGCCTTTTCGACATCCTCAACGATTTGGTAGATGATGTCATACGTTTTGATGTCCAGGTCTTCCATATCAGACATGCGCCGCGCGGCGGAATCCGTGTTGACGCGGAAG
This sequence comes from Anaerolineae bacterium, assembly GCA_034433375.1. GTDB lineage: Bacteria > Chloroflexota > Anaerolineae > B4-G1 > SLSP01 > DSWT01. The sequence goes on along the minus strand of DAOUAQ010000312.1, from coordinate 4,549 downwards.
CCGATGACGATAGCTTCTGAAGCCAGCGCCAGGTTAATGTCCGACTCGCTGATGTTGCCGGCCGCCGCGTGAATGACCTTCACCTTGACTTCATCGTTGCTGAGCCGTTCCAGGCTGTTGACGATGGGTTCGATGGAACCCTGCACGTCGGTTTTGAGGACGATGTTGAGTTCCTTGATCTGCCCCTCCCGAATACGGTTAGAGATGTCGTCCAATGAAAGCGGGCGCACGACGCGCGCTATGTCTCTGGCCCGCGCCTCTTCCTGACGTTTCTGGGCGATGGCTCGCGCGGTGCGCTCGTCCTTGATGACTTCGAGACGGTCCCCGGCGGCGGGTACGTCGTGCAATCCAACGACGACGGTGGGCGTGGCCGGCGGCGCGGTGCGGTGGCGCTTGTCGTTTTCGTCTTCCAGTGCGCGGATTTTGCCCCAGGTCTTGCCGACGACGACAATATCGCCGGTGCGCAGCGTCCCATTCTGAACCAGAACGGTCGCCAGCGGCCCTTGCCGTTTATCCAAACGCCCTTCCAGGACTGTGCCCACGGCGTCACGCTCGGGGTTGGCTTGCACGCAGGCTTCATCCGCCACCAGCAGAATGGCTTCGAGAAGGTCTTCCAGACCGGATTGTTTTCTGGCCGAGACCGGGATCACCATCGTTATGCCGCCCCACTCGTCAGGCATGAGTCCCTGGTCGGCTAACTGGCGTTTCACCACTTCAGGCTGCGCGTTAGGCTTATCAACCTTGTTCAGAGCGACGATGATGGGGACGTGCGCCGCGCGCGCGTGGTTGATCGCTTCGATTGTCTGGGGTTGCACGCCATCGTCGGCGGCGACCACGAGCACAGCGATGTCGGTCGTGTTGGCGCCGCGCGCGCGCATCGCGGTGAATGCTTCGTGCCCCGGCGTATCCAGGAAGGTGATGCGCCGGCCGTTGTGTTTGATCTGGTAGGCGCCGATGTGTTGCGTGATCCCACCGCTTTCTTTACCGACGACATTGGTGTGCCGGATGGCATCGAGAAGCGAAGTTTTGCCGTGGTCTACGTGCCCCAAAACGGTGACGACGGGTGGACGGCTGCACAGGTCCTCCGGCGCTTCCGTCGAGAGCAGGATCTGCCAGGCTGAAAGTTCTGTCTGTTTGTCTTCTTCCAATTCTGCATAAGGCTGTTTGGCCTCAAAGCCAAACTCGCTGGCGATGACCGCCGCCGTATCAAAATCAATCTGTTGGTTGATACTGGCAAGCACGCCATTGGTCATCAGGATTTTGATGATCTTGATTGGCGTTTCTCCTAATAAATCGGCCAGATCACGGACGGTGATAATTTCTGGAATCGTGATTTCTTTCTGATCCATATTCAAACCTCCTCCTCTGTCAAGTTTTCGTCCCCTGGATTGGCAGCGCCTGTCTCCAGGGTCTCTGGAAGCGCGGCGGCGTAACGTTGTAGCGCCGTCACTTCCTCCGCTGTCAGGGTTACGCGCAGGGCTTGATTGAGCGCGCCGCGCTTTAAAGCGCGGGTCCAGCACGCGCGCTGGCGGCACAGATAAGCGCCCCGGCCCTTTTGCTTCCCCATCTCATCCACAACAACCCCACCCTCGGTGAGGTGAACCACTCGCACCAGGTCCCGCTTCGCGCGCTGCGCGCGGCACGCCACGCAAGTGCGCGCCGGAATGTGTTTTTGCCGTGGCTGTTGCTTCTTTTTCACTGTCTGCTCCGCGCCATAGAAACAAAAGGGACGCCAGCAGTCTGTCTGGCGTCCCTCACGTCCCCTGGACGGTGAGTATCCCGCTAGGATAATCTTAATTCACGTCGTATCTGCATCATAGATTGCATTTCCGACGGCAATCAGGACTTACAGAAAGACTGCATAGCAATGACTGGCCTAAAGCTAAAATCCATCCCCAAAATCGTCCCACGTATCCTGGTGACGACGACGTTTGCGCACCACGAAGGTCTCGCCGGTTTTGTCGTCAAACATAACGGTGCGTCCCTTCTTCTTCTTGCGCTTGTCTTTGCGATCGTCATCCTCATCAAGAAGCTCATCATCCTCGAAGATGTCAACGTAACTCTCGGCAAATGTGACGGTTTTACCCGCCTCAGTTTCGAGCGGCTCGACCGTTTTGACCGATACATCAACCGTAACCGCCTCCGCGACTTCCGGCGCGGTTTCGGCTTCAAGAGCGACCTCTGGTTCCTCAACTTCACCGGCGACCGCCTCCGCAGTGACGACGGCTTCCGCAGACAGCGCGACTTCTTCGGCAAGCAGTTCACCCTCCGCCTCGGCGACGCCAGCCTCGGCCGCTTCGACCAAAACAGGCACGGTCACTTCTTCTGCCGCTGGCGCTTCACCCGCTTCGAGGTATCGCAGGCCGCTGGCAGTCACGGCGTCTTTGATCTCGCGCAGCGCCTTCACGCCGACGCCTTCGATCATCAGCAGCGCCTCATCCCCCATTGCCACGCGCTCCATCACGTCCCCAACGTTGCTTATGCCGCTGTTGAGGAGATGGCTGTAAACCTTATCGGATAGGTTAAGCTCCTTGAGGTCTTTCTCATAAGCTGCACGCGGCACGCTCGCCCGAGCGGCCTGCTGCGCCTGGCGGCGTTCGGCGTCTGCCTTTTCCTGGGCCGAACGGCGGGCGCGCGCCTGTCGCAGGGCTGGACGGTCCGCATCGCGCCGGCTGATGATGGCTTCGCGCACAGCTTCCACCGCCGTCTTGATGATCCGGCGCTCTTCGTCGGTGTAGGGATAATGCTCACTCTCGTGGGTGCGCATAACGGCAGCCAAACGCGGGATCAAGGGCGCAGCGGTCTTGAGCACGTCCAAAAGATCGGGCGTGGTGTTGATCTGTTCCAAAGCCCACATTGCGGCCTCGGTCGCCCCCTGGATATCAATCCGCCAACCGGTCAATTTCGCCGCCAGGCGCGCGTTTTGCCCCGAACGGCCAATCGCCAGCGACAGTTGATCGTCGAGTACAACGACTGAGGCTGTGCGCCCGCCAGGGTTGCTCTCGTCCAGGACGACGCTGAGCACCTGGGGCATACTCAGCGCATGAGCAATATAAATCGCCGGGTCTTTGTGCCATTCGATGACGTCAATGCGCTCGTCATGCAGTTCGTTGGAGATGGTTTGAATGCGGATGCCGCGCATCCCCACACACGCGCCCACCGGATCGAGGCCGGCCTGGCGGGTGGAGACGGCGACTTTCGCGCGCATTCCGGCCTCGCGCGCAACGGCGTTGATCTCCACCTGTCCTGCGCGAATTTCGGGCACTTCCAGTTCCAGCAAACGGCGCAGCATCAGCGGGTGGCTGCGGCTGACGACGATTTCCGGGCCGCGGGACGTCCGCTTCACTTCCAGAACGTAGACCCGGATTTTTTGGTGTAGCATGTAGCGTTCCCCTGGAATCTGTTCGCGCCGGGGCATATGCGCCTCTTCCGTGCGCTCCAGGTGCAGGGTGACGCCGTGCGGGCTGACCGATTGAATCGTGCCGATGATGATCTCGTTTTCCTGGCGGCTGAAGCGGTTGAACTGGCTCTCCCGCTCCGCTTCGCGCAATCGCTGCGTAATGACCTGCTTGGCGGTTTGCGCCGCGATCCGCCCGAAGTTGTGGGGGGTCACATCCACCATCAACAACTCGTCAAGCTGCGCGCCGGCCTTCAGTCCACGCGCCTCTTTCAACGCGATCTGGGTAATGGGATCTTCCACAGCTTCCACGGCGACCTTTTCCAGGTAGATGCGCGCCAAACCGGTCTCCAGGCTGATGTCAGCCGCGACATTTTGCGTCGCGCCGACTTTCCAGTCGCGCCGGTAAGCCGTGACCAACGCCGCGCGAACCGCATCCAGCACAACCTCCCGTGGCAAACTATACTCAGCGCATATTTGATTAAACGCCAGGGAGAACTCACTTTTCATGTCCCATCTGCCTCCCGCATCCCATCAGGTACGATTTACAAAGAAAAGTGGGGGAACTCCCCACTTTTCTGGTGCGCAATCGCGCATCTATTCCCTTGTGCTTTGGATTATAACATACTTATGGGGTTTACGCAAGGGTTAGAATCAGTTTGTGCGCTGTTTTGCGACGCATTGTTATCTAACCTGACAAAGTTCACGGCAACAAAACGCCCCGGAGGCTATGAAAACCATCCGGGGCGCTGAGGGTTATGTGTAGGGAAGCCGCGTCTCAATGCTCTTTGCGTTTCTTGTGATCGTCGTCGTCTTTCACAAAAGCGTTGAGCACCACGCTAACGATGCTGACGATGAGCGCGCCCCAGAACGCCGGCCAGAAGCCATCCACGTAGAAGCCGACATGGAAGACGCTATTCGCTACCCACGCCGACAGCAGCAGGGTCAGGGCGTTCACCACAAGCGTGAACAGGCCGAGGGTGAGTAGAATCAAGGGGCAGGTGAGCAGCTTGAGCAGCGGGCGGACGAAGGCGTTGACCAGCCCCAAAATCACTGCCATCGCTGCGTAGATGACCCACCCGCCGCCATCCACGCGGATACCAGCGACCAACCACGCCGCTACAAATAAAGATAACGCGCTAATCGCCCAAC
>DAOUAQ010000311.1:0-11283 GCA_034433375.1 Anaerolineae bacterium | reverse complement strand
ATGGGCGGGCGGAAGAGCAGAACGCCTTCCACGAGCACGATGGTCTCGCGGCGGACGGTGTAGCGGCGCATGGCGGTGGGCGTGTCGGCGTCCAGGTCGAGTAGCGCGAGCGTTTTGTCGAACGTTTCACCGCGCCGGATCGGGGCGAGCAGTTCACGTTCCAGCAGCGGCAGGTTGAAGGCGTGATCGATGTAACCGCGCACCGGGTCATCGCCCTGGCGGCGGACAATGCGCGGGTTGTGGAAATCGTCCCCGTGAATAAGCGCGACGTCACGGCCCTGCGCGCGCAAGAAGGCGGCGAAGTCCTGGGCGAAGCGCGTCTTGCCGGCGGTATCCACGCCGTTGATGCCGGCGATGCGCGCGCGCGGCAGAGATTGTGCATCCAGCCTGTCTACAATGCGCGAAAACAACTCCTCACGTTTCATCATGGCGTGATTGTAACATACGTCGCGCGACAGACAAAGGAAGCGTTCAATTGAAATCTTGACTTTTGCTTGATTCTCAATATGCTTAAGATGTAAGGCGGAAAGCCAATCAATCGTTCTCACATAATGGAGGCAAACATGACGAAGTTGCAGACAATCGAAGGAATCGGCGATACTTATGCCGAGAAGTTGGAGCAGGCCGGCGTCGGCTCGCTAGAGGCGCTGCTGGAACAGGGCAAAACGCCCAAAGGCCGCGCCGATTTGGTGGAGAAAATCGGCATCAGCGGAAAACTCGTCCTCAAGTGGGTCAATCGCGCCGACCTTTTCCGCATCAAGGGGATCGGCGAGGAATATGCCGATTTGCTGGAGATCGCCGGCGTGGATACAGTGCCCGAACTGGCGCAGCGCAACGCGGAAAATCTCTACAACAAGCTGCACGAGGTCAACGAGGAGCGCAAGTTGGTGCGCCGGTTGCCTTCGCTCGCGCAGGTTACAGAATGGGTTGACCAAGCGAAGGAACTGCCGCGCGCCATCATCTATTAGCTTTGGACTTGCTATAAAAATCCCCAACAGTTACGTTGGGGATTTTTTGTCGTTTTTACCTTGACAGGTCTTCAAAGCCTCTCAGTTCTGACTGCACGGCAGTTGAATGATGAATACCGAGCCTTTGCCGCGTTCACTTTCAAACCAGATGCGCCCATTTTGCTGTTCCACCAACAGCCTGGAGAGATGCAACGCCAGCCCATTGCCGGGAATTTGGCGCGTCTCTTCGTCCGAGGCGCGGAAGAAGGCTTCGAAGATGCGTTCCTGCTCTTCCGGCAGGATGCCGATGCCGTTATCGCGCACGGCGATGCGCACCTTCTCTGTGTCGCCGGAGACGTGTTCGGCAGTGACGGTGATGGCGCCGCCCTCCGGCGTGTAGAGGTGGGCGTTGCTGAACAGATTCGCCAACACCTGGACGAGCCGGGCGCGGTCGCACCAGAGGGGCGGCAGTGTGTCGGGGATGTCGCGGACGAGGGTTTGGCGCCGCTCTGCAATGGCGCTCGCCAGGCCGCGCACAGCCTCGTCGAGCGCGTCGTTAAGGATGACCGTGGATGGGCTGAATTTCACCGCGCGCGCTTCCAACTTGTTGATGTCCGAGAGATCGGCCACCATCCGCGACATACGTTCCACGTTGGCGCGAATCGTCTGCAGGAAATTCTGCTGCGCGTCGCTGACCGGCCCCACGATGCCCTTGAGCAGCAGGTCAGTGTAGCCTTTGATGGACGTCATCGGCACGCGCAGCTCGTGCGTCACCAGGGAGACGAATTGCTGCCGGGCGCGCTGTGCTTCGGCGAGGGCGGCCTCGGCTTCCTGGCGCGCCTGCTGCTCACGCGCTAAGGCTTCTGTCAGTGTCCTGATCTCATCTGCTGCTGGCATAGCATCCTCCTGGAGAAGATAGTCGAAAGTCAAAAGTCCAAAGTCTTCCACCATCTGCTAAATCCGCTTGATCTGCTGACAGATTTTCATCCACAGCGGCATACTTTTTCTACAACGCGGGCGTGAGTAAAATCGCCCCGACGATGACGCCGCTGCCGAGCAACGCCCCGGCGATGGTCTGGCCGAGGGTGTGCCGCCGCAGTTTGACGCGCGACCAGGCGATGAGCGGGATGCTGATGACGAGCGGCGCGGCAGCCAGCCCGAACACGCGGAGGATCAGCATCGTCACGCCGGCGGCGGAGGAGGTGTGCGCGCTGATTTTCCACCGCAGCGTGATGGCGAAGATGGTGAGCCATTGCACGAAGCCTGCGCCGGCCATCGCCGTGAGCACGGCGGGCGCGCGCCCGATGCGCATGACGAGCCAACTCAGGCCAAAACCGGCAACCGTGACCAGCAACGCCCCCTTACGCTGCTCCCGCAGTTGCACATCGAGGTCGGTGACGCGCCCGTGGCGCACCTGCCAGATAAGAAACAACATCGGGATGACCATGGCCGTCGTCACATACACGCCCGACCATAGCCAGACTTTCGGCAACGCCAGGCTGGCCGCGATGAAAATCAACGACAGCAACCCCATCACCGGCGGGCTGCCTACCTGCGAGATGCAGTAGGCCACATACTCCCCGCGTGTGCTCGGCTTGAGGATAGCGTCCGGCGTTGTGGTCACTGGCGACCGGTGCGATGGGCGGTGTTCCTCAATCATAACGAGTTCCTCCATACAGTTGCAGTATCACCGTTTGCATTTACCATGCATTATACCAGAATTGAAAAGGCGCAGGTTGATGTGCAACCTTGCCCAATGATGGCGCGTATTATCCATCATCAGTGGTGCGAGTGGAAGGAGGACAAAGTGAAAAAGGGCGTTATGTGGGGGATCGTGTTGCTGGTGTTGGCAAGCAGCCTGGCTTGTACGGTGACGGTTCCCAGTATCAACGTGGATATTGACGTGGAGCAAGTTGAAGGCTCCGGGAACGTCGTCGAAGAAACCCGCGCGGTGCGTGATTTCAGCCGCGTGCGGTTATCGGGATTCGGGCGTCTGCACATTGAGCGCGGGGAGACGGAATCCTTGCGCATCGAGGCCGAAGACAACTTTATGCAGTACATCACCACCGAAGTGAAGGGCGAAGAACTCAACATCCGCTGGCAGAAGAACATTGTGGTGACCAACAAAAACCCCATCAACTTCTATCTGACCGTGAAATCACTGGATACGATCACGTTGGATGGCGCGGGCGACATCGCAGCGCCCGATATGCGCGCCGAGACGTTCTCCGTCAACGCGAACGGCGCGGGCAACTTTGATCTGCTGAACCTGGACGCTGACAAACTCGTGGTGACGCTCTCCGGCGCGGGCAACGTGCTGGTGACGGGCGCGGCCACGGCGCAAACCGTGAAGATCAACGGCATTGGACGCTATCAGGCCCGCGATCTGGCGAGCGAAAAGGCGACGGTTGAGATCAATGCCGCCGGTTCGGCGACGGTGCGCGTGAGCAAAGACCTCAACGCGACCATCAACGGCGCCGGGTCTATTGACTACTACGGCAATCCCACTGTCTCGCAGCGGGTGAACGGCATCGGCCGGATCAACCGTATCGGCGACTAAACCACAACGTTAACGTGCGCCGCCGCGAGGATGCAAACAGCATCCTCGCGGTGTTTGTTTTCTAAGGGTTAGCCCGTGCTATAATGGGTTTTATGGCGTGAGTTGAATCCGTTCAATCCGCAATGGATTTCTTAACTTGCAACTTTCAACTTTCAACTATTCTCAGGAGGTAGGCACATGACACGGTGGCGGATTGCTTTGGCGCAGATCAACACCCTGGTCGGCGATGTGGAAGGGAATAAACGCAAAATTGAGGCGGGTATCCGGCAGGCCAGGGAAGCCGGCGCGGATCTGGTGGTGTTTCCCGAACTGGCCGTGACCGGCTATCCACCGGAAGACCTGCTGCTCAAACCGGCGTTCTTGCAGGCGAACATGGCCGCCGTGTTGCAGTTGGCGCGCGCGACGCAGGGGATCACCGCCATCGTCGGCTTCGCGGATGTGGAGGACGACGTCTACAACGCCGCCGCCGTCTTGCACGATGGGGACTGGGTTCACACATACCACAAACATTACCTGCCCAACTACGCCGTCTTCGACGAGGACCGCTACTTCCGCCGCGGCGCGGAAATCCCGGTCTTCAAGCGCGACGGGATCGCCTTTGGCGTGAGCATCTGCGAGGATATCTGGTATCCGGCGGGGCCGCCCGAAGTTCAGGCGTTGCAGGGTGGGGCGCGGCTGCTGGTGAACATCTCCGCCTCACCGTACCACGCCGGCAAGCTGGCCGCCCGCGAGCAGATGCTCGCCACCCGCGCCGCCGACAACGCCGCCGTGGTGGCCTTCTGCAACCTGGTGGGCGGACAGGATGAGTTGGTTTTCGATGGCGGCAGCGTGATCGTGAACGAGCGTGGGCAGGTCATCGCGCGCGGCGCGCAGTTTGCGGAGGATTTCGTTGTGGCGGATGTGGATTTGGGCGCGGTGTTCCGCTGGCGGCTGCACGATCCCCGCTGGCGCAAGGCGGTCGCGGAGTCAGTGCCGACGGTGACGTTACCGCCGACGCCAACGCCCGCCCGCGAACCGCGCGCACCCTATATCGTGGCGCCGCTGTCGCCCCTGGCCGAAATCTACCAGGCGCTCGTGGTGGGCACACGGGACTACCTCCGCAAAAACGGCTTTGCGAAGGTGGTGATTGGGCTTTCCGGCGGCATTGACTCGTCGCTGGTGGCGTGCATCGCGGCGGACGCCCTGGGGCCGCAGAACGTGGTGGGCGTGGCGATGCCGTCGCGCTACACCTCCGACATGAGCAACACCGATGCGGCGCAGCTCGCCGCCAACCTGGGCATTGGCTTTATGACGATCCCCATCGAGCACGTCTTTCAGGCGTATCTCGACGTGCTGGCGGAACCTTTTGCCGGCGCAGCGCCGGGCGTGGCCGAGGAGAACGTGCAGGCGCGGATTCGCGGCAACTACCTGATGGCGCTCTCGAACAAGTTCGGCTGGCTGGTGCTGACCACCGGCAACAAGAGCGAGATGAGCGCGGGATACGCGACGCTCTACGGCGATATGGCCGGCGGCTACGCGGTCATCAAGGACGTGCTGAAGACGCTGGTGTACGATCTCTCGAACTGGCGCAACACACAGGGCGACGCGCCCGTGATCCCCGAACGCTGCATCACCCGGCCTCCTTCGGCGGAACTGCGCCCGGACCAGAAGGACACGGATTCGTTGCCGCCCTACGAGGTGCTGGACGCGATCCTCAAAGCCTACGTGGAAGACGATCAGTCGCCGGAGGATATTGTGACGGCATTGGGGATGCCGGAGGCATTAGTGCAGCGCGTCACGCGGATGGTAGATCGCAACGAATACAAGCGGCGGCAGTCCCCGCCGGGCGTGCGTATCACCACCCGCGCCTTCGGCAAAGACCGCCGGTTGCCCATCACGCAGAGGTACAATTAAGGCGTGAAACGTGAGGAGAAGGAGTAAGGAGTAAGGAGTAAGGAGTAGGGAGTAAGGAGTGAGGAGTAAGGAGTAAGGAGTAAGGAGTAAGGAGTGAGGAGTGAGGAGTGAGGAGTAAGGAGTAAAGAGTGGGGAGTGAACCTTACCTCACGTTTCCCACTCTTTACTCTTTACTCCATACCCCGTACTCCATACTCCATACTCCTTACTTCCTACTTCTTCTCTGCGCCTTGGAGCGGCGTTTTTCGACGGTGCCGTCTTCGTGGCGGTAGTATTTGTAGTGGTAGTACTGGTAATAGTAGTAGCTGCCACGGCGCGTCGAGAGGCGGTTCATCACCAGGCCGAGCAGGGGCGCATGGACCCGGCGCAGTTCATCCGCGGCGCGCTTCGACATTGCGCGGCGGGTCGCGCCGGCGTCGTTGACCAGCAGCACGCCGTCCACCCGGTTGGCCAGCACGGCGGCGTCGGTCACCAGTAGCGCCGGCGGCGTGTCGAAGATCACCAGATCGGCGTTAGCTTTCAATTCTTCGATGATTTCCCCCATCCGCTTGGACCCCAACAACTCGGCGGGATTGGGCGGGATTGTGCCGCTGGGCAGCACCCACAGGTTTTCCACCTGCGTCGGTTGCACGAGTTCCATCACGCCGGGATTGGTGTGGAGGATGCCATCGCATAGCCCGAAGTCGTTGGCGATGTTGAAAATATGGTGCTGGATGGGCCGCCGCAGGTCGGTATCCACCGCGATGACCTTGAGGCCCGATTGCGCCATCACCACCGCCAGGTTCGCCAGCGTCACGCTCTTGCCTTCCGAGGGCGCCGGGCTGGTGATCAGCAATGTCTTGAGCGGCTTATCAATGGCGGAGAACTGGATGTTCGTGCGGAGCACGCGGTAGGCTTCGACGATGGGGGAGAGGGGATGGTGGACGGCAATGAGCCGGTCCTCGTCCGCTTTCCCCTCGATGCGGGCAATCGCGCCCAGGGCGGGCAGGCCGGTCAACTGCGTGGCCTCTTCAGGCGTCTTCACCGTGTCATCGAGGTATTCGATGAGGAACGCGCCGCCGAGCGCCAGCGCCAGGCCGATGGCGGCGGCGAGCATCACCGTCTGCGAGACGTTGGGGCTGATGGGATATGTGGGCGTGCTCGCGGGTTCGACCACGGTAACGTAGTTGATGCCGCCCTGCACGTTGCTCAACAGCGCCGCATACGTGGATTGGTACGAACCGAGCTTTTGTTGCAGCGCGGCGATGTTCGACTGGTACTGCTGGATAGCGCGCGCGCTGTTGGCCGCGTCCAGCTTTTTCTGCTCTTCATCAATCTCGGCGCGCGTGGTCTGGATTTTTTCTTCCAGGTCTTGGAGCTGCTGCTGAACGAAGGCGCGCCGCTCCCGCATCTCCGGTGAATCGGTGGGCGTCTGCTGGATCAACTGCTGCGCGATTTCGTCCGCCAGAATGCGGGCACGCTCTGGATCGGTATCCAGCACGCTGATTTCGAGCAACTGCGAGCTAGGAATCACCCGCGCCGAGACGTTGCCCGCCGAGGGGATGTACGTGAGACCCAGCGCCTCCGCTGCGCCCTGGAGAATGGGACGCCGCTTCACCATCGTGGTGTAGGTCTGCGCCAACTGCTGGCTGAGCCAGATATCCTGGCTGGACGGGTTGGCCTGTTGGAGCGCCTGCCCCACCATCAGCGTGGTCGTGGCGCTGTAGATGCGCGGCATCTCTCGCGTGCCCAGATAGCTGGAACCCGAGGCGATCAGCACACATGCGACCGCCAACCACCACCACTTTTTGATAACCCCAAAGTATTGCTTTAATTCCATTTATATGTCCTCTGCTTTGCTCACGCGCTTGAGCCATACCACCCGATCGAAATCAGCATCAAAACTGGCGATGGCGGGGATCTCGCGTTCGCGGCAGGCTAACGCGATGAGCGCATCATTGAAGTTAAGTTCGCCGGACGAGGCGCGCATCAAGTCGAGTGCTTCGGAATAGAGCCGGGGAACGTCAGGCAGGATCCAGGTGAGAGATTGTTGTGGTACAAGCATGGGTAGTCGGTCCAGCAGCGCCATTACTTCTGCGCCCCGTCCCTTTTCGTGTAGCCGACGGACCGCGACGCTGATGGCCTCGGCAGTTACACAATCAAAGTACATTGGGATAATTTGAGCGCCAAGCAACGTATTGTGGATCGCCAATGCTTCCGAGCGCCACTGGTCGCGGGAGTCGAGTAAAGCTACCAACACCGATGCGTCTATAGCAACTTTCATCCATTACACCTGATCGTAAAGCGCTTCAGTATCGGCTAGCGCATCCCCGCCACACCCTTCGGGGATCAGATCGAGCCAGGCGCTCAGGCTGGACGCCGGATTTTCTACGGTGGGGTACAAGTATGGCGGCGCTTCCCTTTCGGCTACCACAACCGGAGTTTGCTGCTGACGGGCTTTGTGGCGCAGAAATTCGACGAACTGCTCGACAACCGTGAGGCTGTATGGTGGCAATTCATCTAACCAGGTCGTGATTTTCTGTTTCGTTTCTTGCGTTGAAGTCAAAACGGTCACTGCTTGATACCTCCAAACTCAGTATACCATTGCGCAATTTCAGGTCAAGAACAAGATGCCTGGCTATCGCTTCTCATGTTCCGAGTCATTGGGCGAGGTGCGCCATTCGAGACGTTTGAACGTTTGAATACCCCTGCGCGCGCGTCCGTACAGATCGTGGATTGCCAGCGCCGCGAAGGGGAGCGCGACGGCATCCACCGGCAGCCGGTAGCGCACCATCGCCCACGTGAGAATGTGGAGCACGGTGTAGACGAGCATGAAGAGGAGGAGTAAGGAGTAGGGAGTAAGGAGTAGGGAGTAAGGAGTAGGGAGTAGGGAGTAAGGAGTAGGGGCATTGACGGCTGACGGCTGATGGCTGATGGCTGATAGCTGATGGCTAACCGCTGACCGCTGACCGCTGACCGCTAAATACAGTCCGTACAGCATAAACGGCAGAAACAGGCCGAAAGACCCGACACGCCCGATGTTGTGGAGCAGCGTGGTATCCGGCGTGGGCCAGAACTCGAAGAAAGCGCGCACCCGGCTCAGCGAAAGTAGCAAGTAACGTCCGGGATCGTCCAGCATGAACTGGATGCCCTGCCGCATCAATGCGCGATCCATCTGCGCCTCGTTGCCGATCAGCCCGGCGGGCAGCGGCGCGGCGGCGAACTCCTGGAAGTTCGTCCCGTGGATGGGATGCTGCGCGGAATACATCGCGTAGCCGGTGTTGGAGTTGAGCAGCAGGAACTCGCCGTAGACGCGATAATTGCGGATCGTCCACGGCAGGATGAACGCGAGGAGCACGAGACCGGCGAGGATAAGGCCGTTGAAACGTTTGAACAGCTTGCCCTGAGCGGAGCGTAGGGTTCCAACGCCTTGCCACGCCAGCCATAGGAAAAAGACCGGCACCCAGGGCAGGATGGCTTGCCGGATGAGGGCGGTGACGCCCAGGCTCGCGCCCAATTGCAGACTCAGCGCGAGCGGGACCGGCGCACCCTGGCGCAACTTCTGCCCCACGCGCAGCCCTACCTCTAGCGACCACAACAGCGCGACGATGTAGAACGTCTCCGTCATCAACGTGGCGGCGTAGAGGATGAAGTAGCCGTAGATGGCGGCGATGGCGGCGGCGAGGAGGGGGAGAGGCAATTTTCGATTTTCGATTTTCGATTTTCGATTGCCCGTCACCGATTCGTTATTCGCCACTCGCCACTCCTCAAACACAGCCTGGGTCAGCCGGTAGACCATCCAGGGGAGCAGGAGGCCGCCGAGGACGGCCTGGGCCAGGCGCGCCGCGAGCGGGTGAACGCCGAACACAGCGTAGACGGCGGCGATGAAGAGGGAGTAGAGGAAGGACCAGTGCGCGGTAGGTGTATCGGGCGGGGTGAAGGGATACCAGTAACGCTCGAACGAAAAGCCTTTGCCGGCGATCAAGCGCGCGCCGAGGGCGTGGTAAGCGCGCTGATCGGTGAGTAACGGCGGAGCATCCACGATGTCGCCATAGTAAAACGCGACGGCGATGCGCAGGAGTACGGAGAGTAGCAGGATGAAGGGCAGGATATGGGTGCGGCGGATTTTCATATCACTCCATAAGCGCCTGGACAATCCGTTCGGCGGCGTGACCATCTCCATAGGGATTGACGCCGCGCGCCATCGCGGCGTAAGCCTCGGCGTCGTCCAGCAGGCGGAAGGTTTCCGCGACAATGCGCTGCGTGTCGGTACCCACGACGCGCGCGACGCCGGCTTCCACGGCCTCCGGCCGCTCAGTGGTCTCGCGCAGCACCAGGACAGGCACGCCCAGGCTCGGCGCTTCTTCCTGGATGCCGCCGGAATCCGTGAGGATGAGCGCGCTGCGCTGCATCAGCGCCACGAGCGTGAGATAATCCAGCGGCGCGGTGAGTGTGACGTGCGGCGCGTCACGCAACCAGCGTTGGACGGCCGCCTGCACGTTGGGGTTGGGATGGACGGGGTAGATCAGCTTCACCGCGCCCGCGCCCTGTGCGGCGATGGCGCGCACGGCCTGACAGATGCGTTCGAGCGGTTCGCCGAAGCTCTCACGCCGGTGCGCCGTGACCAGGATCAACCGGGGTTGGCTTTCCGCGCCGTCGCGTTCCGCCGGCAGACCGGCGCACTGTAACAACGCGGCGGCTTCCGGCGAGGTGGGCTGGCGTGCGGCCCACAGCAGCGCGTCGGTGACGGTGTTGCCGGTGACGCGGATGCGGTGTTCGGGGATGCCGTCGCGCAGCAAGTGCTGCCGGGCGCGCTCCGTGGGCGCGAAGCACAGGTCGCTGAGGTGATCCGCGAGCACGCGGTTCATCTCCTCCGGGAAAGGATTCCGGCGGTCGCCGGTGCGCAGCCCTGCTTCGACGTGACCCACGCGGATGCGCAGGTGATGGGCGGCGAGAGCGCCGGCCAGCACGGTCGTCGTGTCACCCTGCACGAGCACCCAATCGGGCCGCTCGGCCTCCAGCACGGGGTCCAGGCGCGCCAGCACGCGCGCGGCCAACTGGTTGAGCGTCTGCCCCGGCTGCATCAGGTCGAGATCGTGGTCGGGTGTGAGGGCGAAGAGCGCGAGCATCTGGTCGAGCATCTCGCGGTGCTGCGCCGTGGCGCACGTGCGCGCGCTGAAGCGCGCGGGTTGTTGTTGCAGCGCCCATATCACCGGCGCCATTTTGATGATTTCGGGGCGGGTACCGAAAACGCACAGGACTTTCATCATTGAGCCAGAACCTTCTTGTAGACTTCATCCCATTGCGCGTAGACGGTGCGCCAGTTGTAGTGTGTCTCCACCCACTGCCGCCCGTTGGCGCGCAGGCTTTCACCTAGCGTCGGATTTTCCAACAGCCGGATGACGGCTTCCGCAAACGCCTCCGGTGTATCGCCGAGGAGAATGTTCTCACCATCCCGCACCTCAATACCTTCTGCGCCAATCGTTGTCGAAACGATAGGCAGCCCCCATCCCCAGGCATCCACGATCTTGACCCGCATCCCGCCGCCGGCGTTGAGCGGAACGATGAAGGCCGCAGTCTGCGCCAGGTACAGGTAGAGCGCGGAATCTGGCACATAGCCTGTCACCTCCACGTTCGGGAGCGTTGTGGCAAGGGCTTGCACCGGCACGGGCGGGTTCTTGCCAACGACGACGAAGCGCGCATCGGGCGCGCGTTCCAGCACGCGCGGGAACACCTCGCGGCCAAACCACAGCACCCCCTCCACGTTCGGCGGCCAGAACATCGTGCCCAGGCTGAGAATCGCGCGCGGACTTGCCACCCGCTGCACCAGAGGCCGGTCCTCTGGATCCACGCAGATGGGGATGATGGGGGAGTGGAGTAGGGAGTAGGGAGTAGGGAGTAGGG
>DAOUAQ010000310.1:0-18383 GCA_034433375.1 Anaerolineae bacterium | reverse complement strand
ACGGCGCTCAGGCGCAGGTCGGATTCGAGCTGCCACTCTTGCGTATATGCCTCGAAGTAGCCGCCATACTGAGGATCGTGGCTGTGCTCCTCCATCAGGCGGAAGAGCGCGATAGCTTTGTCGAGCGCGCCCGGTTCGCCCGTGGCGCTGTAGTACTCCGAGAAGGCGTAGATGCCGAACGCCTGCCCGTAAATCTGCTTGCGAGGCCGGAGCAATTCGCCGTTCGCCCCGACCATCCAATACAGGCCACCGTGGGTCTCGTCCCAGAAGCGGCTCAGGAGATCGTCGTAGGCCCAGCGCGCCATCTCGAGATAATCCGGCGCGCGATAGCGCTTGTAGGCGGCGGCGTAGGTCCACAGGATACGGGCGCTGAGCAATGCGCCGCGTGGGGCGTCCTTATCCACGGTCAACGTGTTCGAGAGTTCCCCGTAGAACCCGCCGCGCTCTTTATCAACTGTGTGCTCGATCCAGAAAGGGAGGATGTTCTCCCGTAGTTCGGTTTCGGCTTTGTGGATGTAGGTTTGGCGTGTGGTGTTGTCCATATTTCGCTCCTTGTTCTTAAATCGGCGGCGAGGTCTACCATCGTCGTGACAGTTCTCGCAATTCGGCGGGTATCCGGGTACGTCCTGCTTCGATGAGCAAGTCGCGGATACGTGCTTTTGAGAGTCCGATTTTAGCAAATGCTTGGGGATAGAGATAATCCTCGAGTAAAACTTTGCCATTGATCCAGCGATGCAGTCCGCTCCAGGTTTGAACGTCTGCTACAATCTGGCGATAATTGACATCCAATAGAGATTCGACTTCTTCCACAGGCGTCAATGTGGCCAGCCGCCGGCGTAAACTGTGCAGCACTTCCTCGCGGGAAACCGGCGGCAATGGGCCAAAATAACGCAAGAAGCCTAGCTCGCGGTCTAGCGTGACACGTTCACGCCATTGTGCGACGATAGCATTGGCCGCAGCATAGAGGGCCAACGTTGCGCCCCAATCACATAATATATGACGAATATGGGTCTCCTCCAGCCATTGATGTGCAGGATGTTCGGCGTCCAGATTGACTGCCGCATATGCTGCGGCGATAATGTCCGGTTCCAGCAAGTAGTTCTCGATGCAATACCGCGACAAGATGACCGTCCGGCTTTCCGTTACGCAGCTTGCCCGGACCTGTGCATCAGTGGCGAAGTCTCGATCCAGTACACCGCGATCTGCAGCCGAGTTCTCCACACACCGTCGCACTTCATCTTTGCCCCCGGCTTTCTTGAATTGTGTTACTGGAAACCAGCGCGATAACACAGCAAGGTCATCGTCGCCTTCGACGTAGATTGTATGGACTGTTAACGTGGTGATCATACGGCTGTCTCCCGCGCAAAGATAGCGTCCAACAGCGCCAACTCGTGTTCGTAAACCGCACCGGCGATTTCCTCAGAATGGGTGGTCAAAATCATCTGCGCATCATATTCAACGCAGAGATCGGTGAGCGCGCGCACCAACAGTCGTTGCCAGCGCGGATGCAGATGAATCTCCGGTTCGTCAATCAACAGCAGCCCACCTGGTCGTAATCGCCGTTGAATTTCGCCTAACAGCAGAACGATCTGCTTCTCGCCGGAGCTTAATGCTTCAAGACCAAATTGCTGTCCGTTTGCCGCTTCGACTCTGATGCGAAACTTGTCATCTACCCCGCGTATTTGTTTGTCTTGCAAGAAGCTGTTGATCACTTTCGTGAAACGTGAGAACTCATCGCCAGCTCGGCCTTCGCGCTGCGCCATCAAATCCCGATAGTCCATTGCTACCAGAAAACTCTCTAAGGAGCCTTCCCATTTGGCGCTATCGTTGAAGCGATAAACCCATTGATAATCGCGCGGTTCGTCGATAATCTGACCTTTGGCTTTGGATTGCAATTCCCGGCCTTCTGAGGGGAAGTAGACGCAGTTGGGGTAGTCTCGTTCTCCAGCTACGGCTTCTCGAATGACAGATAAATGCTCAACGACATCAGGAAGCGTAAATCCATCTTTATCTAAAGCAAGGGTAAGCGGTTGGCGCTGCAATGGTAGATCGGCCAATGTAATGTTAGCGTGCCCTTGTTCAAGTGTGCGCTGCCAGGGTTTTCTGGCGCGCGCTTCACGGTACATAAGGTCAAGGAAGTCGCAAATCATCTCCAAGATCGTCGTCTTGCCTGTACCGTTGCTCCCCGCGATGACTGTGCGCTGACGCGGCTTGCCGGTGGCATGATCTACGAAATCGAGGGCGATTTCGGGTAAGCCGTAAACGCCTTGTTGATAAAAAGACAGGATTCTCATCGCGTCTCCTCCTTTTGGCTCTATTGAAGGGTCGCTTTACATTGTATCACACTGTCGTCATAACTCATCGCAACCCGCTGCCCCGGTTCGAGCACCAAAAAGTCACCGTTCCAATCGCCGTCGAGCAGACGTTTGATGAGCACCAGGTCGCCGGCCATGCGCTCGAAGGTCCAGCCGCGCCGGGCGGCTTCGGCCTGGGTTTGCGCTTCGACAAGACTGCCGTTGCCCACGCCCATATCAATGTAGACGGCGCGCTTGTAGTGCGCTTGCCACGCGCCCATCACTTCCATCAGGTAGTCGGCGTTGTCCTGGCCGTACTTCGCCACGTAGTCGTCGTACACGGCGCTGATGTCGCCCACCGTCTCCGCGCCGAGCGAGAGGGTGCTGCCGGCGCTATCGTTGCGCTGGATGTAGTCCATCACGTACCAGTAGGTACCGGGGTAGTTCTCGAACTGGTCCTTGTAGCGCGCGCGGTCGCCCAGGAAGAGCGTGATGCAGTCGTGCGCGCGCGGGATGACGACGGGAATCTGGCGGGTAGTCAAGCCGTGAGTGGATTTCCCGCACAAGCCGTAAGCCAACACCAACGCATCGTAGCCTTGATCGGATACCGCATCAATCTTCGCCTGAAGTTTGGCGCGCAGGTCATCCGGCGTGTTGTGTAAGCCGATTTTGAACAGTTCCACATCAACGACGTGCGGCGAATAGGCGGCAGAGAGGTAGACGAGCCGCGCCAACGCCTCGCAGGCCAGGCACTTGAGCTTCATACCGGCGTCCCCTCCAGTCCCAAATCGGCGGCGATGGCCTTCATCGCTTCGAGAACCACGCCGATGTGCTCCGGCAACTCGACGCCGAGTCTCGCCGCGCCATCCTCGATGTCCTCGCGTTTGACGGCGGCCGCAAATGCCTTGTCTTTCCACTTCTTACGCACTGAACTGACCTGCACGTCGAGAATGGATTTGCTCGGTCGCACGAGCGCCGTGGCGGTGATGAGGCCGGTCAGCTCGTCTACGGCGTAGATGGCCTTCTCTATGTTCGTGTCCAGCGTCACACCGGTCAGCTCCGGGGCGTGCGCGGCGACGGCGCGGATCAGCGCCTCATCCCAACCCATCTCGCGCATGATCTCCGCGCCTTTGAAGGGATGCCCGCCCGGTCCCAGGTCGGGATACTGCTCGTAGTCGAAGTCGTGGATCAACCCCACGACGGCCCACTTTTCCTCGTCCTCGCTAAAGCGGCGAGCGTAGGCTCTCATCCCCGCTTCCACCGCCAGCGCGTGCGTAATCAGATGCGGATTTTTGGTGTACTCATTCAAAACTTGCCATGCCTCTTCACGTGTCGGCCACATAGTTCCCCTCCTCGTATGAAATGGTCAAAAGTCCAGAGTCGAAAGTCCAAAGTCGGAAGTCCAAAGTCCGTGCCCCGTGATCCGTCCTGGTATAATTTTACAGCTCGGTCACACCCCTGAACAAATCGCCCTGGTTCATGCTGACTCTTGATGCTGTACTCCCTACTTCCTACTCCCTACTCCCTACTCCCCTCAAAAAATCGGCAATGGTTCGCCCAGCACCGGAACAGCGCGGGCAATGTAGAGGTCCCACCAGGCGCGCCAGAGCGCCGCTGCTTCGCGGACCCAGTACCAGGCGAGATCGCGGCGCGGATAGGGCTGCCGGTCCGCAACGTAGCCGATGGCATCCAGACCTAAAGCGCGACAGGTATCGAGCGCGCGCGGCAGGTGATAGCGTTGGGTGACTAGCACCACGTCGCGCACCTGGAAGATGGCGCGGGCGCGGTAGCACGTGTCGTAGGTGCGCCGCCCGGCGTAGTCGAGGACGATGTCGTCGCGGGGGACGCCCTGCGCGAGCGCGTATTCCAGCATCTTCGCCGGTTCGTTGTAATCCACGAAGCGATTGTCGCCGCTGAAGAGCAATTTCTGCGCACGCCCGCCGCGATACAGTTCAATCGCCGCGTCCAACCGATCTTTGAGGACCATACTCAGCGCGCCGCTCGGCCAGTAGCCCGCGCCAAAAACGACGGCAACGGGCTTCTCTGGAACCCGCTCGATTTCTACCGGGCGATACATCAGATGCTCATAACGCGCGGTCAGCGTCCAAACTGTCCAGGCGGCGCACACCGCCCCGCTTATCAGGGCAACCAGCGCCGTGGCGCGTAACTTTGATTTGATTCCTTGTTTGGCTTTAATACCACTCTCCTGATTTGCGCTGTCTGTTCAGTCTGCCTGTTTCAGCATCGCCCCAATCGTCTCAACTGCGGTCACGTCCGTTCCCCAGACAAGCCAAACATGGTTGAGCGAACGATAGAGGAAAATTGCGCCTTGCCGTCCCGCCCACCAACGTCCAGCGGGCAGTTTTGCGGCGGGTGTCGTGTCGCGGATCAGCCCCGGGAGCAGGGGGCGCGGGAGGATTTTCAGCAGTTTGCCGTAGAAATCCACCGCCCCTTGGTTGGAATCCCATGTCGTCTGCCAGAGCACTGCGTCGGCGCCTGCCGGCCCGGCCCACACTTGCAGTAAATCCCCGCCCCAGTGCGCAATGCTGTCCACGTTGATACTGCCGTTACTCCATTCCAGCAGCACCAGACGGAGCAGCGCTTCGCCGAGCGTCTCCGTTTGGGTCTGCACCCACCCGCGTCCTAGTGCGGGTTGAAGCGGCGTCAATAATTCCGGCGCATCATCCTCAAGATAGCGGTCAGCGTGCAGGAGTTGTTCGGTGGAGCGGGGCGGACGTAGCACTGCCGCGTCTACGGCAGCAATGCCACCCTGGGCGTATAGATCGGTCACAAAAGTGCCACCTAAGTCTAGTGTGAGTCGTGAGAGGTCACTTAGCAGCGGGTCTGAAGGCTTCCAGCGCGGCATAGTGGCTGTGGCGATAGCTTCCGCCAATGCCTGCGCCTGCGCGCTACCCGGCGTGGCGTCGGCGTACCGCCACAGGGAAAACAGCGCGTCACCGTCGCCTCCCGCGGTCAGGGCTAACCGGCGATCCAGCGAATCGGCGTTGGCGATGAGCTGCGACAGTTGGCCGTATTGATTGGGGATGGCGCGCGCATAACCATAAGCGATTTGCCATTCCGCTATATCGCGCAAACCGGTCCAGTCACGGCGCGCATAGAGTTCATCGGTGTCCGAAGCGTATAGGGCCGCCAATGCCGTGGCTTGTGCTACGGGATCAACGCGCACCTGTTCATCTTCCCAAAGCCAGAGCCGTAATGCTTGCAAGGTGGTCTGTATGTGCAGAGGCAGCGGCGGGTGCGTGGTATAGTGCTCGTAGAGGACGACCGACATGTTATGGGCATCAACCAGCGTCAGCGGTGTGCTCCAGCGCGGCAGTAGGCCCCGCGCGTCAGAAACGCCCACCGCGATCAAACCGGCCTGCGCCACATCGAAAGGCGGCAGCGGCGTGGATGTAGCAGGCGAGGTGGGAGTAGGGGAAGGCGTGCGTGTGGGAGGCGGCGATGGCGACGGCGATGGAAGGATGGAATCCTGGAATGTTGTCGTTGGCAGCGGCGAGTGCGCTGTCTGCGATGTGAGGGTCGTCCATACACTCCATCCCAACAGTCCAATGACGAGGATGACGCTTAGGGCCAGTCCCCATAACACGCGGCGTTGGATCGCTGTCAGGCTGTGATACCAGCGCATACTGGCGCCTCCCATTGGACAACCATCGTCTGTATACCCAGGCCAAATCTTCGCATACCCACCATTGTAAGGAGCAGTAGGGGCTTGTCAAGCGGAAAAGATAAGAGGTCTTGCGGTTTGTGTGATCCCGTTTATAATGAATCCACTTTTGCAACGGAGAGGCCTATGGCAAAGCTTTGCGGAAAGGGAATCTGGCTGGCCCATTCGTATGATCTCCAACGTGCTGCGGAGATGGCAACCAGCATTGGAGCCACCTATTTGTTGATTAAGGTCGGCCATGGCCCGTATTATTACACCGAAACAGCGCGCACTATGGTTAAAAGGGTGCTTACCCTGGGCTTTCGGCCGCTGGCCTGGGTGCAGATCACCGACCGCGCGCCGCAGGATGCGCTCAAGGCTATCGTTGAATCACAGAATCTGGGCTACCAGGCCACGGTATTGTTCCTCGGCAGCGCTTTCGTGACCGCAGATCAGGTTCGTCCGCTGGCGGCAGCGCTGGACAACGCCGAAATTCCACGCCAGCGACTTTACCTGGCAACCCCGCCGCTGGCCCATTTGTCGGATCGTCGCATCTTCGATGTGCTGGCGCCGGTCTGTCAGGCCGGCTGGATGCCGTTGGCCTTCGCCGCCTGGGGCAACGATCCCGAACAGATTGTGCATCGCGACATCTATCAAACCCTGGACATCCTCAGCCTGCTGTGGGGAGCCACGCCGGAGGTTTACCCTGTTCTGTCACCGCTGTACCGGCTACAGGGACCGGTTTTTATGCCCGAAGAACTCATCCCCTGGATCGAGAGTATCGCGCGGCATGGGGTAGATTTCTTCAGCGTCTATCACGCCGCCACTGCCGAAAAGGCGCTGTGGCCTTTATTTGGGTCAATCAACGTGCAGTGTCTGGCGACTGCGGAAAAGCTTGCCGCGCCCGAACCGGAGGCGGTGGGGATGGCCGCCATTCCCCAGCCTGTTTACATCACAGTGACGACCAACGACACGGTGTGGGGCATAATCACACGGCACGGACTAACCAAACAGCAATTCTGGGCGTGGAACGCGCACTTATGGGAAAGCCGGGGCCTGCCGCGCGACCCTGATTATCTTCAGGAAGGGTGGCGTATCCGGGTTAAGTAAGGTGTGTTTCTTTTTCTTTTTGCATTGCCATTATACAAGACTATGGTATAATCTTTCCTTGCCGCCAGTTATGGCGGCAAGTTTTTGGAAAGCAGATGTTTGGGGGGAGATGATAAAATGAACCTGGTACAATCACTGGAACGCCAGATGGCAACGCCAAATCCGAATATCCCTGATATGCGCCCTGGGGATATTGTGAAAGTTTCTGTACGCATTGTGGAAGGTGACCGCGAACGCACTCAAGTTTTCCAGGGAACGATTATCCGGATGCGCGGCGGCAGCGCCAACGCGAATTTTACCGTGCGCCGTGTCGCCTCTCATGGCATCGGTGTGGAACGCACTTTTTTGCTCTACTCTCCGCGCATTGAGAAGGTGGAAGTCGTTCGTCACTCGAAGGTACGCCGGGCGAAGTTGTACTTCTTGCGTGACCGCAGCGGTAAATCGGCTCGCCTGAAGGAATTGCGCTAAGGAAATCGTTGGCAACACGCAGACCGCTAATGGGCATTACCGGGCGGAAGGACACTTCCGCCCGTTTGCTGCATAGTACGATGTGCGCTGTTGGAGAAACGTATCTCCGCGCCATTCAGCGTGTGGGAGGAACGCCGGTGGTAGTTCCCCCTATGGCGAAGGAAGAAGACTGGGAGGTTCTCGTCGCCCATCTGGATGGGCTGTTGCTCTCTGGCGGCGACGACATAAATCCTGACACTTATGGCGAAGAAAGCGAGCCGTGGATGGGTCAGGTGGATGCAGAGCGCGACGCTTCCGAATTGGGCCTGGCGCGCATGTGGTTAGCATCCGAGCGCCCCTTGCTGGCAATCTGTCGCGGGAATCAGGTCCTTAATGTGGCGCTGGGCGGGACTTTGTATCAGGATATCGCAACGTATATCCCCAATGCGCTAGATCACAGCTACGTGCCTGCGCGTCCTATGGAAAATTTGGTACACTCAGTCACGCTGGACCCCCACAGTAGGCTGGCGGAGATTCTTGGCGGAACCCGAATCGAGGTCAATAGCGCGCACCATCAAGCCGTCAAAGCCCTCGGCGATCGGCTTACGGTCGTCGCGCGCGCTGATGACGACGTGGTAGAAGCCCTCGAACTTCAAGGCCATCCCTTCTGCATCGGCGTTCAGTGGCACCCGGAAGCGATGGTCAAGACTGTGGACTCGATGTGGCCGCTGTTTGAGGCGTTTGTCAGTGCCGCAGGTCGTTAGAAAAATCGGTTGTCGAAAACAGATACAAAACGGCGGGGTTTTACCCCGCCGTTTCTCTTTACCCAGGGTGTTTTACTCGGCGGCCGGCGGTTCGGCTGCCTGAAGCACGATGGGGCGCCCCTGTTTGAACGACTCCAACTGCTCCTCCAATTCCAATCGCCGCGATTCGGCTGCCGACTTACCTTCTTCCACCAATCGTTCAACCCCTTCGCGGATGCGCTTTTGCAGCGTCGCTCCGGATTGTGGTGTGAAAAGCAGCGATAACACTCCCCCTGTCCACAGACCTACGATCAAACCGGCTAGAAATATCCCGAATTTGCGCATTGAACACCTCCCCTTAGCTAACAATTAACTCTATTATACGCTATGCCAGCCAGGATGCAATTGAAATCAAAGTTACACTGCTTATGGTTCCTGTGTCATAAGCAACAAGAGCCGGCTGACCCATCCCTCACGCTCCTCCACCGTACAAGGCTCAACCTGGATGGTGGAGATCGGTACGCCTTGGGGAATATCAATGTAGAGTCTGTAGACATGCCCTGGTTCGACCGCGAAGTCGGCGAATCCCAGTCCGATTTCGGGCTTGAAACCGGTGATGGCACGATCTGCCCCGTCCTCCCAGAGCAGCCAGATCTCTCGGCCCGGCAGCGGGAGCGTTTCCACCTGTTCGCGCCGCCGCACGGTGATCGTGTGGGACAGCAGCAGCGAGACCGTGATGTGCGGCTGCGCCTCACAGGTAAAAGTCTGTGACACGATGTAAAAAGCGGTAAGCGGCTGGGGTGTTGAGATGGGAGAGATGGCGGTCAGCGTTGGCCTGGGGGATGGTATGGCCGTGGGGGGATTGGGTGTAGCTGTGGGGGCGACCGTCAGGGGGGTGGGGGATGGGGCGGATGGTGCCGCCGGGGTAGGAACGACGGCCACTTCACCTGTGTAAATGTGGACGGCAGGTGTATCAACGCCATAGAATGCACCCAGTTCCGCGAGCCTTTGGAGAATGGCGATGGGGCGACCGGCGGTCACGGCCTGTTCCAGCGTCTCGGCGACGATCGGGCGAATTTCCGCCTCCGGCAGATCTTGCAGGCGCAATTGTGTGCGATTCCAATTGCCCTCCGCGCTGTAAGCCAACGCCGTCATCTTGATCCAATCAGAGCGATATGTCTTGTCCAGCAGCGGCGGGTAGGTGTCGTAGTATTCGGGTGGCGAGATGCCCCACGTGTAGACCAATCCCGCCGCGAGGCCGAGGACAAGGCCGATGATGAGCACTCCCCAGGATTTCACGGTTGACCTCGTTGGAGATAGGGCTGCATAGGTGGCGTACTCACTCCCAGAGCGTGGGTCAACTGTGCGAGCGGGATGAGGATGGCGTCAGACTTGCCCTGCTGAATCCAGCGTTCAGTCACTTCGACCAGCGGCACGGTGAACGCATAGGGTTGTAACGCCGCCAGACGTTGTTGCGCCAGGGCCAGGTCGCCATCCACCTGGTACGCAGCGGCGATCAAGCGGATATACTCCTCCTGGTAATCGCGGCGCAGCATCGCTGGCGACGAATTGGCGCGTTGCACCGGCAACAACTCCCATCCAATGAGCAGCGCCAGCCCAATGCCGAGCGCAACGCCGACAGAAAAGAAGAGCAGACGTTTCATTCACCATTCCTCACGCAGCAAGAGTCAAGAATCATGATTCATGATTCTTGATTCATCATACATCGGAAACGATAGAGCGCAAAACCTGACCGCTGATAGCTGAAGGCTGACCGCTGAAAACTGAAAACTAAAAACTGTTCAGATGTTCTATTGACGCGCGCCAAAACCACCCCTATAATAGAGTTAACAGTTGATCCTCTCAGGATTTGGGAGAACAGGCAGGTCGCCGAAGGGTGAACACTGCAAAGCCAGGCGGGGTAGCCGCATCACACAAATCCTGAGAGGTTTTTTATTTGGAGAGCGTAGGGCAAACTGTCAGTTTGCCCTACGTTTTTTTGTGGCAAGAAGAAGGGGAGGGCGTGAGAACGCCCTCCCCTGTGCTACACCGAACGTATCTCAAAACGCGCTGCGTGAGATTAGGGCGTGGTGTAAGCGCGCATAACGAGCGGGAGATAGATGTAGGTAAGCGGCTTGGGTGTGTAGACCAGGTTCACCAGCGTCCGACCCAGATTGCCTGGAGTTGTCGGTTGGCTGCCCGTGTCGAACGCGCCGTACCAATAGTAGGAGTTGATGCCGAATGTATTGGTCATAGAGTCGGACACATCCCAGTTCATCGTCAGGGTGAAGAGTTCGCCGGCCGGCACAGAGGTCGGACCGGTAACGTCTAACGTGTTCTGGTCAGCCATCGGCACGACGGCGGTGGCGACGACCACTCGATCCGGGACGACGATCGTGGATTGCCCGGTCTGGTAGTTCTGGATGAAGATGTGGTAGGTGCCGGTGATCAGGCTTGATCCCGTGATCGAGCAGTATTCCAACGCTGCTCCGGTCGCCGAGGTACAGGCTACAGCCCCGTTCCGGTTCAACACAAAGAGATCCAGGTCTGCAGAAGTGGTATCAACGATCTCAACGACCAGGCGCATATCTGTGGCTGCCACCGTCGCCGTGTAGTAGTACACACCGCCGTTCGCCAGGTCTGTATAGCTGCTCAGGGTGGGGTCTTGAACGATATAGGCTTCTGACAACACACCTTGTGTGATGCCATGGACATCAACGGTCATCGTGACGATCTCGATGGCCTTCAGGTCGGTCAGAGCATCGCTGCCTTTTGCTTTGGTTGTGTCAATGTAGACCTGGGTTGGAATGTTAGAAACGGCGCGCTTCACGGCCACCGGGAAGTGCGCTTCAACCGTTTCCGCCGAGTCAGGCGTGAACATGACTTTACCGAACCGCCAGACGTTGAGAGGGGCCGCCGAAACATCCGCCGTGATCTTGACTACCTGGGTCGCGCCAGGCGCCAAAGCGAAGGTCGCCGGCTCGACGGTCAGAGCGATGTCTGTTCCCGCTGTTTGCACGGTCCACGTCACGGTGCTATCCATTGTGCTGGAGATGGTGCGCGTCCACGTGCAGTCCTCGACACAGCTCGGGTTGGCCATGCTGGCCAGGTTCAACGCGGTAGGATCGCCGTCCCAGGCGGGATTCGAATTCCACATTGCGACAATACTCTCGTCGAGCACAAAGCCGGCTTGCGCGGCCTTGGCGACATCCACGCGACCTGCACCCACATCAAAGGGATCGGCCAGCGTCACGCCGTCTTGTTTGACCGGGCGGGTGGCGCTGGTGAAGGCGGTGCTCATCAATGCGGATTGCACTTCGGCTACGGACCAGTCTGGGTGCAGCTTGCGCACCAGGGCTGCGGCGCCGGTTACGTGCGGGCTGGCCATAGATGTGCCGGAGTAGAAGGCGAATTCTGCCTTGCCATCAGGTGTATTTTTGCCGTCGGCTACGGCTGCCAGAATATCGGTACCCGGGGCGGCAATATCAGGCTTCAGCAGGGTCGGCGCGGCAAGGCTTGGCCCTCGGCTGCTGTTGGCGGCCATGATATCGCCATTGGCGTCGGCGATGTTCAGACTAAAGCCCATAATGGTTGCCGTTTGTACGACAGCCTCATTCAACCATGCTTTGAGTGTCACACCCTGGTTGTAGGTGAGATGCACGGCGGGCAGGTAATGGGCGTCGCCCACCAGCGAGTTGCCGCTGGCGGGGTCGTTGACCAGTACCATACCCCCGGCGCCGCCGGCCAACACATTGGCGCCCTTGGCAACGCGCGCGTTAATGCCGCGGTCGCATACGACGATTTCGCCGTTGAATGTCCCGGCCGGGAAAGGTACCAAACACATTCTGGCTGTGTCGAAGAGTAACGTGGTAGGCGTGGTCTCTGTGTACCAGCCAGCGTAGACGATGGGGGCCGGGCCGTATCCAGCGGTGAACCCTAAGCCCATCATGTCGGCGGGAGGATTGACGCCACCTTCCATATTAACAAGGGCGTTTTCGAGCTTGCGGTCGTGGGTAGAGTTCGCCACGGCTATGTACCACGGCGCGGGCTTGTTGGAGACGGTGCCGGGATTCGGGCCGCTGTTGCCAGCCGACGTTGCCATAAAGACACCGGCAGCGCGGACGTTGGCGTAGAGCAGATTTTCCAACGACCAGGGGCTGGCTACACTTGTGCCACCGAAGGAGTAGTTGACGACATCCACACCATCAGCAACGACCTGGTTGAAGGCCGCCAGGATATTGCTGCCCGGCGCAGTGCCGGCGCCCGGTGTGCCTTCGATGCTGTAGGCGATGATATTGGCATGGGGCGCAACACCGGAGATTGTGCGAGTCACGGCGGTTGTCGGCGCTTCCACAGCGGCTTCCAAGAGGTTGCCGGCCGCCGTGCTGCCCACATGCGTGCCGTGACCGTTGTAATCTTCCGGCAGGTCGGCATCGAAACTCCACACACCGATGAGTTTGTTGTTACACGTCACCGTGGTGGTGTAGACCGCGGTGTTGGCAGCGTCGCACCACCCATAGAACTTGCCGCGCGGGTTGGTGTGAGCATAGGCGTCCACCGGGCCGACCTCGGCAAAGGAGGGGTGATCCATATTGATGCCGGTATCAACGATACCCACGACCATACCCTCTCCCTTTGTCTCAACACCGGTCGCGGTGCCATCCCATACCGCGGGGGCGCCGATCCAGGCCGGGCCGGCGTCGGTCTCGATTGTCTCGACCCAGTCCGTCACCACCTCAACAACGCCATCCAGCTTCGCCAGCGCCGCAGCTTCGGCAGCGGTCAAGCGCACGGCCATACCGTTGAGGGCGTACTGGTACTGGAAGACAACTTCGGGCTTGCGCCCGATGACCGCAGCCGCACTTGTCAAAAACTGTGCTTGCTTGGTCTTCAGATAATTGACATAGCGGACACTGGCGGGCGTGTTCACATCCAGCTTCGCAGCGCCGGTGACTTGCGGGCTGGTCGCTTGCAATCCAGCAATGCCTCCCTCATAAGTTGGCAAGGCTGCGTCTTTCAACTGGACGATGTAGATCTGCGTAACACCGCTCGCAGTGGGTTCGCTTGGGGCGGCTGTCACACTGACGGGAACAACCATTGCCAGTACAACCAACACCGCCAACAGTCTAGCTAATTTGGCTTTCATCTGTAAACTCCTCCATATTTTTGGGATTTGTGAAAAAATTGGTACAACAACACCAAGTCCATCTATCGCAGGTTGGGTATTACATAATTCGCTTATGGCTCATCACCTCCTTGTTATGCGTCCATACCTATGGTAAGCGCTTTTTGCTGAAGATTGTGATTATCCAATGCCCGGTCTTCGCGGTGTAATGGGGTATCTGCATCCAGAGTGGCACATTTCTCTGTAATTGTTGCACTTCCTTACCTTGTTGGTTAAGAAGCCCCCTCTTGCCGCACCAACAACTTGGATTTTACACCTTTCGCGGAAATTATCAAATGCCTGCTCTCCCGGCAAAATTCTAACCCTTGACGACAGTTGCATTTGTGACGTTCTGGCTATATTGCCTTTGTCGCTAACTATGTCACAATATGCCGTTGTGTATAGGGCACGGAGAATCAGGAATGGCGCGTCTGTCAGGAAAAATCATCATCGCAGCAGTGGGGAAACTCCACAGTGATTGGCGCGCGGCGCAGCAGGACTATCTCGCGCGACTGCGCCGCTATACCGATGTGACGTTGGTTGAAGTGAAAGATGCCGTGGGACAGGGCGCGCCGGATGCCGTAGCGATGCAGCGCGAGGGCGAAGCGCTGCTCGCGGCGGCGCAAGGCGCCCGGCGTGTGGTGGCGTTGTCCGCAACCGGCAAACAACTGGATAGTCCAGGCCTGGCAGACTATCTACGCAAGCAGATTGAGGTCTACGGCAGTCTGGCCTTTATCATCGGCGGCCCGGTGGGGCTGTCGCCGCAGGTTCTCGCGGTCTGTGACGACACGTTATCGCTATCGCCGCTCACATTTCCGCACGAGCTGGCGCGCGTCATCCTGCTCGAACAACTCTATCGCGCGGCGACGATCATCAGCGGGGAAAAGTACCACAAATAACATTAGACCTCCTCATAAAGTAAACCACGAATCTGCACTCATCTACACGAATTGGATTCGTGTAGATTCGTGAAGATTCGTGGTCAAGTTATCGTTCTGGTGGTATCCCGTAAGTTGCGTTACTTCGTTACCTTGATGCTATAGCGCGCCCGACTTAACCGGCCGCTACGGTGATCTTCCGCGTGGACGGTTCCGCCTTGGGCAGGTACAGGCGCAATACCCCGTCCTTGACCGTTGCCTCAATCTTGTTGCGATCAATTTTGTTGGATAAGGTGAAGCTGCGCTCATAATCGCCTACGCGATACTCGCCATAAGCCAGCCCGTAGCCTTCGGGATAAGCGGTCTCCACGTAACCGTTGATCGTGAGCACGTCGTTTTCCAGGGTGATGTCGAGCGAGTTCTCATCCACGCCAGGCATATCCGTCACCAGGACGATGGCCTCGTTGGTCTCGTAGATGTCGGCGCGGGGCACGAAGGCCAACCGTGAGCGCGTCCGCTCGGCGCCGGTTTCGGCGATTTCTTGCTTTTCAGTTTCCTGAAGGTTGAGTTCGTTTTCGTTAGCCATAAGTGACCTCCTCAAATAGTCGCTTAGTCTTTAGTCGGATAGTCAAGGCACTTTGCAGTCTATGCTGCCTTAACGACGATCTTGCGCGGCTTATCGGCCTCAGCGCGCGGCAGGGTGATGTGCAGCACACCCTTCTCGTAGACCGCTTGCACCTTGCCAGCTTCCACGTTGAACGGCAGTTGGAAGGAGCGGGTGAATTTGCCGTAGCCTCGTTCGCGGCGATGATAAACGTCGCCTTCGCCGAGTTCGATGGGCTTGCGCTCGCCGCTGAGCGTGAGCGTGTTCTCGACCACGGCGATATCCAGCGCGTCAGGATCAATGCCGGGCAGTTCAGCGGTGACGACCGCGCCGTTCTCGTTGGTCCATACATTCATCGCCGGATAGCCGGGCGTGATGCGCGATTCGGACGTCGTCGGTAAATTGGCGAAGACTCGATTCATCTCGCGCCGCAGGCGTTCCAACTCATTCCACGGTGTACTTTGTCCCCAAAATGTTCTGCTTAACATAGTCATACCTCCTTACGCTAGATATGTATTCGTTTCCGTCCCCTATCTTCAGGGCATTATCGAGTGTCTTTTTGCTCGATACGTCTATAATATAGCAAATGTGCATTAGAAATATGTAAGCGAAACATTAAAGAGATATTAGAAAATGTTTAGAAAATCATTAGAGGGCGAGAGGGGAGTGTTATGCTGAGCACCGTTACCGTATCGCTTATCCTGATCTATTGCCTGATGCTTTGGCTTGCCGCGCGCATCTGGCGTGTTCCGCAGCTCAATCCGGGCGCACACTGGCACAGCGTGACCGCGTTGTTGGGCTTTTTCGCGTTGGATGGGCTGCTGCTGGCGCTGTTGCCGCGCCTCGGCCTCTCGTTTGGGCCGGTTGGACCGCCGCTGGTGGCGTTGGTCCTTCTCCGCTGGCTGATGGCGGTACTGCTGATCATCCCCTGGCGCTGGCGGCGCGCTCTGACGATCAGCACTCTCCGCACGGCGTTAGCGGCGCTGTGGACGTTCAACGCGCTGTTATCCGCCTGCGTTTTCGATGCTTTGTACATTGAACCATTTCGCCTGACGGTGACGAAAGTAGCCGTGGATGGCCCGGCCTTCTTGCCTGAGCGGGCGCTGCGCGTCATACAGCTTTCCGATTTGCATGTCGAGCGCACCACCCGCCGCGAGCGTGACATATTGGCCGAAGTCGCGGCTCTGGAACCTGACATCATCATCCTTACCGGGGATTATCTGAACCTCTCGTATCTCAGCGACCCGGTGACATTGGCCGATACGCGCGACTTCCTCGCGCAGCTTCACGCGCCCTACGGCGTCTACGCGGTGACGGATCGCTATGGAGACCCGGCGAACGCGATGCGCATCATCTTCGACGGGCAGCCGATCACCATGCTGTATGACGAGACCGTGTGCTTGCCCTTCGATGGCGCGGATTTGTGTCTCATCGGCATCCAATCGCACCGGAACGCTCTTGAGCGCGACCGCGGCGTCCTCGCAGCGCTTGCAGCGCAGACGCCGCCCGGCGCGTACAAACTGCTGTTATATCACACGCCTGATCTCGCTGAGACGGTGGACGAGAACGACATTGCGCTTTACCTGGCAGGACATACGCATGGCGGACAAATTCGCCTGCCGCTCTACGGCGCGGTTGTCACCTTTTCGGCCTACGGTAAAAAATATGAGATGGGTCGTTACACGCTGGGCCAGACGACCCTGTACGTCAGTCGCGGTCTGGGAATGGAGGGCAGCGTTGCGCCACGCGCGCGCTTTCTCTGCCTGCCGGAGATCGTCGTCGTGGACATTGGCGGGGAATGAAAAATGAAAAACGTTAGAGGGTTTCTTACGTTTTACGATCTATTCACGGTTCCCACCCCGGGTTGATGCGCATCACATTGAGATCGCGGACGCTGACGTAGGGGACGAGCCCGGCGGCAAGAGACTGCGTGTAGGCCAGGTTGATGTTTGTCTTCAGGTTGGCGTAGTCAATGGTGAGGACGAGTTTCCCGGCAGCGCGGATCGCGGCGGCGTTGCGCCGGTTTTCGTAGCACCAGTCGCGCGTGCAGGCGCGGTCTGTCGCCAGGATGTATAGCTCTTCCATCCCCAGACCGTCAATGGCGCTCAGGTAGCCGGGATACGTGTACAGTTCAGGCGAGTTCTGCGGGACGATTTTGAAGTTGGGATTCCGGCTTTTGGCGTAAGTTGAGATGGCGGCGATCAGGTTCACCATCTTTTGCGCCAAGTCGTCGCGATTGGTGCCGGCGGCGTCTTCGGGTATCTCCTCGTAGGTGACGATCATATCCAGATACGCCCCGTCGAAACCGGCAGCCAGCGCCTGATCCACCCGCCCCTTGACCACAATGTTCCACCAACGCGGGTCCCAGTACTTGACGTACTGTTCGCTAGGCCAACCATCCACCGGGCCGAGCATCAGGTCGGGGGGCACGTCAGACCATTCGGGCCGGTAATCCTCAATCGCCCCGATTTCAAAGTACGCCAGGATGACCTTCCCCGTCGCTTTGATGGCCTGAATTTCACTGGCGGTGAAATAATCATCCGAGCCATCGCGGGCGAGATCAACGACCGCCAGGTCGAAGTTGGAACCGGCGATTTGCGTCAGTTGATCGTTGGGATACCCGCTCAATTGATAGACCCAGTTTTCGACATTGCTCCAGAGGTCGGTTGGCGGTGGAGTTGGCGCCGGGGGGGGCGGAGTTGGCGCCGGAGGGGGTGGTGTTGGCGCCGGGGGCGTCGGTGTTTGCGGATCGGTGTAACATCGTAGAACCATTGGGAGAAAGATGAAGTAGTTAGGCGTCGTATCATTTATAGCCTGTTGGGTTATCGGAGCTGCGGCGCCGATCTGTACATTGTGCGTCAGCCATATACCGCACATACTGAGCGCCAGGAGTCCATAGACCCATGACATCCTCTTCATCGCGTAATCCTCCTAAAGTGCTTTCCTTGGCTTTCTGACTGGAATACAACCACAACTGTCATTATAGTTATATTCTGATTAGCGTCAATATGTCTATAGTCCTATGCCAAGGAATCGTAATACAATCGTCAGGGAACCGGCACAAAAAAGCGTAAAACGCAAAACGTAATTTCTTACGCTTTACGTTTTACGCTTTACACCTTACTTTTGCGCTACTCGCCGATCGTCAGCAATCGCCCGTCGCTGCGTCCGAAAACCTCCGGGAAGTAAAACTCCCTGGCGACGGTGGGCAGCACGTGATAGTCGCCGGGCAGGGTGGCGCGGAAGGTGTAGCTGTACTCGTAAGTCCCCGCCGGGAGATAGTCGGCGAAGAGCACGACTTTCTCGTCGCGCAGCTCGCTGCGGCTGTACCAGCGCCACCACCACCACCAGCGCGAGCCTTCGCGTCGCAGGGTCGGGTCCATCGCCAGCAGGCTGGTCGTTGCCAGGCCGGTATCAATAGCCTCACCGCCCGCCGGAAGCGGGTCTTCCACCACCACATAGTAGCGGTCGTGCGGCAC
>DAOUAQ010000309.1:0-10262 GCA_034433375.1 Anaerolineae bacterium | reverse complement strand
ATATAGGGGGTGTCAGGATGAGTGACACGGATTCCCAGGTTGTTGCCCCGCGCAAAACCGAGGTTTTCAGGGCTGCGGATGAGCTGTACGGTGGGAAATTCGCGTGCGACCATATCGGCGCTGCCGTCGGTAGAGGCGTTGTCGACGACGATGGTGTGCCAGCCGGTTACCATCATATCAGGGCTGATGCAATGCAACACTTGCGACAAGAGATCGCATGTATTGTAGTTCAGTATGACAATGGAGGCAGTCCGGGACAATGTGTTCATACCAACATTTGACGATAGATAGCAACGGTTTTTGTCGCCAACACCCGTTGACTATAGTGCTCCTGCACCCGTTCGATGCCGCGCCGCGAGCACTGCTGATGCAATTCTGGATCGGTGAGGATCTGCTCAACGCGGTGCGCCAGTTCTACGGCATCGCCTTCGGGGAAGATCAAGCCGGCATCGCCAATCACTTCGGGAATCGCGCCCGAATCCGAGCCAATCACCGGAACCCCACAAGCCATGGCCTCCAACAGCACTCGACCGAGCTGTTCTTTCCAGACCGACGTGGTACGACTAGGGAGAATGAGGACGTCGAATGCGCACATCGCCTGAGCAATCTGAGTGGGCGGCAGCGGCGCGACAAACTCTACAGCCTCCGCTATGCCCAACTCGGCAGCCTGTATCGCAAGCTCGTTCTGCTGCGGCCCGGCGCCGATCAGACGTAAACGGGCGAATGGAATAGCTGTTCGACGCAAGATAGCCAAAGCCTGGATCAGAATGTCGATGCCTTTCTCTGGTATGAATCGACCAACATAGCCTAGCAACGGGGCGTCTGATGCAGAATTTTGATGTGGTGAACACACAGTAAAAACCTCAGTATCAACGCCTATCGCCGGTATAGTTGGCAAAGGGCGGTCGAAACCGTAATGCCGAAGAAGTGCAACCGCATCCAGATTGGCACAAAACACAAGGTCAGCCGCAGCCAAAGTCTGGTGCATAACCCAGCGTACCGCAAGCGATTTCGGGCGATCTACGTTTTGCCAGGTGTGCAGACAAAGTCGCGCCCCTGGGGCAAAGAGACGCCGTGCCCATACGATTTGCAGGGCGCTCAGGCTGTCTGGCTCTTCTTCCGCATGGATGATCTGCGGCTTGAAGCGGCGGATAGTAAAATCAATCGTCCGAAACAGCGCCCGGTGGGGATCGGACGGCTTCGTGAGAGAGATGGCAATTTGGCGGAAGGTCCCTACTGCGTTTGTTTGCGCTACGTGCAGCAAATCGTCCTGCCATTGGGCCGGCGTCACGTAACAAACCTCCATATCTTGCTCTCTGGCAAGATAATCAATCTTGCGCCACATCGTGGCGTCGCGATAACGTGCAATAAATAAGATGCGAGTCATTGGGGCTTCACCGCTATGGCCTCCAGTGTTGCATACACATCGTCTTTTGGGCGCGCAAGGCATTGCCATCCCCAGCCTACTATGCGAATTGCCCGCCATAGATAGAGCCAGAACGTCCAGGGATGGGCAGAACCGTCCGCCAGGCTGGTCTGCAATGGCGCTGTGAATCGTTCCACCCAACCGGGCAAAGGGGGACGCGGGGCGGAGGGCCGAATCTCCACGCGGACCAGGGACCCGGCTTCCAACATGCGCTTCAGTGTCGCTGGCGTGAAAAAAAGCAAGTGTGATGGCGGACGATAGCCGCCCCAGGCAGCGGGAGTACGCTGCGCCTGCCAATGCGCCGTGTTCGGCGTAGAAAGCATCAGCACGCCGTTGGGACGCACATGAGCTACGAGTGCGGCTAACGTCTCGACAGGATAGGGCAGATGCTCGATCACTTCCCATAGCGTCACGGCATCGAATTCTACATCACCCAGAGCGCCCAGTGTCGTAAAGACCTGCCCCCCACTGCCAGTGACACGCTCAGCCGCGATCCGCGCCATCTCCTGGGACAGTTCCACGCCGGTCACTTGCCAACCAGCCTGCTGCGCCAGGGCCAGGAAGTAACCGGATGCACAACCAAAATCCAGCAGCCTGCCTGGGCCGCCCAAGTGTTCTGTCAGATAGCGCAGACGGCGAGAGAAGTGAGGCAACAGCGCCTTTTCCATTTCAGCATAGTTGCGATACCCCTGATCTGTGTCGCCTTCAAAATAACTATGCTGCTGGTAACGCGCCGCCAGCTCAGCCTCAGTAGGAATAGGATGCACATAAAGCAACCCACACGCGCCACAGCGCACGATCGTATAGCCATTCTTCGTCAACACAGGCGTTGCGTCACTCGCCCGACAAAGGGGGCAGTGATAAGCGGGGTGATCAAAAGCCTGCGAATTGTCGCGCATCATATCTCCAGAGCACTCAAAACAAAAGGTCATACGAAGAGTCGGCGGATCAGGCAGGGCAAAATATGCCACATCCGCCGTAGCGGGTTGCTTCTGGCGTCTCGTTCTATGTCGAATAGCGCATCGAGCATGTGTAAATGGGTGTAGATTATGCGCCGTGCGGCATCGCGTTCTTGACGAGATGCTGTGCGCATTGGCGCTAACCGTTGCAACTCCGGCAAGCTCAGCGTATCGACGATCTGTCGGGCGCGGTGATGATAGGTATGTTGCGCCAGGGTCCGTGTCTGACCGGCGCGGGCGATGGCTTCGCGTTCGCTGTCGTGCGCCAGATAATAACGGATTTTGGCAAGCAGGTCTTCATCATCCTCGAACACCACAAGTTCTTCATTAAGCTTATACAACTCAGTTAGCCCGTTTCGCACCGCATCCGTCAACACTAAAGCGCCGCACGCAGCCCCCTCGAAGATGCGCATGGTCACATCACCGGCAATGCTGGTATTGAACACGATTTTGGATTGGCTGTAAACGGTCCCCACCTCAGCGGGCGGATAATGTCTGTAGGGATCATTCATAGAAAACTGTGCCGTCAGCAGCCGCAGACGACGCTGGCGCGCAGTTCGCTGATGCGCCACAGAGATGTTGCCCACAAATCCGACATCGTAAATGCGCGGCACACTATGATCATAATGCACATCCACCGCAGCGGCAAGAGGCAGCCAATATACCTGCTCATGCCCGACGATTTGGCGCATCTGCGCTACATGGTCCTTTTGTGCCACGAACACAACGTCGAAAAACTGCGCCGCGACGTTGCGCCAGTGTCCCAAATGACTATCGATCAGATAGCAAGCCGTAGGGATGGTCAGCGTCTCGATGTCCGCGGGGAAATAACGTCCGGCTGGGTCGATCCAAAGATAGAAAGCCGGCGGGTCAGGCAAGGACGCGACAATCCGCGCGAGTGAAGTGGTTTCACCATAGCCGCTGCGTCCGCCTTCACCCAAACCCACAAACGTGACGGAATGACCAAGGGCCTGCAAGGCGCGCTCGAGGTGGTAACCGGCGGCAGTCGGAAACCAGCGATAGCCAAGGGCGATACAAGCGGAGGATTCACTCATGGGTGCAGTACCCGTGTGTAGAAATCGATCAACCGATCGATCAATCCCGGCCATGCAAAAACCTCCTCGGCGACGCGACGCGCATGGTTTGCCATCGTTGCTGCTTCGGCGTTATGGGTGAGAAGATACTGAATCGCTTGTCCAAACTCTGTGTCCGCAGCCAGAAGACCAACCGGGTGTTCCTCAAGAATCGTGCGAATATCGCC
This sequence comes from Anaerolineae bacterium, assembly GCA_034433375.1. Lineage (GTDB taxonomy): Bacteria > Chloroflexota > Anaerolineae > B4-G1 > SLSP01 > DSWT01. The sequence goes on along the minus strand of DAOUAQ010000309.1, from coordinate 6,616 downwards.
CACAGGGCTGGCGACGACAGGGCGACCGGCAGCCAGATAATCCAGCAGTTTGTTGGGGAGGCGGCCACGGTTTGCCGCACGATCAGACAGCGGCAGACACATCATGTCGGCGCAGCCCAGGTAGAGGCTGACCTGAGCATCGGGTACGAAATCGGTCTGCCAGAGGCGGTCGGCGACACCCAAACGCTCAGCTTGCGCCAGCACAGCCGGATTCTTGTGCCCAATCACCATCAGCCACACATGTGGAAGAGGGCGAATTGCATTCATCACGATCTCCAGATCGCCCTGGCCCATACCGATGAAGCCGACAATGCGCCGTTCCGGCGGAATATCAAGTTGTTGTCGGGCATCGCTCAACGGTACCGGCTGGATGCGATCGATGGCCGCGCCCGTAGGCAAATAGAGCACCCGATCTGGCGCGATGCCCAAATCAATGGCGCGCTGGCGCAAAACGGTGCTGATGGTGACAACGCCATCGGCCCAACGTTTCGAACGCTCTTCCCACCACTGCTCGAAGGCGCCTACAGCTGGGATGCGGCGCTTGGGCACATCATTGATCCCACCCGGTCCACCCCACCAATCGGCCCAGTCGGCAATCAATTTAGCGCCACGGAGTCTTCCGGTGAAACCAGCAAAGGTGGCGTTGGGCTTGTGATCGAACATGTGGATGATGTCGTAACGGTGCGTCAACGCATGGCTCAGGCGAAAAAGGTTATCCAGCGGACCGTAGCCCTCGCCACTGTTGTCCTGACCCCAACTGGGTGTCTCAGCCATCCGCACGCCATTGACATTCGACCAGGTGACGTGCCAACGATGCTCACGTGAGACCGTCATCAGGGTCACTTCGTGTCCCCGGGCGGCCACTTGTTCAGCCATCGGCATCGCACGATAGTAGGTGCCGCCGAAGCGATAGTTGTGGTTAAGATAGAGAAGGCGCATCTCAGGATAACTTCTGACAAAAGAAAGAATAGAGCTGATCTCTACGACGTTGGTGCTTCCACGCTAATAGACGAAGAACACAGCCGCGTAACCAGGCATACTTGCGCAAATCTATATGCAGACGCCGGCTGAGATGGGCGATCAGGTCATCGTGATTGCCGGGGTAGAAGTTGATGACCGAATCAAATGGATAGAGTTCCACCCGCAGCACAAGCCCGGCGGCGCGAAAAGCGGCGCGATATTCTGCGAGTTTATAAGCATGTTCATCCTGGGTAATTGCTTGGAACGGATGATTGGCCAGGAATTGTTGCCGCTGCGCCTCATTACGCACCACATGCTCGCGAATAGCACAAAATACGCCTCCTGGCAGCAATAACCTTGCCATCGCCTGTACCGTAGCCATAGGGTTTCCAGAATGGTGAAGCGCTTGACGCATATAAATGATGTCATACTCAGCAGCCAATTCAGTCTTATCCATATCACTGTTTATCACCGTGAAATGGACTCCATCTTGTCCTATCAACCGACGTGCGCCGCGCAGACCGGCTAACTCACCCTCACTGATATCCACACCAGTCACCGTATATCCGGCACGTGCCAAAGCATAGGAAGCTAACCCATTGCCACAGCCAACATCGAGCACCTTGACAGTGGCACTGGCGGGCTTTCCTAAACTCGCTAGAATGGCCAGCGTCTCAGTGAATTCAACACTGGCATAGAAAGATCTGGCATCGTTCAATCCATCACCAGAACGATAGCTGGCAATCAATAAATCGCGTAACCCGGGTTGGGTAAGACCCCAAACGGTGGCGTATTCGGTCGGATCAAGTTCCGTGAGCTGGTTGAGTTCGTGTTTTGTAGTTATCATCAGAGTTAATTCCATCCTCAGTAACCAAAATAGTTATATCTCGTACTACGTTGAGAGGCTGGGGGGATGTTTCGCAGAAATGAGTTGCTGATACAAACAAGATAACTTTTCCACCGATCGTTCCCAGGTATAGTTGATCATTTGTTTGTGGTAACCAGCAGCCCCTAACTCGGCGCATAACTGTGGCGATTGCACCAGGCGAATGATGGCGGCTGCAATCGCATCAGGTGTTTGTTGCACAAGAAAACCATCAATCCCATCCGACACGATCTCATGCATAATTTTAATATCAGCGCCAACAACCGGTTTGTGATAGTGCCAAGCCTCTAGGTATACCCCGCCGAGGCTTTCTTGCATAGAAGGCATACAAAACAGCGTACAGGCAGCTAAAGCTGCGTTCTTTTCTTCGAAATCCACCGCTGGTAATTCGAGTATCTGTGGATGACTAACCGATTCAAAAAAACGGATTGAATCCGCCGTACGTGGACCAATAAAGACAAAATACGTTTGCGGCGCTTGCGCCCAGACCAACGGTGCAGCCTCAACCACCTGGCGGAAGCCCTTATACGCCAGTTTTTGTCCAAGAAACAGCACAACCGGATTATCTCCAAGTCCGTAACGTGAGCGAAAAGCGTCGGCCGCCGCTGAATCGACAGAGTCAGAAACCAACGGTCCCACCGGCACCACTTCGACAGCACCTGGTCGGGCCCCCATTGTCTCCAGCCACGCTTTTTCAATATGGGTCATAGCGACAAGAGCATCTGCTGTGCGATACAATCGCCGGAATCTTGGTCCAGACCATCCACCGCCCTCAATGTGTGGCACAGGCGTCCACACAAAGGGAACTTTGAGTTGAACAGCCGCCTGCAGGGCAATCTCCGACGAGTAGACTAATCCCATATGAACAGTATGCACAATGTCTGCCTGAAACTGTGCAAGGATTCTTACCATCTCAGGCATGATCGCTATACGCAGCACGAGCGCATAAATAGGATTGATTGGTCGGAACCGACCATACACTTTAGCCATGTTCAACAGCACACTGCGCCAAAGGCCACGTGGACCGACAGAATAGACAGACACATCCTCATCAAAATATCGGCTGCGATAGGGGGCAGATGCACAAGCGCGAGCCGCATCTGATGACTCTGCATTCTGTGTCAGCACAATGACGGAATGATCCTGCTTTAGCCGGTGCACAAACTCACGGGTGTGAAGTTGGGCACCGCCAACACTAGGCCAATAGCGTGGAGCGACAAAGGCGATGCGTAGCGGGATAGCATTGTTTACTATATTCATTTCTTCCATACCAATCGCCAGACATAGCGTAAACGCGCCAATGTATCATGCGGACGAACCAGCACGGCAAGTCCATAATACAGAAGCGCAATCCCCCCCATCTTGACAACAACCTGAAGCAGCAACTGCAAGTTGAGTGGGCCAATAACCATGCCGAGCACATAATACAGGGCAAGCGTACCGACAGCCAGAACTATGGTGGTAACCAGTGTCGAACGCGGATCAACTGGTGACACATCCCTCACCGCCTTCAACAACAAAATAAGGCCGAATAAGGCGGCAATGCCCACTGCAATGCTCGTGCCCAGGGTGCCCCAGATAAGCGTCATTGGCAAGCCGATGACCGTCACGGCAATGACCCAGATGATCGTCACACGTGTCGTCAAGCGAGGTTTGCCTACCGCGCTGACAATCGTGCCGGCATTTTCCCACAGCGGCCTGGTCAGGAAACCCAAAACGAGAATACGCAACAAGGATGCGCTAGGCAGCCAGCGTTCGCCATACAGCAAAGCAATAAGGTCTGGAGCACCGACGAACAGAGCAAGCGCCAATGGAACGCCCAACATGGTAATCATCCAGAACAGCATGGAAGCGCTTTTTTCCAGGCGTTCAGGGTCATCTTGGAAACGCGCGTAGGTGTAGTAAGCAGTACGACTAAGGATGCTGTTGAACAGTAGCCCGGGCCACTGCGCCATCCGATAGGCGCGGTCATAGTAGCCAAGTGCGGTCGCGTTAACAAAAGTACCGATAAAAAAATGGTCGAGTGATGTGGTAAGACTGCCTGCAAACATACCAATACCCATTGTGACACCAAAACCGAGATAATGTCGGGCAAGCTGTATATCCCACTTGCGCACATAGCGACCAACATTGCGCCATACACTGCGATACATCCACACAAAGACTGCCGATGTGATGATACCATAGGTCACAACCTGGGCAACCAGGCTCCAGACGCCAAAACCATTCAATGCCATAATAACAGCCGGTACATAGGAGACTGTTAAGGCAACAAGGTTGACTCGACTCGTCACATCGAAACGCAATTCTTTGTCGAGCAACACGCCGCCGATACCCGCGATTCCCTGCAGTATGGCAATGCCGATCAGCACCAGCACGACGATTGCCGTATCGCGGGGCAAGAAAAGCACGCCAATCCCGGCGATCAGCATCGCGCCAATGGCCGAGAGAAATTCCATACCGATGAAGGTGCCCAGCGCGCTGTCGGTTGTATCTTGTCGTTGGATGAATCCATACCCCAGTCCGAGTTTGGGTTGCAACAGAAAGAGTTGCACAAAGAAACTCGCGTATGTGAATTGACCAAAAGCCTCCGGGCTGAGAAGCCGCGTGAGGACAATATTGATCAGGAATCCGAAGCCAATCGACCAGTAAGAGCTGGCCAGAACCCAGATGCCGCCGCGCACGACGCGATAGGCAAGCGGGGTCTCTGTTTCCACGCTGGAAACGCGCGGTGTTATGTCATCACTGGATTCCGCGCTCATTTCGATGGACACCGCCCTTCAGAACAAGCCGTGATAACCCAGGAATGGACAGCACAGTACAACAGTCAGGTCCTTTCTGTCAACGGGACAGGCATTTCGATCACGCGCTGCGTTTTGCTGGATTCCACCACTGCCAACGCCAACCGCAATGCCATCAAGCCATCCGCCCCACTCACCGGCATCGGTGCATCACGCAACACAGCGGATGTAAAAGCTTCCAGCTCTGCACGCAAAGGCTCATAGCGTTGGATAGGGTAACGCACCATCCGACCTTCACTCACCCCCTTGATAATGCTGAGATGGCTCCAGGTCAGGCCATTCGCCTCGGCATTCTCGTAGAAGAAGAGGTCTTGGGTCAGATCGTCAACGCGGAACATCCCCTGCTCGCCGAGCACCGCCACCTCGCGCACCTTTTGCGGCGTCAGCCAATTGATTTCCAACATACCGGTCATCCCGTTATCGAAAGACAACAGGGCAGCCAACAAATCCTCGTAATCGGTGTGGATTTTTTGCTGTGTCTCAGCGTACACACGGATAGGCTCAGCCCCACTGATGAAACGCATCACGTCCAAATCGTGCGGGGCCAAATCCACGACGACGCCCACATCCTGGACACGCGAAGGGAACGGCCCGACCCGCCGGCACACGATCTGGAAAATCTTTCCCAACTCACCCGCAGCCAAATGCTCCTTGAGCGCCCGAATCACCGGGCTGAAGCGCACGATATGGCCGACCATCAAACGGCGTCCAAGTGTCTGCGCAGCATCGATAAGCGCCTGGGCATCCTCCACGGTGGCAGCAATCGGCTTCTCGACCAGTGCATCCGCGCCGGCCGCCATTGCCGTTTCTGCCACCTCCCGATGGTAGCGCGTGGGGACGGCGACCGTTACCACGTCCGGCTTCTCGCGTTCCAGGAGTTCGCGGTAGTCCGCGTAAGCCGGGACGCTATATTTGGCGGCGATCTGTCGCCCCATCTGCGGATTGGCATCCGCCACGCCGACGAGCCTGGTCTGAGCGATTTCCGTGTAAACGCGGGCGTGGTTCCTGCCCATCGCCCCCACGCCGATGACGGCGGCCTTCAAATATTCGCTCATGCGCGCTCCATAAAGCCATTGACCGCCGCGACGATGGTTTCCAGATCAGCTTGCGTGAGCGCCGGATGCACCGGCAACGAGAGCACTTCCGCCGTGGCCCGTTCAGCTTCCGGCAAGTGCTGATCGTAGCCCAACTGCTGCGTGTAGTACGTCTGCTGGTGAATCGCCACGGGATAGTAGACGCCGAACCCGATCCCGTTCGCTTTGAGGTGCTCCATCAGCGCATCACGGCGACCATCGGGCACGCGGATGGTGTACTGGTGAAACACGTGAACGTATCCCTCAGGCACAACAGGGACAACCACCCCGCGCAGGTTCGCGCTCAGGTAATGCGCATTGCTGATACGGATGGCGTTGAATTGCTCCAGTTTATGCAATTGCGCCAGGCCGATGGCAGCATGAATGTCAGTCATGCGGAAATTGAATCCCAATTCGTCGTGGTAATAGCGCCGTCGCATCCCATGCTGGCGGATGACCTGGCAATTCTCGGCGATGCGCGCGTCGTTCGTGGTGATCATCCCGCCTTCCGCCGAGGTGATATTCTTGGTGGGGTACAGCGAGAACGTGCCTGTCCCCCACGCGCCCGCACGCCTGCCGTGCAACGCGGCTCCGTGGGATTGGCAGGCATCCTCGATCACCACCAGACCGTGCTTCTCAGCTATGGCCTGAATCGCGTCCATATCCGCCATCAGCCCGAACAAATGCACTGGCAAAATTGCCTTCGTGCGCGGCGTGATGGCGGCCTCGATCTGCGCCGGGTCCAGGTTGAACGTCGCCGGATCGATGTCCACGAACACCGGTTTGGCTCCGGTGAACAAGACGCTGTTCGCCGAAGCGATGAACGTGAACGGCGAGGTGACCACCTCATCCCCGGGGCCGATACCGTGCGCCAGCAGTGCCACATGCAGCGCCGT
>DAOUAQ010000308.1:0-4559 GCA_034433375.1 Anaerolineae bacterium | reverse complement strand
AGCCGTGAGTATCTGAAAATCCCACTCCAAATGCTGGCGGAGAAGCGCTGCGTCATCAACAACCTGGGCGTCAGCCTCGAAGGCCGCCGCCCGCGCATCGAGCCGTGGTCCGATGCGATCAAGCAGAGCCTCGCGCACTTACTCGGTATCGAGGAAGCGCAAATCGGCATCAACGCCACCAGCGGCGAGAAACTCACTGCCTTCGGGCGCGGCGAGGGGTTGCAAGCGTTCGCCATCGTCAGCGTGATCCAGATTGTAGGATAGCAAGACGCAAAGACGCAGAAGTTTTAGTTCCATCAAATTTTCGGAGGAGAACAATGCCCACATTTTACAAATCCCTATGGTTAGCCTTGTCTTTGATTTTGATATTGTTTTCCGCGATACCAACAACGCAAGCTGGCCTCACTGGCCCTGAAAACCCCATACGGGATATGGAGATTGTCACCGAGGTGTACAGTGGCGATCCAGCACAACGCTATCTGGCCCAAGCGCACGCAGCCGCCCCACTCTACGACCAGAAGACAAACGTTGCCCCGCTCAATCTGGATACTTACGACGTATTGGCCTATTACTCATATGCCGAGCTGAACTGGGACGTTTATGTAATGTCATTATTGACCGAGGGGACTCGAAGGCTTACATCATTAAGTTCTATTGAAGCATACCCAACGGTAAGCGCAGATACGCGGTACGTGGCTTTCGCATCTAACCAGAGCGGCAACTTCGAGTTGTATATGGTGGATCGGTATGCTCCCGCTGCCATGACACAATTGACCTATAACACGGCAGATGATCTGAGGCCTGTATGGTCGCGCACAAGCAACAAGATTGCATTCCAATCCAATCGTTCCGGCAACAGTGATATTTTCGTCATGAACGCCGACGGCAGTGGGACACAGCAAGCGACCTCCAATCTCAATTTTGATGGGTATCCGAGCTGGTCCCCCGACGGCACACAACTTGTCTTCTCGTCTTTGCAAAATAGGGTATACGATCTGTGGGTCGTGAATGCCGATGGCAGTAACCTGCGCCGCCTTACATCCGGCGCAAATGCTCTTTCCCCGGCGTGGTCGCCGTTGGGTGATAAAATCGCCTACAGCGCCGACAGTGATGGCGATGGCTGGTTAGAACTATGGTGGATGAACGCAGATGGCTCGGGGCGTACTTTACTCATTCGCGCAGGAGCACAGACAGACGCCTGGTTGCCAACCTGGTCGCCGCATGGTGATAAATTGGGCTTCATCGTGACCAATTGGGTCTATTACTACGGTCGATGGTATTGGACGTCCAGTTACGCTCTGTCGTGGGTTTTGGGTAGTAGTTCCGCCACCACTTTGTTGGAGGATGATCGCGTCTGGGGGATCGACTGGTGGAGCGCCGATATGACACCCCCTGGCCCCTGCACGGTCACGCTCACGCCATACCAACGCGCGGACATCTTTATGCCAATATGGTCAGCTGCGGATATAGGCATAGCAGGAATCAGCTTCTACGAAGCACAAATACGATGGCCGGGTGGAACCTGGAACACCTTTATTGAACCATACGGAGACACAAAAAAATCTTTTCAGGGCCTGGAGGGTGAAGTCCTGGAGTTTCGCTGCCGGGCCGGCGATGCGGCCGGCAATATAGCAGCATGGGAAATCAACCCCATCGCCTCCACCACCATCGACACCCTACCGCCGCAGCCGCACACAGTTGTGCCACGATGTGTGCGTGCTTCCACTCCGGCCGTCGTACAGTGGGGAGCCGAGGAATACGTCTCTGGCATTACCGTCTATGATGTGTGGAGAAAACAAGCCGGCGATACCTGGGAACTGTGGTATGACAACACCACAATTACCCACACGACGTTTAGCGGCGCGGCCGGGCAGACGTATCATCTCCGCAGTCGGGCGCGGGACGGGGTAGGGCACATCGCTCCCTGGGAACCAGGACCTCAAGCCAGCGTCTCCTTCTACACGCATCTGATTTCGGGGACGGTGACAGACAACCGTGGAAATCCGCTGAAAACTGCGCTTATCCAGCTACATCCAGATGTGCTCTACACCGGCATGCTGGCTGCCGGTGAGTACCAGGCTTGTCTCAGTGATCCCGGATACTACACGTTGACCGTGGCAAGCGCCGGACATGGGGCGCTGCCGCCAACACACCTCGCGGTCAGTGAAGATATAAGATATGCCCTAGTTTTGCCGCCGCTGGGCAACAGGGTGAATGATGGCGGATTTGAGTCTGGTACCTTGAGCGAATGGACGCTCTCAGGCAACGGCTTGCATACGGACACCCAGCGAACTTACGCGGGCAACTATGCCTTAGCCCTTGTCGCAACCACGCCCGACACACACACCGCGGAGCAATCCATTTACGTGGACCCAAGCCTGCACAATCCCACCCTCTCATTGCTCTATGCCCTTCCAGCCGACATGGAGGTGGGCGTTTTCCAGATATACCTGATCGAGGAAAGCCTATCAGGCACAATCCTCATCTCGCGGACGATTCCGGTTTTTGAAACCGCTGCGGCGACGACCGGCTGGCAACACGTGTGGGCCGATCTGTCTCCGTATGCGGGGCAAACCCTCTCCCTGACGGTCGCCCTCAACCAGGCTGTGGGTGCAGCATGGGTTGACGAGATCTCGCTGGGACCGAACTACGCTCTCCGTGTCGATGAAATTTCTCCGACAACTTGGTGGGTGAAAACCCCGGTTACATTAACCATCACCGGAGAGAACTTTGCCCCCACCGCGACGGTGCAGCTTGGCGCAACCACCCTCTTGCCCGTCCTCTGGATCAACACGACACAAATCCAGGTTGCTGTACCCGGGAACCTGCCCGCAGGAGACCACGTGTTGACCATCACGAACTATCCGGGCTACACATACACAACGTCGGTAGACATACGCGATTGGAGGATTTATCTACCCTGCGCTATGCGGAATTTCAACACAACGACCCAGATTTCCAGTAGAGAACCCTTTGTCGACACATCCCAAACAGCCGGCTGGAGCACGTGGGGATATGATGTTGCCCACACTGGCTATAACCGCTACGATCCAGGTGGCTCATTCTATACATTAGCCTGGACTGCTGACCTGGCTATGCCTGCCCATCAAGTTTCTGTGGTTGATGGAGTTGTCGTGGCATCGGGTGCACCTGGTTATGTATCGGTGCTCGCCTTAGATGCAGAGACAGGCACGCAACTCTGGAAACGAGATTTTTATAGTCCGAATGGACTTGGCGCGCCCAGCATAGCCAATGGACAGGTATATTTCCAACACAGCAATCACAGCAATTCTGCCCTATATTGTGTTGGCCTCTATGACGGGGTGACGCGCTGGAAAGCCCCCTTTAGCGTTCAGTGGGAGTCATTTCTAGCCCCGCTGATCGTGAAGAATCGTGCATATATTAAGGGCGGATATTATGGAGGAATGTATGGTTTTAATGCAGTAGATGGTCGCTATTTATGGTATCAGTATCTACCTCAAGAATCTAGTTTTTCTGTGTGGATTCCCTCTTTTGCGAATAATGTGCTATATACCCATGCCTATGACAAACTTCGTGCTCATTCTGTTGATACTGGGGAAGTGCTCTGGGAATATAATCCTAGATACTACAACACACATACACCAGTGATTAGCAACAACCGACTTTACCTTTATGATTCAGAACAAAACCTTCAGGCTTATGATGTTAATCAGCGAAAAGTCGTGTGGACTGCGCAGGGTGCAACACCAACAACCGATGGTCAGGTGGCTTATGCAGTATATCAGGGCATCATGAAGGCATACGCGGCAGAAGATGGAACATTGTTATGGCAGTATACAGGCATTGAAGGGGCAGACTTCCCAATCATTGCGGGAAATTACCTGTACGTTGCTACTGATTCTCAAACTTATATACTTGATCGGACAACCCACGAATTAGTATGGGAAACTGATCTTGGGGGACATCTGACCGTTGGCAATGGTTTCCTTTACATTGCTCGATCCGATAATACGCTCTATGCCTACCGCGCGGAAGAACCATAATATGACAAGGACTCTCCGCACCTGGTTTTAGCCACAAAGCATCTGGGCTTTTGACGTTAACTTTTGATTAACAATGACTGAACTGACCATCAAAGCTTACGCGAAAATCAATCTGACGCTGGAAATCATCCAGCGGCTGCCGTCCGGCTATCACGAGATCAAGTCGGTGATGCAGCAGACGGCGCTGTGCGACGATATCACCATCATCGAAGCCCACGCCGGGATCACCATCGAAAGCGCAAACAGCAATGTGCCTCGCAACGCGCGAAATTCAATCTGGAAGGCCGCCGCGCTGCTCAAAGAACGCAGCAGTGTGGACTATGGCGTGAAATTCAAACTCGTCAAACGCATCCCTGTCGGCGGTGGAATGGGCGGCGGCAGCGCCGACGCCGCGGCGACGTTGGTGGGGCTGAACAAATTTTGGGGATTGGGGCTATCACAGGCGGAGCTATTTACGATCAGCCAGGAGATCGGCATGGACGTAGCTTTCTGCGTCCTGGGCGGCACGGCGCTGGCGACAGGACGCGGGGAAAT
>DAOUAQ010000307.1:0-6103 GCA_034433375.1 Anaerolineae bacterium | reverse complement strand
CTATGACGCGCCAAGGCGCCATTGGCGGTGAGCGCCATCGCCAGGTTGAGCGCCGTCTGCCCGCCGAGCGTCGGCAGCAGCGCATCCGGTTGCTCCTGCGCGATGATCGCCTCGACGAACTCCGGCGTCAACGGCTCGACGTAGACCGCGTCCGAAAGCTCCGGGTCCGTCATAATCGTCGCCGAGTTGGAATTGACGACGATGAGCTTATACCCGGCCTGCCGCAGCGCCTTGAGCGCCTGCGTACCGGAATAGTCGAATTCCGCTGCCTGCCCGATGATGATTGGACCGGAGCCAAGGATGAGGATTTTGTGAATATCGGTGCGTTTTGGCACGTTCTACCTCCGTCAAGTTACAAATCAATATAAACTATTCAGCAAACTGATGTTTATCATCTCCTGTTACATATATGTATACTAACCGCTATACTATCAACCTCTTTGAATATCCCTTCCCGACAATTTGGACACGTTTTATTCACAAAATCCATCACAGGTTTAATTTGAGAAGAGTGACAGTAAGGACATTCTGGTTTATCCCGTCCAGCATGAAATTTTCCAGTTAATAATTCTTGATCAATATCACATCCAAAGGTTTTCAAACATCCAAGACATAAACAGAGTGATTCAGAACTAACTCTTTCATCAATTCTTTCGGGCGACGGATTTTCTCCTAATATTCTGGTTATTAGTCTCTCGCCTTGACCAAAACTCATCCAATATAACCTTTCGCCATCATCATCAAGTATGTAAGACCTTCCCCAATGAACTGCCGCCAATTTGAACCCACAGTTATCACATTCACAAGTATACAAAATGGTCATATTCCCAAGATTCCCTCAATGTAAAGCACAATACTCTATAACTTTACGGATCTGACTATTGCCAAAAACTCTTCAAAGAACCCACGCGCGTCGTGTGGACCCGGACACGCTTCGGGATGATGCTGCACCGAAAACGCCGGATAATTGCGCAGTCGCAGCCCTTCCAGCGTGCCGTCGTTGAGCGACAACTGCGTCACCTCCACCGGCCCAAATCCCAACGGACTTTCACCAACCAGAATTTCCTTTGGCAATAGTTCAGCCATTGTGAGGGAAGGAGTAGGGAGTAGGGAGTAGGGAATAGGGGAAGAAGAATTGCTCGCTGATCCGCTGATCCGCTGAATCGCCGATTCGCCGATTCTTGATTCATGATTCATGATTCCTGATTCTCTTTCCAACGGCGTCCACGCAATCCCCAAACTCGTCGGATCGACCGCGAAGCCGTGGTTCTGCGTCGTGATGAGGATGCGGCCTGTCGTGAAGTCCCGCACCGGATGATTCGCCCCGCGATGCCCGAAGCGCATCTTGTAGGTTGTGCCGCCGAGCGCGAGGCCGAGCAGTTGGTGGCCCAGGCAGATGCCCGCGAGCGGCACGCGCCGTTCGAGCAGGCCGCGCATCAGCGCAATCGTCGCGTGGAGCGGCTCCGGGTCGCCGGGGCCGTTGGACACGAGCACGCCATCCGGCTTGAGCGCAAGCACGACATCTAACTCAGCATCGTAAGGCACAAGCGTCACGTTTGCGCCGCGCATTTCCAACTCACGCCTTATGTTGCCCTTCAAACCACAATCTACCACAACGATATGATGCAAGATGCAGGATGCAGGATTCTTGCCTCTTGCCTCTTGCGTCCTGCCCCCTGCCTCTTGCCTCTTGCCTCTTGCCTCTTGCATCGTTACGATCTTTGCCAGATTGCTCCCCGCCATCTGCGGCGATTCGCGCACGCGGGCGATGAGGCTATCGGGATCGAGGTCCGTGGTGGAGATTGCGCCGCGCTGCGCGCCGTGGGTGCGCAGGTGACGGGTGAGCGCGCGCGTGTCCACACCTTCGATAGCGACAATGTTCGCCTGCGCCAGGTAATCGAGGAAGGAGAGCGTCGCGCGGTGGTTGTAGACGCCGCGCGCCGCGCGATGCACCACGAATCCGGCGACCTGCACCTTGCCCGATTCCACGTCCTCCGGGTTCACGCCGTAGATGCCGATCTCCGGGTACGTCATCACTACGATCTGCCCGCAGTACGACGGGTCGGTGAGCACCTCCTGGTAGCCGGTCATCCCCGTGTTGAACACGAATTCGCCGAAGGTCTCGCCTTCCGCGCCAATGTTGTTGCCCCAGAAGCGCGTGCCGTCTTCGAGGGCGAGTAAAGCTGGTTTTGCGCCAATCTTCATATAACATTCTCCTTTTCGGGTAGACGGTAGACAGTAGACAGCAGTACACAATTGACACAAATTGGGTCTTTAACAATCGAATAACACTTCCGCAGCGGAGCCGGAGGACTGGAAAGGTAACGGAATCATGCCATTCTGAGACGCGCATACCGTCACAGGAGGGACAAGATGAAGCCGCAAACCGATCAAGTAGTATTGAGCAGTCAGCCGCGCTACGACAGTGCGCGCCGGGTTCGGCAGGCGTACCGGCGACTGCTCGTCAACCAGGAGCAACAGGAGGAAGAGGATGAACGAGCGAGTTGCGTTGTATGCCCGGGTGTCGACGCGCCAACAGGAACAGGAAGCCACGATTGCGAGTCAGCTTGATCAGCTTTTGGCCTATGCCACACAAGTCGGCTACCGGATTACCGAAGCCCATCAGTATGTGGATCAAGCGGTGAGCGGGAGTCAGTTACAGCGCGGCGGGTTGGATCGGCTGCGCGATGCGGTGGCTGCGCGGGAGTTGGATGTGGTGTTATGTGTAGCCCCAGACCGGCTGGCGCGCAGTTTAGGCTTGCAACAGGTGTTGTTAGCCGAGTTTCGGCGGGCGGGAGTTGCGGTATACTTTGTGAATCAACCGCAACTGGGGGATGATCCGCCAGCGCAGTTGTTGTTACAACTTCAAGGTGCCTTTGCGGAATATGAAAGCACGGTCATCCGAGAACGGTTGCAACGGGGGCGCTTGTTCCGCTGGCGCGCCGGGCAAGTTCCGGCACGCGCACCTTACGGGTATCGTTACCAAGTCCGCACGGCGGAGGCCGCGCCGGCGTGGCATGTGGATGCGGCCCAAGCGGCGGTGGTGGAGCAGATTTTTCAGTGGTATGCTCTCCGCGGCTGGACCTTGCGGCAGATTGAAGACGCGCTGAACACCCAAGGTATTGCCGCCCCCCAAGAGGGGGCGTGGTGTCACAGTAGTATTCACGGTTTGCTGAAACAAAGCGCTTACCGGGGCATCGCCTATGTGAATCGTGCGCTCCATCCCCAAGCGAGCGTCGGGGAATCGCGCAAGCACGGCGCGGGACGGTTACAAACCCCACGCCATATCGCGCGCCCGGAGGAAGAGTGGATCGCTATTAGCGTCCCCGCGCTCATATCAGAAGAACTGTGGGCGGCCGCCCAGGAACGCTTGACGATGAATGCTCAATTGGCCAAACGTAATGCGCACCGCACTTATCTATTCAGTGGCTTACTGGTATGTCATGTCTGTGGACATACCTTGTCCGGGCGCACTGACCGCCGGGGGACAGTTTACTATACCTGCCGGTACGGCGGCAAGCATTGTCCGCCGACCGTCGCCCCGCACAGTTGCACGGTGCGTGGCGATGTCATCGAACCGCTGGTCTGGCAAGCCCTACAGGAGTTATTGCTGGAACCGCAGCGTATTCAACACGCCTGGGAAGCTTTACAGACCGAAGCGCAACCCCAACCAGCGGAAGTCGCCAGTTGGCAGGCGCGCCATGCGGCGCTGTTACGCCAGGAGCAACGCTTGCTGGATGCTTATCAAACCGAAGCGCTCTCGCTGGAAGACCTGCAACAGCGTCGCCCATCATTGCAACGCGAGATCCGTTCTCTGGAGCATCGCTTGGCGCAACTACAGCCGTTGCCAGCCCAAGTCTTATCACTGGAGCGCTTTACGCAGCGTATTCAGCAGGCATTACAGGCCCCGGATATGGCTACGCAACAGGAAGTTATTCGTTTGTTAATGAACCGTATTGTTGTCAGTGAGACCTCGATTACTATTGAACACATCATCCCTACTGAGGATGTGTGTCAATTGTGTACAGTAGACGGTAGACGGTAGACGGGGGGAAAATCCCTGTCTACCGTCTACCGACTACCGTCTACTGTATACTGTGACATCACATTCAAATCCACGCGCTGCGTCCAGCCGACGCCCTTCCAAAACGCAATCGCGTCCGCGTTGACCGCAAACACGAAGAGGTGGCACTTATCAATGCCCTCGGCGGCAAGCGCATCCAGGCAGCGGGTCGCCAGCGCCTTGCCGATGCCCTGCCGGCGATACGAGGGGCGCACCGCCAGATGATGCACGTAGCCGCGTCGCGCATCGTGTCCGCAGAGGACCGCGCCCACCAGCAGATCGCCATCCCAGGCGGTGAAACTCAAGCCGGGATTGCGCGCCAGGTAACGGCCAATCGCCTCGCGGGAGTCGGCGTCGCTCAGGCCGACCCCGTCGGCGGACTGCCAGAGGGCGATGACGGCGCCATAGTCTTGGATTGTCATTTCTCGTATCTGCATAGTGTTGCTCCCTCTTTTTGTCAACGGATTGAACGGATTAAAACGGATTTTATCTTCTTAATCCGTTAAGTCCGTTTAATCCGTTGACTTTTTCCCCTCTACCAACCGCTTCACCAACCCCGGCAACTCGCCGATATGCGCCAGCTCGAAATAGCGCGCGTGTTGCGTGTCTGCCGGGTCCACGCGCTCGTGCTCCCAGGTCATCGCGTGCGGGACGTAGACCGCCTGCCCGCCGATTGCGACAACCGGCAGCACGTCCGATTTGAGCGAGTTGCCGACCATCAAAAAGCGCGCCGCGTCCACTTTGTAGTGCGCGAGGATCGCCCGGTACGTTTCCTCCGTTTTGTCCGCCACGATTTCGATATGCGCGAAGTACTGCGCCAGCCCCGACCGGTCCAGCTTGCGCTGTTGATCCAGCAAATCCCCTTTGGTGATGAGCATCAGCGTGTGCGTCGCCGCCACCTGCGCGACAACATCGGCAACCCCGTCGAGGAGATGTGTCGGTGTATCAATCATATCTTTGGCAAACGTGATGATGCGCTGTATGTCGGTGCTCGTGACGCGGCCTTCGGTCAGTGCAATCGCCGTCTCGATCATCGAGAGCGTGAAGCTCTTGATGCCGTAGCCGAAATAGGAGATGTTGCGCGTCTCCGTCTCGTAGAGCCGCGCGGGAACGTCGCGGAAACAAGTTTCCGATACGCCATCCAGATACGGCGCTAACAGGTGCGCGAGCCGCTCCTG
Organism: Anaerolineae bacterium; assembly: GCA_034433375.1. Taxonomy (GTDB): domain Bacteria; phylum Chloroflexota; class Anaerolineae; order B4-G1; family SLSP01; genus DSWT01. Next base: position 862 of record DAOUAQ010000307.1, on the reverse strand, counting down.
CGTCGCCGAATACAGCGACTCGTTTTGCCAAAGGGTATCGTCAGCGTCGAAAGCGATAATGTCGAACATAAGTGACTCCAAGAATAGAGAATCAGCGAATCAAGAATCAGCGAATCAAGAATCAGCGAATCAAGAATCAGTGAATCAAGAATCAGCGAGTCACGCATCGCGCAACCCGCAACCTACAACCCTCTCCCCGTCTACCGTTTACTGTCTACCGTCTACCATCTACCATCCAGTCATTTTGAACAGGGCCAGGATCCCAAATCCAACGATGACTACGCCCGAAACACGGTTCACCCACAGCAGGCTGCGGGCATCGAACTTCGCGCGGAACAGGCTCACGCCGCCGCTCAACAGCAGCCACCATAGCGCCGAGCCGGCGAACACGCCCGCGACCAGCGTCAACGCCGCGCCGTAGTCACCCGCAGCCGCGCCCAATCCGGCGTAGATCGCTGTAAACGCGAAAATCGTCAACGGATTGGTCGCCGTCAGAAACAACGTCGAAGTGTATGCGCCGAGCAGCCCCTTCCCCTGCGCCGTCGCCGCGACCTCCGCCGGGCGACTGAGCAACGTCTTCACACCCAGGTAGCAGAGAAACAGCCCGCCGATCAGCCGGAGCCAAAGCTGTTGCTCAAGCAACACGCCGGAAACAAACGTCAGCCCGAACCCGGCGACGCAGCCAAAGAGCGCGTCCGCCGTCGCCGCGCCCAAGCCGGAGGCGAATCCCGTCGCGCGCCCATCCGCCAGCGTCCGCCGGATGCACAACACGCCAATCGGCCCGACGGGGGCGGCGATAGAGAGGCCGATGAAAAGACCACGAAGAAACAAGGATATATCCATAATCATCTGCTCAAACCTG
>DAOUAQ010000306.1:0-6953 GCA_034433375.1 Anaerolineae bacterium | reverse complement strand
GCGCGTTGGCCTACCTGGATACGGTGGGCACGCGGGCCGAAGATCGCGCCTACAAGCGGATGCGCCTGGTGCTGGAATCCGCGCACCGCAGCCTGCACAACCGTATGCACCGGCTCGGCTACTACCACGATCATAGCCCGGTAGAAGACCACCCGGAACACCATCGGGATTGAAGATTGGGGGATTGAAGATTGGGGGATTGGAGATTGGGAGATTGGGTGATTGGAGATTGGGTGATGGGGAATTTTGGACACAATTTTGTAGCAAAGGTGGTTGACACTTCAGTCTAGCGGGAATACAATGTGTTTAATGTAGCCGTCGTTGGGATGGCTCCTGTAATGAGTTTGATAGGAGGTGATGCTATGGGAAAGATGATGTCGGGAAGTGAGATTGAGCCTGAATTGCTGGCCCGTAAGGATGCGAAGCCCGTCAAGCCGGCTGAAAAAGAGCCGCAAAAGTATGTTGTCGTCGCCGGAGACACTTTGAGCGCGATTGCGAAGAAGGTCTACGGTGATGTGGATCGCTGGAAGGAAATCTTTGAGGCGAACAAAGACACCGTTAAGGATCCCAATGCGATTCGTGTCGGACAGGAGTTGGTCATTCCTTAGCCGTAAAGCTGTTTCCACGGACACAGGAGTTGGGGGAAGGTTCCCCCCCAACTCCTGTGTTTTTTGTCAGTGCGGCTTTGCCTACAGGCAGATTTGGGTACAATCAGGAACAGTTTCGACTTGAAGCGATGAGGAGTGCATGGTGAAGAGATCAACGTTAAGAATGTTTGTGGTCGGATGGCTCTTTTTGTTGTTGGTCGCTGTTCTATCGGCCTGCCGCCGCGAGGTGAGTCTTGGAGAAGAGGTTGCAGTGACGGCGCGTCCCACTCGCACACCCAAGCCCGCGATGTTGACCGCCACCGCCAAAGCCGCCGGCACGTCTACGCCCACCGTCGTGGTGAACACACCGACGCCCACGCCCACCCGCGCCGCGCCGGATTCCACGGCTGTCTACTATGCCGTGCGCTCAGGCGATACGTTGTCTGCCATCGCCGCGGCCTTTGGCACGACCGTGGAGGCATTGATGAACATCAACGGGATGACCAACGCCGATCAACTGGCCGCCGGGAAGGTGCTGCAGATTTCCCTGAACGCGCAGTATACCGGTCCTGCCACGCTCTTGATCCCCGACAGCGAACTGGTGTATGGCCCCGGCTACAAGGACTTCGATATTGCGCAGGCCACGTCCGCCTTGCCCGGATTGTTCAAGACGTACAGCGAGGACGTTGAGGGCGTGACGCTGACCGCCCCGGAGATCGTTCGCCTGGTAGCCGAGCGTTACAGCGTGGGGCCGCGGGTCTTGCTGGCGCTTTTGGAATTACGCAGCGGCTGGTTGACCCAATCGAATCAATCCGCCGAACAACTCACCTATCCGCTTGGTTACACCGATCTCACTTATCGGAATGGTCTCTTCCACCAACTGAGCCTGGCCGCCGACGCGCTCAACACGGGGTTTTACGGCTGGTGGCTGGACACCCTCTGGCTGGTGCGGACACGGGACGGCGTTTATATCCAGTTTTCCACCCAATTAAATGGCGGCACAGCCGGGGTGCAACGCGCGCTCGCGCCTAGCGCCGCGAGTTACGAAAGTTGGTTGGCCGATTTGACCCGCTTTGCCGAGGTTTACCGCAGTCTGTTTGGCGATCCGTTTGTGTTGGCCGTCGAACCGTTGATGCCGGCTGGATTGCAGGCGCCTGAATTGGTCTTGCCGTGGCCTGAGGGGGACGTGTGGTATTTTACCGGTGGTCCGCATCCTGGCTATGGAACGCAGGGCGTGTTTTCGGCGTTGGATTTCACCACCAGTGAGCGCAGCATCGGCTGCGCCGTAAGCACTCAGTGGACAACGGCGGCGGCGGATGGACTTGTCGTCCATAGCCGGGAGGGGATGGTATTGCAAGACCTCGATAACGACGGCTTTGTGGGTACGGGATGGACGCTATTCTATATGCACCTGGCTGCTGATGGACGAGCGCAAACGGGTACGATGCTCAAGGCCGGTGACAACGTCGGACATCCTTCCTGCGAAGGCGGAGTCTCCAATGCCACGCACGTGCATATCGCCCGGCGCTACAACGGCGTCTGGATCGCCGCGGACGATCCGCGCTGGCCGATGGCGCTATCGGGCTGGATTCCAGCGTCAACGGGCGAAGCCTACGATGGCGCACTCACCAAAGCCGGGCAAACACGGACTGCCTGTGAGTGTTGGGATGCCGCCATCAACGGCGTGTCGCACTAGCTTTGACAAAGCGCGCATTTGCCCTATAGTGGAGTTGGCCTTTCGACATTCGACTTGGGACTTTCGACCATTCAAGGAGAAAATACTATGCCGCAATATGCAAGTTTTGGAAAACGTGTGGTGGCTTATGTGATTGATAGCTTCATAGTGGGGTTGATCGCCGGCATCCCAGTTGGCTGCATCGTCGGCATCGCCTCAGCCTTCGTCACCAGTATGGATGAAGAAACCGCCGTGCTGGTGATCGTACTGGCCTCGTTCATCGGGGTCTTTTGGGCGATCATTGCCAGCATCTTGTACTTTGCGATGATGTGGTCGCGCAGTGGACAAACGTTGGGGATGAAATGGCTCGGCGTCAAAGTTGTGACCGCCGAGTGGACGCCGCCCTCCTTTTGGCGTTCTGTGGGCCGGGCCATCATCGGGTATTGGTTAAGCAACCTTGTCTTCGGCCTGGGCTTCCTCTGGATGCTGTGGGACGACTATCGGCAGTGCTGGCACGATAAGCTGTTTGGCACGTATGTGATCGAGGCGTAGTACCGGAATGTAGCATTGGACGCTGATCTTCGCAGATATACGCAGTTTTTTTTCGATTATCTGCGCAAATCAGCGTGAATCCGCGTCCGATTTGCGTGAGCCGCAACTCAAGTGATGCGCAAGACCTTCGCCCCGCGAATCTTGCGCATCTTCAGTTCCCGCAGAGCCGTATTGGCGTCTTCCAGCGCGAATTCCTGAATCTCCGGTTTGATGCGCATCTCTGCCGCCAGGGCCAGAAACTCCGCCACATCCCGACGGCTGACGTTGGCGACGCTCTTGATCTCCTTCTCCATCCACAGGTGAACGGGATAATCCAGGCGCAGGAGCGCCTCCTTATCCAGTTCTTCTTTGCGAATGGCGTTGATGACCAGCCGTCCGCCCGGCGCAAGATGCCGCAAAACCTCAACGATCGGCCCCCAGACCGGCGTGGTGTCAATGGCGCAATCGAGCTTTTCGGGCGGCGCTTCAGCGTGATCGCCCGCCCAGACCGCGCCAAGCTCTCTAGCGAAGTCGCGTTCCTGCGCGCTTCTGGCAAAAACGAAGACTCTGACATTTGGATACCGGTGGCGCGCCATCTTCAGAACCAGGTGTGCGGATGCTCCAAACCCCACCAAACCGAGATTTTGCCCATCCTGGATATGGGTCAGACGCAGCGAGCGATAGCCAATCGCGCCGGCGCACAACAACGGCGCAGCCTCGGCGTCGGTGAAAGACGCGGGGATACGATAGACAAAGCCCTCCGGGACAGTCATCAACTGCGCGTACCCGCCGTTGACATCCCGCCCCGTGGCCTTGAAGTCCGCGCACAGGTTCTCGTTGTCCGCCAGGCAATGCTTGCACATCCCGCACGCCGAGTGAATCCACGCGACACCCACCCGCGCGCCGACCTCGAACGACTCCGCGCCAGCGCCGCGCGCTTCGACCCGCCCCACCACCTGATGCCCCAGCACAACCGGCAAGTGTGGCGGCGGCATACGCCCCTCGATCTCGTCCAGCTCGGTGTGGCACACGCCGCAGACTGAAACTCGCACCAGAACCTCTCCTGCATCCGGGACGGGACCAGGTAACTCCGTCAGCGTCAAGGGAGATTGCTCTTCGACGAGGTTGCAGAGCCTATGCAAGACCATAGCTTTCATACAATATCAGCCTCCGCTCCCTATATCTCCAGGCCTCAGGATAAGCCGTGGATGCAGACGCGCCAAAAGCCACCCGCGCATCTGCATCCACACCACAGTTGGTGTAGTTAACGTTGAACTAGTGGTAGGTAGACCTTGTTAATCGCAATGCCTGAGGGCACAAGAACTACCGGTGCGGGACTCTCATTCTCCCGTTGTGGCTCATCTTGCGCGAGTCGAAAGGCAGTGCTCGCGCTCGGGTTCACACTAACGGTGACCTCGTAGTATCCCGCGTCAGCCTGTTCGGTGTTGAACACAAATTCGATATTGCCGGAGGCGTCGGTGAAGAGGGTCTGGATCACGTTACCATTGATGGAAACCATTGCCGTGCTGTTCGGCGGGTAGTTCGTGCCTGTGATCGTGAAGTAACTGCCGGGGCTGCCGGTGGTGTAGTTGATCGTCAACGCCGGGATGAGGGGGCTGTCCCAATAGTAGGTCTCAGGGTTGAGTAGTTGCTCGTCTCCCGTCGTGTCGTCGTATGGATACCCGGCATCGTAGTTGTGCAGGCCGTTCTTCATAATGACCGGCTGCGGAATCTCACCCAGGTAGCCGATCATGGGGAGTTGTTCGGCCCAAATGTCCAGGATGTCCTGGAATAAGACGTTGCGCTGCGTTTCACTCGGTTCCACTGTGATCTCGTCCCACTTGCTCCAGATATCGCGGATCCAGTGGCCCACCGGCGGCTCCTCGGCGATGGGGTCTGTGGAATTGTTGCGCCACACTCCCCAGGCCACCGCCCACGGTCGGTCCGGTAGTGTGCCTTGGAAGATAGGCGCGCCGCTGACGATAGGTAGCACGGTGCGATCGCCGCCCCACCAGGCGGCTTCGATCTGGTTGCTCCAGCAATGATCCATGTAAGTGGCGCGATCCACGCACAGATAGGTCGCCTCAACACCGACGGCGGCGAAATACTGGATGACCTGTAGAGCGGCTTTCCCATCCGCTGAGGTGATCTCTGCAGTACCTTCAATAGTGAAACTAACCCTTTCGCCGCTGCTGTCCTTCCATAAGCGGTAGCCCTCCTCATCTTTCGTGGTATAGCCGGCATCATCCAGCAAAGTATTGGCCTGGGCGATGTCGTAAGCAATGTAGGCATTCGATAACGCGGGGTAATACTGCGGCGATGTACTGAGGGGGCTGTACTGGCGCGGTGTGGCCAGGCCGTTGTAGAATTGCGTATTGAGATAGGCGCGATTGACGGCCAGGGAGAGTGCTCTTCGCACTCGCGTGTCCTGGAAAAAGTCGCGCCGGCGTGTCGTGATAAGTGTGTCCGGCTCCAAAGGTGCGGTCATATTTAGTTGGATAGCCACATGACCAGCGTAGACACCCAGGACGACCTGGTAACCCCCGGCAGATTCATACGCTTTGTAGTCGTTGTAGTAAGCAAAACTCGTGTGACGCGCCTGAAAATCAATGGCGCCGCTCTGGATCCACGCAGTGAATTCGGCATCTGTGGTGAAGAGATTGTGAGTGACGGTATCAACGTACGGGAGCTGGTTATTAGCGGCATCCACACCATAGTAGTAGGGGTTGCGCTCCATCACAAATAGATTTTGGTCCGCTGTATTCTTGGCCAACCATGGACCAAGCACCGGCCTGTTCGGGTTGAGATGCCACATGTTTCTATTATTCAGATAGTATTCGCCCCAACTTGCGTAGCCAGCCGCAGCAGCCTCTGCTTCTAGTGCGTCCGGATCGCTGGCGAAGTCAATATGGTATTGCTGCATATAGTGGCTGGGGCAGAGGTGATCCGATATTCGGGCGAGGTAATAAACGAACAGTACATTGGGTTGGCTGAAGCTCATCTTAACCGTGTGTGCATCCGGGGCCTGCAACGTCATTACTTCGCCGCCCGCCGTCCAAGGATGAAAAGGGGTGGAGTATATGCGCGTGTCGGTCAGCACGTTCTCGTACCACCACACGAAATCGGCGCTGGTGAACTCCGCGCCATCGGACCAGTGGGTTCCCGGCCGCAGGTGGAAAGTCCACTCGCTGGCATCGGCATTGGTTTCCCATGATTGGCAGAGTCGGGGGATTAGGTTCAGGTTTTTGTCATACCAGACCATAGAGTGATCAATCATCTTTATGGGTCCCCAGCGATCGGATATGCCTTTGAAAGCGCGGTTCATTACACTGTCGTATTTTCCGGTCTGGTGTAGCACCTGGATGACGCAGGGGGTGGTGGGCAGCCGTCGATCAACCGGGGGCAGCCGCCCCTGCCGCACCAATTGTGCCAGCATTGGCGCCTCGTTGTATGTCTGAATGTTGCTGGATGCCGCCACTGGTCCGGTTAAGCCTTCTGCCATGTCATTGTTGGCTTCCGCGCCCGTCGCCACTTCCGCGACAATATCGGTCCCCATCACAACAATCCCGGCAGCGGCGGCTGCTGTCCAGCGCAAGAACTCACGACGGGATATTTTCCGCTTGTTTTGCCGACTTGGATTCATCATGTTTGCCCTCCCTTCTATCTGCTAGGTTTTTTTCGGATTCATCTATGTCGAACTGAAGCCGCCTACAACAATACTACTCCACTTTGCAGATTAAAGCAAATCACAACAATACAAGTGTTTGAATGTGATTTTCCAATACATTGTTCATCAGTCCACCTTCTGTTCCACTTGTTGAAGGAATTCTCGCGCCCAGCGCAAAGCTTGACTCGCCAACCGTGGTGTATCCCCATGCCACAACCGCCGCATCTCCACGCACGTCTCCAACAGCTCGTCCAGCGTGCCCTGCGCCGTGATGCCCCGTCCTGCATGACGATGATGTGGTCGGCGCGGCGCAAGCGACTTTGCGGTGCGAGACGGCCAGGCAGGTTGGCGGATTGGCGCCGTCGCGGTGCTCGAAGATGCGCGCCCACAGCGCGCTCGGTTCCCATATCCAGTGGCTGGAAATTAAACACCACGGGGAAAATTAGCGAATCTGCGTGGATGGTGAATTGTCGTTTATTCCAATCGCCCCAAT
>DAOUAQ010000305.1:0-11071 GCA_034433375.1 Anaerolineae bacterium | reverse complement strand
GGGGCACACCCGCCCCCAAACCCCCACTTTCCTTTTCTTTATTGAGATATACGTCAGACAGTCGTTAGTTTGAAATTCAAGATCAATCATACCCAGGCGTGTGTTTTTGTCCAATGAGAATTATGGTGACGCCGCGATTTTGGATTACAATGGACTATCTCACTAACGATTATCCAACTATTTGCAGAGGAACATGATGAATCCTAAACCCAATCCACCGTTCGACCATTTTGGCCTGCTTGCGCCGCTGTACGAGCGGCTGATTCGTCCGCCGGATGCGCGCTGGCTGCGCGAATTGTGCGCGTTTGCGCCGGGACAGCGGTTGCTGGACGTGGGCGGCGGCACGGGGCGTGTGTCGCAGTATTTTCGCGCGGACGTGGCGAGCGTGTGTATTCTCGATGTGTCGGTGGGGATGCTGCGCGAGGCGCTGGCGAAGGGGGGATTCTGCGCCGGTGCGGGGGCGGCGGAGCGTTTGCCGTTCCGCGACGGCGCGTTCGAGCGGATCATTGCCGTGGATAGCTTCCATCACTTCCGCGACCATCGCCGTGCGGCGGCGGAATTGCTGCGTGTGCTTGCGCCAGGCGGACGGTTGGTGATTGAGGAGCCGGATGTGCGGCAGTTCCGCGTCAAACTCGTGGCGCTCGGCGAGACGTTGACGTTGATGCGTAGCCATTTCTATCCGCCGGAGGCGCTGATGCGCTTTTTCGACGCGCCCGGCGTGCAGTTCGCGTTGCGCGAGTCCGGCCCGAATTTCTGGCTGGTGGTGGATAAGGCTTAGGGCTTCAACCCCGCGATGATGACGATGCGGTGGCTATCAATGCCGTAAGGGTAGCACGTGATCAGCGTCAACACCGGCGTGCTGGTGGGGGCCATCACGCTCACTTCGGTCGGTTCGATGATGCGCGTCTGTTCGACCACGTAGCGATAAGCCTGGCTCTGGGTATGCACCACGATTTCGTCGCCGACGTTGAGTTCTGGCAGATCACGGAAAATCTCGCCGTAGATGTCGTTGTGCGCGGAGATCACGGCGTTGCCCCGTTCGCCGGGGTTCGCGCTGCCGATGTGATGCCCGGCGCCCTTTTTCAGCGATTCCCAATCGTCCCCCTGGACAACCGGCGCGTCCACGTTGATGGCGGGGATGACGATCCGCCGGGGATGTTCAGGGCCGGCTGTGGGCGCCGGCAGCGGCGTGATCGCCGCCACCAATCCCTGCAAATGCGCGGGGATGGGCGCCGGTTCCGACTGGCGCTGCGCGTCCGGCGGCGTGTGTCCGCCGGGCAGCACGACGACGCCGATGTACGGCGCGGGGGTGGGGGTGGGGGGCGCTTGCATCGCCCGGCTTTCCTCGTTTAGCCCTTGCACCGTCGTGAACATACGCGCCACCACGACCAGAAATCCGAGTAATGCCACGATTTCAATCACCAGCAAGAATTGATCCCATACCCAACGCCATTTGATGGGACGGCGCGCGCGCTTGAGTTTGCCCGGTTCGATGACCGCGCTGTAACGGTTGGTGGAGGTCGGACGGTTTGTGAGCGGTAAGTCCTGCACCGGCGGCGCGTTTTGATCGCGCAGCGGATCCAATGACGCGGATTTGTTCTGCATCCGTTTCATGCGTTCGTCCCGCCGTCGCACCCGCAGAACTTCTTCCAGTTCCTCCAGGCTCAACTCGTCAACGTAGCGGTGGTCTTTCACTTCTCCCCCACGGCGAAGACTTCGCGCTCGAAGAACCAACTGAACGGCGGCACGGTGAACAGCACCCAGCGCGCCAGCCGGAAGGCGATGTTCTCCTGGCGGTGCTGCGGCGGTGTGCTCAACCACGCTTTGACGTCCCGGAAACCGCTGCGGCGCAGATTCCGCGCCAGGCTGAACAGCGATTGTTCGTTCACGTGGACGTGGACGTTTGCGGGGATGATTGCGCGCGGATTTTTGGGGTAACGTTGCCCCTGGCCCATCAACACGCGCACGAGGCGCACCAGGGGATAGGCGTACCGGTCGTACCAGACGTTGGGCGCGGTGTGGACGATGATCCGCCCGCCGGCTTTTAGCACGCGCCGGGCCTCGGCCAGCGCGGCATCCAGTTCCGCCGGATAGAGATGCTCGACGATGTCGAACATCAGCACGCGATCGAATGTGTTCGCCTCGAACGGCAGGTACAGCGCAGACGCCTGGTAGACGCCCACCTGGCGGCCTTCCCTGGCCTCGTCGTCGGCGATGTTCTGCGAAAGCCGCACGGCGACTGTCGCGTAGTCAATGCCGAAAGCGCGCGCGCCCAGGCGGGCGGTGTGGCGCAAAATCTCGCCGCGCCCACAGCCTACGTCCAGCACCGCCATCCCCGGCGCGATACCTGCCACCGCCAGCGCCTCGGTGAGCCGCTGCGACAGATATGCTCCTTCGCTGGACAGGAATTCCTGGTATCCTTCGCAGACGTGGAGAAAGTATTGCTCGGTGTAGAGTGTGGATGGGACGGCGCCGGAAGATAGTTTGTCCAACGTAAGGCTCCTCTAGTAGGCGTTTGGCGAGCGGAAAAATTGTAGCATCGTGCGGATGATGATTTTGATATCCAGGAGCAGCGACCAATTCTCGATATACCATAGATCGTACTTGGTGCGTTCGATGATGGAGGTGTCTTGCCGGTAGCCGTTGACCTGCGCCCAACCGGTGAGACCGGCTTTTTCGCGGTGGCGATCCATGTAGCGCGGGATGCTGCGGCGGAACTGCTCCACGTAAAACGGCTGCTCAGGGCGCGGGCCAACCAGGCTCATGTGCCCTAGCAAGATGTTGATGAACTGCGGGAATTCGTCAATGTTCAATTTACGCAGCAGCGTTCCAATCTTGGTGCGGCGTGGATCGTTTTCGGCAGTCCATGTGCCATGTTTTTCGGCGTCAGCGCGCATAGAGCGGAACTTTAGGATCGGGAAGGGCTTGGCGTCCAATCCCATCCGTTCTTGCACGAAGAAAACCGGGCCGGGGGATTCGAGCTTGATCAAGATAGCCGTCACGATCATCAAGGGTGAGAGGATGACGAGCGCCGCTGCCGACCCCGCAATGTCCATCAAGCGTTTGGCGGTGCGTCGCCAGCCGGTGAGCGCGATGTCGCGGACGGTGAGTATAGGGATGCCGCCCATTTCGCCGATACTGACCGGCCCGGCCATGATTTGGAACAGATCGGGGTAAACGCGGATGGTGACCCGCCCGCGCTCACATTCGGAGATCAGCCACAGGATGTCGTCGTGTGATGTCTCTTCGGGCAATGCGATGATGACTTCGTCGGCGGCGTGCGCATCAATGATCTGCCCCAAATGATCCGCTGCGCCTACGACCGGGACCTGCAATAGCGTCGTCTGATTCGTTTCGTGGAAACTCACGATGCCGGCCACGTCATAGCCCAATTCGGGACTCCACATAATCTTCTGCAGGATCATACGCGCGATGTCCCCTGTCCCCACGATCAGCACCCGCCGGCGTCCCCACCCGTGACGGACCAGGAATTGGCGCAGCCAACTGTTAAACAGCCGCCCTGCCATCAACAGCAGCGTGGAGAGCAGCCAGGCGTACCCGACCATGGCGCGCGAATAGTCCTGTCCCACTACAAAATCGCGCAAACTGAGCGAAGCCAGCGCCACGCCCATCAGCGTTCCTACAATCGCGGCGCTCAGGATCGCGTAGAACTCATCCACCCGTGAGACCCGTTGCAGGTTGTAGAGCCGGATGAAGAAGCAGACGGCCAGAACCGAGATCACGTGGATCAACAACATGGGCACATATTCGACGAAGGGGCGCATCCCTTCCGCCGGATCGGGGAATGGGATGACCATACGCAGAAAATAGGCCGACACAAAGGCCAATGCCGCCATAGCCATATCGGTCAGCACCAGATAAACAACGAAAATACGGTTAGCGCGCTCTGCTCTCATCGCTATCCCTCTTACGCTTTACGCTTTATGCATTACGTTGTCATTGTAACATAAGTTACAGACTACAAAAGTCTCATATCCTGAAGAACGTCATCTATTTCCGGCACAGATAACGTTTGACGGCGGGCATTGCCTGACATACAATGAAAGGGTGAGGAGTCATAGTATGGCGCGACGCTTAACGTGGGTCGAGGTTTACTGTTACTTGTGTCCAGGTCTATTTAGCCTGGAACATCATCTTGTACGCAAAGCCTGTCAATTCTGACAGGCTTTTTTATCTCATTTGAGGAGGCAGCGATGACCGTTTATGCAGCATCGGCAAATGGGCAGGTGAACTGGGAGCGTTTTTTGTCGCGACGGGCGCAAAAAATGCAGAGTTCTGCCATCCGGGAACTGCTGAAAATTACGCAGCAACCCGATGTGATTTCTTTTGGCGGCGGTATGCCGGCCCCGGAGCTTTTCCCGGTGCGGGAGATCGAAGAGGCGTGCAGTTATTTGTTGCGCGAAGCGCCCAAGATGGCGCTTCAATACAGCACCACCGAAGGCTACCGGCCTTTGCGTGAATTCCTGGCCGAAACTATGGCGCGTTATGGTATCTGTCATGGGCCTGACAATATCTTAATCACGACCGGTTCGCAGCAGGCGCTTGATTTGATCGGGAAGATTTTCATTGATGCCGGCACTTACGTCTTGACCGAGCGTCCTTCTTACCTCGGCGCGATTCAAGCGTGGCGCGCTTATGAAGCCGAATTTGTGACTGTCCCGTTGGATGACGATGGAATGCAGGTCGAGTTTGTGGAAGATGTGCTGAAAACCACCCCCGTCCGTTTCATTTATGTGCTTCCCAATTTTCATAATCCGGCCGGCACCACCTTGTCAGAACAGCGCCGCCATCTGCTGGTGGAGATTGCCCGCCGCCACGACCTCATCATCGTGGAGGATGATCCCTACGGCGCGTTGCGTTACACGGGCGAGGACATCATCCCCATTGCGGCGCTGGCGCCAGAACGCACGATCTACCTGGGGACGTTCTCCAAAACATTGACGCCGGGCTTGCGGATTGGGTGGGTTGTCGCACCCGCGGAGATTACCCACCGGCTCGTACAAGCCAAGCAGGGCGCGGATCTACATTCCAGCACTTTCGACCAGATGGTTGCCAATGATGTGGCGCAGCGCGGCATCTTGCGGGCGCATGTGCGCAAGCTACGTAAGGTCTACGGGGAACGGCGCGACGTGATGCTGGATGCGCTCGCGGAGTTCTGGCCCGATGGCTCCAGTTGGACGATGCCGCTCGGCGGCCTGTTCCTGTGGGCGCGGGTGCCTGAATCCATTGACACCCTGGCTTTCATGCCGAAGGCCCTGGAAAAGAAAGTGGCGTATGTGCCGGGGGTGCATTTCTACCCGCACGAAGATGGCGGGTACAACGCGATGCGCCTGAATTTCTCCAACGCGCAGCCGGAGATGATCGTCGAAGGGATTCGCCGGTTGGGGGGGGCGTTCAAAGAGGAATTGGGGCGCAAGTAGCAGTTAGCGATCAGCGGTCAGCGATCAGCTGTGGAATATGTATCGGGGGCGCACTCGCGCCCCCGATAGCTTTGCGGTTAGCCTTTGATGACGGCGAGGGGGCGCACGCGGGCGACTTGCCGCGCGATCCCCGCGCCGACGACTGAATCCACGACGATGCTTACGTCCTTGTAGGCGTAGGGCGCTTCTTCCGCCAACCCTTTGAGGCTGTCCGTGCGCACCACGATCCCCTGCTGCGAGAGTTCCGCGCGCACCTGCTCGCCGCGCATTTGCTTGAGGGCGGCGTTGCGACTCATCATGCGCCCGGCCCCGTGGCACGTCGAGCCGAACGTATCTTCCATCGCGTTCTCCGTTCCCACCAGGACGTAGGACGTCGTCCCCATCGAACCAGGAACCAGCACCGGCTGGCCTGTCTCGCGGTACACTTTGGGCAGGTCGGGATGGTGTGGCGCGAAAGCGCGCGTCGCGCCCTTGCGGTGGACGACGAGCTTCATCCGCTGCTTGCCCACCTGGTGCTCCTCGATTTTGGCGATATTGTGCGTCACGTCGTAGACCTGATGCAGGTTCCAGTCGCGTACTTTGCCAGCCAAGATTTGCTCGAACGAGCGGCGCACGAAATGCGCGAGGATTTGCCGGTTGGCGAAGGCGTAATTCGCCGCCGCCGCCATCGCCGCCAGATAGTCGCGGCCTTCGCGCGAATCTACCGGCGCAGCGACTAGCTCGCGGTCGGGGATTTCGATGCCGTAGCGGCGCGGCGCATCTTGCAGCACGCGGATGTACTGCCCGCAGACTTCGTGCCCCAGGCCACGCGAGCCGCAGTGGATTTGCACGACGACGCGGTTGCGCGTCAGCCCGAACACCTCGGCGACGTCAGCATCGTAGATTTCGTCCACCACATCAATTTCAAGGAAGTGGTTGCCCGCGCCCAGCGATCCCATCTGCGGGCGACCGCGCTCTTTGGCGCGCGCGTCAACCGTACTCGCGCTCGCCCCCGCGATCCGCCCGTAGCTCTCGGTGCGCTGGATGTCGTCGCGGACGCCGTACCCCTTGGCGACTGCCCAATCTGCGCCTTGTTCCAGCACGTCGTCCAGGTCTTTGGTGGAAAGCTGCACCGCGCCCTTCCCGCCCACGCCGCTCGGACAATTCCGAAAAATCGTCGCTGTGAGGTCTTTGAGATACGGCGCGATGTCTTCAAAGTCAATCTGCGAGGCCAGCATCCGCACGCCGCAGTTGATGTCGTAGCCGACGCCGCCCGGCGAGATGATGCCCTCGTCGTAGCGGAACGCGGCCACGCCGCCGATGGGGAAGCCGTACCCCTGGTGCATGTCGGGCATTGCCATCGCGTATTTGACGATCCCCGGCAGCATGGCGACGTTCATCAGTTGTTCGACGGACTGGTCGCGGAAGGCCATGTCGAAGACTTCCTCGTTGCCGTAGATGCGCGCCGGGACGCGCATCCGCCCATCAAAAGCCTGCGGCAGTTCCCAAACATAATCTCTAATCTGCTCAAAGTCGTTTTTTGTGACCATGTCCCACCTCTAGCGAATTGCGAATTACGAATTGCGAATTGCGTTTACGTGTCGAATACAATTTCTGTCTCGTAGCCTTCTGGCGTTTGGAGGACGGCTATATCGTGAAAGGTTGCGGCCTTGACGTATTTCCCGTACTCGGTGATTGGCGCGCCGTGCGCCGTGGCGACCAGATGTGTGGGTGTGAGGGTTTCAAAGTCGAAGGCGGTGAAGGCCAGCCCCGCGATCTCCGTCCAGTAGAGCAACTCGTTGAGCCAATCCACCAACAGTGTTTCGACGTCCAGCGCCTCCAACGTTACCGGCACGGCGCGGGTGGGCGCGGCGGCGACGTCCACTGCAACAAAGGCGAACATGCCCCGCGCCGCTGTGGTGAAGAGGTCGGGCAAGTCGTCGCCCCACAGGTGCAACGCGAGGTCGGCGGTATGTTCAATTTCCTGCCAGCGTCCCATTACTTTGTTCCTCGGATGATCGTGTTTTCGATGAAATCCGCCAGCGCCGCGATGTCGTCCAACCCAAAATGCGGCAGGTCGCACGCCAAACCCGGCACGTCGGTCACGCAGGCGATGCGTCCTTCCACGTCGGGAATCAAGTTGGGGTCGCGCGCTGCCCGCGTCACCTCGATTTTGGGGAAGGGGCCGCGCTTGAATCCCTCGGCGATGATGATGTCCACGTCCCCGACGCCGGTCAGTGCCATGTCGAGCGTGGGCGCTTCAGCGCAGCGGCGCGTGTGGACGATGCGATCCTGCGTGACGAACGCGACGTGGTCGGCGCCGGCGTCCCAGAGACGGCGCGTGTCTGTGCCTGGGAGGTCGGTCGCGACGTCCTGGCGGAGCGTGTGCTTGATCACGCCCACGCGATAGCCGCGCTGCTGCAACAGCGGGATCAAGCGTTCGAGCAGCGTCGTTTTCCCGCTGTTGGAACGTCCGACGAAAGAGACGATGGGGGTTTGTGTGATCATTGTCTTTGGCTCTCTACAGGCGGATTGTCAATTCGCCAGAAATTGCAGGACGCGCGCGAGAACGTCTTGCGGCGTCAGCGTTGATGTATCCACGTAAAGATCACAGTGCGCGCGCGCGTGCGCCAGCCGGACGGCGCGTTCGTCCTCCCACCAGGAAGAAGGTTTGTCCAACCCCTCACGCTGCGCGGCGACTGCCAGGCTCACGTCTAAATAGATGAGGACATCGGGATGGGTGATGCGCTGCCACATCGCGGGGGCGGCGCAGTGTTCCTGCATGATCTCTTTAACGCGATATCCGCACGTTCGCAGGGCGCGGGCCAGGGTGGACTTCCCGGAAGAACAGGGGCCGACGATGCCGATGCGCCGTTCATCCATAACGGGTTGTCCACAACCAGCGGCGCTTCACTGGTTGTCGGGGACGGGAACCTCGACGCGCATATAACGCGGGCCTTCTGGAACGCCAGATTGGATGTGCAGCACGATGATGCTGGTATCGTCTCTAGGACGGCCTTGATCCGCCTCCATAGCGCGCTCCAACAGACCGTCGGCGACAGCCTGTGCGGTGGGCGTGCGTTGCCAGATTTTCTCGAACGCCGCAGGAACATCCAGTGGCTCCCCGGCGTGCGCTCCGGCGTGGATCAATCCATCGGTGAAGGCCATAGCGATCAGCCCCGGTTCCAGGTAAATCTGGTCCACGGTGGGGCGCGCGTGTTGGTAGAAGCCGAGGGCCGGCGATTCGCTTTCCAGTAGTTCCAGATCGCTCCCCGGACGGCGCACGTAGACGCCCGAATTGCCGCATTGGGTGATGACCAACGAGTCGCTGTCGAGGTCTACCGAGAGGATCACCAGGGTCGCCGACACTTTGCCCCGCCGCAGCTCATAGAGCATATCGTTGGCCGTGCGTGCCGCTGCGCCGTCGCGCACCCCTTCGGCCAGCTCGGAAACCACCTTACGCACCACGCGGATGCTGATGGCCTTCGCCGCCTCGCCGGAGCTTTGCCCGTCGGCCAGCACGAAGGAGATGCCGCCGTGCGGGCGTTCGATCATTTCCAGCGTGTCCCCGCTTTCGCGCACGGCCCACTTGTTGATTTTGCTGGCAGCTACAGAAAGGTGCATTGGCGCTCCCTCCTATCCTTGTTCTCCCTCGCGCGGGACGTGCTTGCCGCCGATAGCGCCGGGCAGGATGTCTACCTCAACGCCTTCGGCCAGGCGGATGCGGGCGATGTTGGCTTCGGGGTCGTAGCGGGTCAGCGTCCCGATGAAGCCGCCGATGGTGATGACGCGATCCCCAACGGCCAACTCTTTCTCGCGCTGTTGCCGCCGCCGCCGCGATATCCACTGAGGCACGTAGAAGAAGACGATGATCAGCACCATGGCGATGATCCAAAAAGTCCAATCCGTTGTCTGTCCCATCATTGCACTCCTGAAACAAAGTTTTGTATGATGCAGATTCTATCTATGATTCACTTTGATTATACCCGCGAGACAGAAGAAGAACAAGCGCGTTCTAAAACGTAAAACGAAAAACGTCATTGTGATTTTAACACAATTACGTTTTTCGCTTTACGTTTTACGCATTACGTTTTACAACAGTATCCCCACCAGGTACGGAACCAGTACCATCAATGCCATCAACGGGTGCCCGCGCCGGGTCTGGTTGTGGCTGTCCCAGTTGAAGAGATAGATCGCCAGGCCGAAGGCGAGCAGGCCGCTGGTCAGTAAAATGAGTAGTGAAGCGGTAGGATCAAAGACCGTGTTGAATTTACCGTAAGCCAGCCCTTCAAGCGCCTGCATCGCGTGGGCGGTGGGCAGTAGCCCGGCGAACCGCTGCACTGTCTTCGGCAGGATGCTGAGCGGCATCATCAGCCCGCCGATGAGCATGGAGGGCAGGAAGATGACCTGTGAGAGCAACGTTGTGGCGCGCGTGTTCGCTGCGACGACGCCGATGAGCGCGCCGAGAGCGCTGCACGTGAAGGTCATCAGCACGGCGATGCCGGCAAGCCGCAGCCAGTGAACGGGAGCGACGCCGCCGAACAGCGGAACGGCGGTCAGCGCAACGACCGCCGCGGCGATGAGCGCGTGGAACGTTGTCGTCAGCACCGGGATGGCGACGATGGACGCCGCCGGGACGCCGTTGATCTTGAAGCTGCGGTAAACGCCCGCGTCGCGCGCCTCTACCAGTGGACTCGGCAGGCCGAGGATTGTGCTTCCCAGGATGACGAAGATGATCATCGCCGGGAGCAATGTGTCGGTAAAGTACGGGTTCACCTGCGTCATGATCAATCCCATCAGGGCGTAGACGCCAAGTGGAAACACGTAGTTCATAAACAACAACGTCGAGTTCCGCATACCGGTTTTGAATTCAAATGTGAAATGTTGTACAAAAGCTGTCATTGTGTACCTCCAGAGAATCAAGAATCATGAATCAAGAATCAGCGAATGAGCGAATGGGAGCAGTTCCCCATCCCCCCTTGTCTACTGTCTACCGGCTACTGGTGATTTCCAGAAACCGCTCTTCCAGCGATGGCCGCTCGACGCGCAGGTCAATGAGCGTGTCGCTGTGGGCGCCGATGTACTGGAGCAATGCGGTTACGGTAGGGCCGGGATCGGCGCTGAAGTAGACGGCGTAGTCTTCTTCGCGCAGGTGACGGCTGACGCCTGGGATCGTCGCGCCGTTCTGGTGTAGCACGGATTGCTCGGTGCGCACCGAGACTTTGGTGAAGCTCGCGCCGGTCGCCGTGATCTCGCGTGGCGTGCCCGTCGCGGCGATTTTGCCGTGCAGCAGGATGGCGACGCGGTCGGCCATTTTCTCCGCTTCGGCCATATCGTGGGTCGCCAGGATGATGCTCGTTCCTTCGGCCTTCAGCTCTTGCACCAGGGCGTGCAGTTCGGCGCGCGATTCCACGTCCAGCCCGGCGGTCGGCTCGTCCAGGAAGACGACCGGCGGCTTGTGCGCCACGGCCAACGCGAGCGCCAGCCGCCGCTGCTGCCCCATCGAAAGCTGTCCATATTGGCTGCGTTGCTTTTCCTTTAGGGTTCATAAAAAAATAACTCCGCGCATTGCTCAAGATGGCGCTGAGGCTGAACGAGGATAGATGGTGTAGTTCCACTGCGGGCAGACATCATGGGCTTTGATATTGAGC
>DAOUAQ010000304.1:0-22911 GCA_034433375.1 Anaerolineae bacterium | reverse complement strand
GAACCAAAGGTATCGATCCTTTCCAGGGCTTGCTCCAATTCCGATTTCCCCAGTATCACCAGAGCCGTGAAAGAGCCATTCTCAGGATACATTTCGCACAAAGGACGCCCACCGATACGGTGTTGCAGATTCCAGCCATACTTTTTCCCGCCGGAATCGAAGACGGGAGCGATGTTGTATGTTTCCGTCAGAAAGTGTCGCAAGGCGACCCAGGCATCGGCGATAGGCTGCCCAATGACGTTGACCATGTCCGCATCGGACGGCTGGGCTGTTTTGTCCATCATGCGTTCGTACATAGCATCCTCCCTGTGCTAAAGTAAGACGAGAGATGATTTCAACAGGCGTAAATCTCGCTTAATCTTGGCGTAATTGGCCGGATCCTTGATAGTTTCAGGCAATTCTTTGATTGCAGCGCCAGCCAGTAAGCGAAGAATCCCTTTTTCTCGAGTGGTGATGTCTGTCCTACTTTCCACACTTTCCCACAGTACTTCTGCGGCTGTGCTCAGGCTTTGCTGAGCAGCCAGGATTTGTTCGCTATTTTGACTGTCGAGGGCATCATATAATGCCTGCGCCAACACAGAAATTCGTTGGACTGCCTCAGTTCGTTCGGGAATATTTTCTGTCATAAGAGTTATCTCCTTCCGGTGAGAGCATTACTCGTTGCCGATTTCGGCTGGTTGGCTTAACCAGTCAAACAAGTCTTCGAGTGAAGTGAAAGCGCGCACATTGAGTCCCCGATTTTGCGAACATAATTCAAAGAATTGGGCATGGTCAAACTCCTTTGTCGGACACAAAATGGAGATTTTTGCTCTAAAGCCTCTGGTGTTAGCGTGTATCAATGATGCAAGCTCTTCTGCAAGATACCAATTATCTATGACCGACAAGATGTTTTCAGAGCCTCGGGTGTCAATCAAGAGATCGTAATTGACAAATGCGCCTGAGACCAGACTCGCTTCTCGCATGGCTTGTTTCGCTTCGTCAAAATCAAAGGCGCCTTGTGGTATGACTTGTATGAAGTCACGCACCCGTATGATTTTCAGATTGGAGCTCATTGTTCCTCCTTGTGTTGATTACCAGGGATACATAACGTACAACTGATTGCATAAGGCTACCCAACACAGTTTATGCGGAGACTTATTCTCTACATCAACACCACCGCCAGCACAATCATCAATACACCCATCACCAGATTGGCAATGCCAAAGAGCAAAACGCTGTTGTGCATGATGGGTTTTTCCACCTTCAAAGCTGCTTGCTCCGGGACGTCCGGGTTATAGCGCACGGTGACGGCTTTGCCCGGTGGCAAAGCGGCAACAATCTCGGCGGCTTTTTTTCGCTCGGTGAACGTCGCGCAGTCGTATGGCGCAAAATCGCGTTTCTCGGAGGTGTAGCGCTGTTCACCGACGGTGTAGGCGTATTCGACGACGGGGGTGAAGGTGATGCTGGTTTCTTGGGGTGTCCGGCGCTCGTGACGGTAGACGAACGCCCGCAGCACTTCACCGGCAGCTTTGGGCCAGTTTGCGGTCCCCTGATAACTGCGCTTGATCACGATGGTGGAAATCACGTAGACCGCGCCAAAAACGATCAGACACGCGCCAAAAACGATCAAGAATGGCATGGCACACCTCCTGTGTAGTCGTCAGTTGATAGTCGAGTAGTCAGATGGTCAGGTAGTCAAAAACTGCGTTTTATATCCAAAATTATAGTGCGGGGCCGAGACATGTCAACGTCGTAGGGGCGAGGCATCCCTACAGTGATTCTCGACCGACAAGGCGCCTTGTGAGGATGCCTCGCCCCTACCCCGCACGGCGGGCATAGGTGTATGCCTCTTCGGCGACAGGTGCAAGGGTATCCCAAGCGAAGCGATCGCGCACATCACGGGCAGCGTGTTGGCCGAGCGATTGGCGCAGCGGGATGTCGCGCAACAGCGCCGTCACAGCGTCGATGAACGCCGCGTCATCCCCAGGCGAGACGAGCCAGCCCGTTTCGCCGTGGCGAATGCTCTCCGCTACCTGCCCCACCGCATCGGCGACGACGGGCACGCCCGCCGCCAGCAAATCCAGCAGCTTGACCGGGCATTTGGTGCGGTTGAGCAGCGTATCGTCGAAGGGATAGAGCGCCACGTCAGCCCGGGCGAAGTGCGCGGGCAGGTCTTCCGGCGGAACCAATCCCGCGTAGACTAAATCGGCGTCCAGTGCGGGCGATGCGCCGTCTGCCACCTGCCACCCCGCCGCGCGTGCCAGTGCCAGCAGTGTCTCCTCCTCCGCGAAGAAGCCCTTCCCCACCACCCACAGCCGCGCGTCGGGGATGCGCGCCCGCACGCCCTCGACGATGCGCCATAGCCGTTCCACTTTGTACTCGAAGAAGCGCGTATAGAGCAGCAGCGTGGGACGTTCCCTACCCTCAACTGCGCGTGAAACCGCCGGACGCGGGATACACCCATTCGGCAGATAGAAGACGCGCTCCGGTGGGCCGCCCATCGCCCAGACGAGTGTCTGCAACGCGCGACTGGCGACGGTGACAGCAGCCGCGCGCGTCAGCCCCCACCGCTCCTGCCAGGCGAAGAACCGCTTGAGCAACGTCGGATAGGGATTGATGTCATTCCAGCCGCCGTAGCCCTCCCAATCGTCGGTATCCACCACCACCGGGAAGCGGCGACGCAGTGCGAGATGCGCCAGTCCCGCGTAGGCTTTGGGCTTGAAGGCGTGGAGCACGTCCGGCTCGAGCGCCGCAGCGCGTTGCGCCAACGCCGCCGCCAACCGCCAGTGGAACCACCCCGGCATGCCCACCGGCAGCGCGACGTTTTCAATATGCACGCCGCCTTCATCCCAGACTCGCCCCGCATCTTCAGGATTCTGCCAGGGGGGGAGCAACAACATCACCGTATGCCCACGCGCGACAAGCGCCTGCGCCAGCGGCAGCGCCCGCACGCTCATCGTGCCGCGCGGGCGCAAGCCGAACGGGCCGATCATCACGATGCGCATGGTAGTTCCCCCAAAATGGTCAGCAGATTAAGCAGATTTAGCAGATTAAGAAATAAAAATCTGCTTGATCTGCTAAATCTGCTGACAAAATCTATGCGCATTTGAACACAGGCGTCCATCAATGTACCCCTTGGTAGCGAGCGGTAAAAGCGGGATCGTGAACCAGCGTCCAGATGACATCGGCGACTTCGGCGGGTGTTCGTGTCGTCGTATCCACCACATAACCCAGATCGCCGTTGCGCGCCGCCGCTTCCTGGATGCGGACAAGTTCCGGCGCGCGGTTGAGATACCAGGGCAAGTCGTCGGGGGGGCGTGAAGAATCACGGAGACGCTGTTCGAGTATCTGCGCGTCGCACACCAGCCGGAAGGCGTAAATCTTGTCGTCCAGGTCGGCGAGCAGCGTCCGCAACCGCGCGAGGGATTCCGGTGACTCGAAGACGTAGGGGATCACAAAGTTGTGATAGTCGCCACGCTCGATATGGAACGCGATCAACAGCCGTAGGGTCTGGTAGAGGTGCTCGATGCGCGCGTCGTCGTAAATCTCGAAGGGATGCACCGAGCCGATGTAATCGCCGTCGAGAAAGACGGCGCGGTCGAAATGCCAGGTCACGTGCTCGCCTGTTGTGCTCTTGCCGATACCGCACGGGCCGTTGATGATGATGATCATGTCACTTGATCTCCTTCAAAAATGTCAACGGATTAAACGGATTTTAACGGATTTTTTGTCTTCCTAATCCGTTTCATCCGTTGAATCCGTTGACAAACATACCAATAGGCCGGAAGGTAAGGCGATGGAGCGGGCAGACGCCCAAACGGGTCAACGCTTCCTGGTGTTGCCGAGTGCCGTAGCCTTTGTGTTGCGCGAAGCCGTAGCCGGGAAAATCGGCCTCCGCCACCTCCACCATCCAGCGATCCCTTGAAACTTTGGCGATGATGCTCGCCGCCGCAACCGACAGTGAGCGCGCGTCGGCGTAGGGGAAGGCGTCTTGTGGCAGGTTGACGCCGGGCAAACGCAGCGCATCAATCACCAGCGCCTGCGGCGCGACGGACAGCGCCGCCAGTGCGCGCTGCATCGCCAACCGAGTCGCAGGGACAATGCCGAGCGCGTCAATCTCCTGTTGCTCGCTGCGCCCCACACCCACGGCCAGCGCCACATCACGGATGCGGACCGCCAGTCTCTCGCGCGTCACCGCCGTCATTTGCTTGGAATCGCGCACGCCGTCCAACGCCGCGCGCACGCCATCCCCGCGCGGCAAGATCACCGCCGCTGCAACCACCGGCCCGGCCCACGCCCCGCGCCCGGCCTCATCCAGCCCGGCTACCCGCAACAAACCGCGTCCCCAAAACCGCGCTTCCGCTTCTAGTGTCGGTAAGTCCATAGGTCAAAAGTTGAAGGTTGAGCTGTTCACTCCCACTCCCCCCATTCTGCCACATTCCGCCCGATTGCCAAATGGATATTTGCTTTTTCACACGTATCGTTTTATACTGAGGGTGCGCGGTATAGTTTATTTGCGAAGATAACGCGCGGTTGACCTGAAGAAGGGGAGGGACACTATGGGGTTGCTCGATGATAAGCGTGATTCTAAGCAGCCACAGCCGGATGACGATCTGTGGGACGATCTCCTGAGCGAAACGGGCGTCGAAGAACCACCGGAGAAGCCGGCAGCATCCACAGGCAAAGGCAAATCACGGAACCGTCCTGAACGTGAGGAACGGCCTTCAAAACGCGCCAAAACACCAAAGCTGGCGAAGACGCCAAAGCTGGCGAAGACGCCAAAGCCGGCGAAGACGCCAAAGCCGGCGAAGACGCCAAAGGCGCCAGAGAAAAGCCGAAGCCGTGCTAAAGGCAAGGGGCTTAGCCTGTCACAACTGCTGATCCTGGTTCTTTTAGGTATCGTCATTGTCGTAGCATATCTGGCGCTGGCGCGAGTATTCGGGCAAACACCCCCGGCAGCCACGCCGACGAGTGAGGCCGCAGCGGAAACATTGGAAAGCGTCGCGGCGGCAGAGACACCGACAACCGTCGCCACCGTCGCGCCCACTGCGACAACGGCCGCAAAACAGCTCCCGGAGAACACGCCCACCCCTGTCCAGACGCCCACGCCGGTCCCGCCGGTTGCCACACAGCTCGACGCGCATATCAAGATCAATCCCGACAATGTGGATATGCGGCTTCAGCGCGGCGCAGAATACTTAAGATTGGGGGCGTATGAAGCGGCTTTGGCCGATTTCGAGCACGCGCGCCGCATTGACGAGCAGCGCGCGGAAGTTCACCTCGGTTTGGGGCAGGCGAACTACCTGCTGCTCAATTGGCCGGAGGCGGAGAGCGATTTCCTCACCGCTGCGGCCCTCGATCCGCATCTGTCCGAGCCGCATTTTGGCATCGGGATGTTGTATTATCTCCAGGGTCGTTACCAGGAAGCGGCCAAAGCGTTCGACAAAGCAGCGGAAATCAACCCCGATTATGCGGAAGCCGAAGCCTGGTTAGCCAGCGCCTCGGCGCGATTTGGGGATGTGGTTGAAGCGATGGGCGCCGCCGGAAGGGCTATCAGCCTCACGCAAGAAAGCGCCATCGTCCATATCGCGCGCGCGTGGGCATATCTGGCGCAAAATCCACCCGACGTGGACGCGGCCCAGGGCGCTCTCCTTTATGCCCAGAAGCTGGAACCTTACGGCTTCGAACTGCTCATCGCGCTGGCCCGTTTCTACAGCGACTACCGGCCTGAGCGTCTGGTAGAAGCGGAGCAACTGGCCTATTACGCCCAAAACTGGGCCAAAGGCGATCTGGAACGCGCGCGCGCGCTCTATGCACTGGGCCATGTCTACCTGGCGCAAAATCGCAAGGAGGACGCGAAAAAGGCGCTCGCCGAGGCCGCCGACCTGACCACCTACCAGGGGCAAGTTCTGTTGTTCGGCGTCATTCAGGATTTAGAGCGCGCGCTTGCCCCGTGACGACGGCTATTGTGGTTCCGGCGGCTGGCGCAGACGTTTGGTCTCGCTGCGCTGATGTTTGGCCTGCAACCGCTGCTCTTTGACCGCGCGTGACGGGCGGGTAGTGCGGCGAGGTTTGGGGACTTCGGCGGCCTGGCGGAGCAAATCAATGAGACGTTGGGTGGCATCCCGGCGGTTGCGCCACTGCGAGCGATACTGCCGCGCATCAATAATGAGCACGCCATCCTGGGTGATTTGGCCCGCAGCCTGACGCAGCAAGCGTTCCCGCACATCCTCTGGCAATGACGGGGAGTGTGTCACGTCAAACCGGAGTTGAACCGCCGTCGCCACCTTATTCACGTTCTGGCCGCCCGGCCCTGAGGCGTGGATAAAGGTATAGTCCAACTCCTGTTCATTGATGATGATGTCGGGTGTAACGGTTAGCATAGTTTTCTTATCACAATACGACGACAACTGTACGCCGCTTATTCCTTGCGCCGCCTGAGCGCAATCCCCATCATTGCCACAGCGCCGACAAGCGCTGCCGCGCCGCCGATGAGGGCGATGTTGCGCGCCGGGAATGGCGTCTCCGACGCGGCTGGTTCTGCCGACGGCGGGGTGACTTTTTCTTCGACGGGCTGCGGTGTTGCCGTCGGCGCGAGCGTAGGGGTGGCAGATGGCCGCGGGATGGGGGTACTCGTCGGCGGCAGCGGTTTCAAGAGCATGTAGCCGAAACCAGTTTGCATATTGTTGTACTCCTGGCTCTCGTCCACACGGCTGTTCTCGTCGGCCAGATCGTCGTTCACCCAGGCGAGCACGACGAATGGCCCGGCATCATCCGGCTCCCACAGCGCGTTGCCGTCTGGGCCGTTGTTGGCGATCAACGTCATATCCATACCGGGCGCGAGTGGATACGTGGCATCGGCCCAACTGACGAGTTTGCCGTCCACCCAAAAGGCGCAGCGGAAGCCGGGCATCACAGCGGCGTTGCCCTGGTTTTTGACGATGGCGCGGAACGTGACGCCCGCGTCTTTGAGCAGCGGATCTTCCAGCCAGGCCACCTTGCTTACCACGAGATCAGGGCGCGCATCAACAGGCTCGGCGACGGCGCCGGTTTCATCTGGCTCCGGCAGCGGGGTGTCGGCGCGGTCGAACACCCAGAATTCCCACAACGAATAGCCCCATTGCGTCCCGCGTTGCAGCCCCTCCATCCGCACGTAACGCCCGCGCGCCGTGACGAGATGATCGTCCTGCCCGCCATCGCCGGCCGTTTCGTGGACGATGTCTGTCCACGCCGCGCCGTCGTCGGAGACTTGCAGCTTGTACTGCTTGCCGTAAGCTGCCTCCCACACCAACACGATGCGAGCGATGTCGCGCACTTCGCCCAGGTCAATCGTGATGGACTGCGGGTCGGCATATTCAGAGGCCCACCGCGAGTTCAACCGCCCGTCCACGGCCTTTTCGCCCGGCAAATCAGCGTTCTCCACGGAGGAGACTTCGACGGGCTGTCCACCGGAGATGATGCCTGCGGGGGCAGGGAGCGGCGTCGGTGTAGGCGCGGGCGTCGCCGTGGGGATGGGTGTCGCGGCGACGATCCACTCCGGGCGCACGGCGAGGTTGCGGATGCTGTATGTGCTGGTGACGGCGACTTCCAGTCCCCAGGCGTGCAGCGTGTCGAACGTGCCGTCTTCGGTCATGTCCATTTCCGCGCAGTCGTTATTCCCCGGCCCCCACGACCAGGGCAAGTAGCCGATCTCATTGAGCGCGCACTGCTCGATGATGGTTTGGTAGGGGATGCAGCAACTACAACCCGGCCCCTTGTTGGCAAACTCGCCGACGATGAGCGGCAGGTTAAGTTCTACCGACTCCTTGATCTCGTCAATAACGAATTGTGTCACACCCGCGCCGCGCCACGCGCTCGGCCACCACATGTGGATAGAGAACATCAGATTGTGGTCAGGGTCAATCTGGATGAGGTACGGGCCATTCTTCTGCAGGCCGTTGATGTCCTGCCCCCACCCAGAAGAATCAATAATCAACGGGACGTGGATGCCCGCCGCGCGCATTCGCCAGATCGCCAGCGCGTATCCCGCGCGATATTCATTATCGGGCACGATGCTATTGCCGGCTTCGTTGGCGATGTTGATGAGCAGGTACGCTTCGTGCTGCTTGAGCACGGCGAGAACGTCGGGGCGCACCCAGTAATCAACGCAGACTTGCAGGGCATCCCATTTGCCCGTTGAATCGTGACAATCCACCATAGGGATCAACTGGTGGTTGATGGCGTTGGTGATGGCGATGTCCAGCTCTTGCGGTGAACCCTCCGTCAGCCAGACAATGCGCACGACGTTCGCGCCGGTTTTGGCGATTTCGGGGAACGCCGGGATGCCGTCGCGGTCGGTATAGATGACCATCTTGTTCACACCGTAGAGGATCACCTTGTTGCCGAAGCGGTCGTAGAGATGCCGCCCTTCGACACGAAAGCCGGGATATTGCCCCGTTTGCGCTATCGTCGGGACCCGGCTGCCACCCACAAGCAGCAAGCCGAGGATCACCGTCAAGCACACCAGACTCCATCGCCACAGCACACGCCGATCTTTGTACATTGCACATCCCTCCCAGATAATGTCACACCTATTGTAGCACGAGTTGGTGAAAAATAGCTCCAATCTCCTATTGCGACGCCAGGATGCATAATTTATAATGTAAATGATGAGGTATAATCCGTGAAATTCATACCAATAGAGGGCAGATGAGCTTAATCGGACACGGAGCAGGTTGGTTTGGCGCAGGCGGCTTTAATGAGGATGCTGTCCACGTCTGGGTGGATATGACGCTCAAGACGCTGTCGCCAGAAGTTGCTGAAATTGCGCGTATTTGCGCGTTGCCGGCGCAATTCGACGCGCGACTGTTTGTCCTGCTCACCGGCAGAACCGAGGTCGAAGCCCTCACGCGGCTGTCGCAGTTGGTCACGGCGGAACTAGCCATGCCGCAGACGACCAACAGTTTTGTGTACCACAAAGCCGTCCGCCATCACCTGCTCGCCACGTGGCGCACGCAAGAACACTGGAAGCAGTTCAAAACTCTCATCCAGCGTATGGCCGGCTATTATCTTACCCTGGCCTACGAACAGGTCTTGCGGCTGCGCGGTCCCGAACAGGCTGAGGCATTAGAAGTTCTGGACAGGCTCTATCCGAATATCCAGGCGGCGTGGGAAGGTATCTTGACCATTGAGCATTGGGCTTTCACGCGCGATTTTGCCGCCCTGATGGACATCTACCACGCTCAGCGCCGGCTGTGGGCGCAAAACATCCTCTGGCTGGAACACGGCATTGCTGCGTGCATCCATCTGGGCGACCGGGAAAGCCAGGCCGCGATGCACAACAGCCTGGGCGTCTCCTACATCCAACTGCCGGAAGGAGACGAGGTTAAAAACACCAACGCGGCGATTGCTTCTTACCAGGAAGCCCTCAAAATTCACACACCGAAGACCGCGCCATCCGATTACGCGATGGTGCAGAACAACCTGGGCAACGCCTACGCCCGCCTGCCGCTTGCCGAGGACGCCGCTAATTTGCGGCGCTCCATTGCGTGTTACACGGAAGCCGCCCGTTTCTGGACGCAGGAAGCGCATCCGCTCTCCTACGCGATGGTGCAGAACAACCTGGGCAACGCCTACATCACGCTGACTTCTGGCGACCGTGGGGAAAATTTGCAGGAAGCCATCGCCTGTTACCAAAGGGCGCTCAAGGTGTACGCGGCGATGACCTCGTCGGCCGGCTATGCCGAGTTGCAGTTCAAGCTAGGGAAAACCTACGCCGCGCTACCGGGCGGCTGGCAGGCCGAGAAACGCTCCGTGAATCTGCGCCGGGCGATCGCCTGCTACAAAGCCGTGCTCACCGTCTATACCATCGAAGCCGCGCCTTTTGATTATGCCCAGACCCACGTCGAACTGGGCAATATCTACATGCAGCTCAAAGATGGCGATCAGGAGGAAAATTTGCGAGCCGCCATCGCCTCCTACAAAGAGGCGCTGCGCTGCTGGCTCAAAGACATCACTTCCTTTGGCTCGCTGTATCCCGCCATTGCCCAGGAGAGGTTGACCTCCGCCTGTCTTGATCTAGCGCGGCTCTACGTCAAACAGGACCGCATTGGGCACATCCAGGCGCTCTATCAGGAAATCCGCCAGCTTTATGCTGACGAGGAGTTGTGAGAACACGCTCGTATCGCCACAAAGAGTGAAAAAGGCTGCATGTGCCCGACACATGCAGCTTTTTTCATCACAGTTGTCACGCCAAATGGGTCTGTGCGTACAACGGGTTTGCATCGAAAAGGAGACAGTCACGGTGATCCCTTTTTCAAAGTTCGCGCGATCCTGGTTAAGGGTGGGGATAGGGCTGACCCTGATCGGGGTCGTAATCGTAGCCGCGCCCCTGCGCCCCGGGATGACCGCTGCCGTCACGATGGGCTTTCCCTTCACATACAATCCGGCGGTAGCGCAGATGATCGCTGAAGTGCAGCAAAGCACGCTCTACACCTATACCGCCTCTCTGACAGGCCAGACGCCGGTCACAGTGGGTGGAAAGTCCGTGACGCTCCGTACCCGCAACATGTATTATCCGGGGGATGTTTTGAATGTCACCCAATATGTATACGAATTTATGAAAGCGCAAGGGTTATCCGTCAGCTACCAGACGTGGTACGATGCCTACGAGGATATGGAAGGGCGCAATGTGATCGGCGTCATCACCGGCACAGTGCGCCCGGACGAGATTGTGCTGGTCACGGCGCACTTGGATGATATGCCCGAAAAGGCTATCGCGCCGGGCGCTGACGACAATGCCAGCGGCGCGGTTGGGGTGATGATGACCGCGGCGCGGCTGGCCGGCCATACCTTCGAGCGCACTGTGCGCTTTGTCTTCTTCACCGGCGAGGAGTACGGCCTGCTGGGGAGCTATGCGTATGCGAAAGCCAGCGCAGACATGGACGACAACCTCGTAGCCGTTTACAACATGGATATGATCGCCTGGGACGGCAATGATGATGGCGCAGTCTACCTTGAAACCCGCCGCACGAACAATGCCGGCTACGCCAGCGACCTGGCTATCGCTACTATCTTCACCCAGGTGGTGGCGGCGTATGGATTGGACAGCACACTGGAGGCCCACGTTGATCCGTGCGGTGACCCTTATGTGGATAGTTGGTCGTTTTGGGAATTCGATTATCCCTCGATCACCGTCATCGAAGATTTCGACTACGAGGAGATGAATCCATACTATCATACCGCGAATGATACCATCGGCACGCTGAACTTTCCATTCTTCACCGCCAACGTCAAAGCCACAGTAGGCGCTATCGCGCACCTGGCGCTCCCTACCGCGGTTTTCGAGCCTTCCGTGTTTATTTTCCTGCCTGTGGTGCTCCGCAACAGGTGATGGATCGCGCTTCACACAGCGATAACAACACTCGCGCCACCACTTCCCCCTCGGATTGCTGATCAAGTTCAGCCACAGATTGGCCGAACGAGTAAGCGTGGGAGATCATCTGCAGGGCCTCTTGTCTAAACCCATCAACCGGCATACAATGCGTTTATCTGGCATCAACGCATATTCCTGTCGAGCACTTTTGCCAAAGTGAAGTTACTACACACAAAGAAGAACATGTTATGTTGCCAACTTCGATGGGACGCCCACGTTTTGCTCATTCCATATTGGCTGTGCTGGCGATCATAGCGTTGTTGGCGCACCCGTTAGGCGGCGTGTATGCCGCATCCGCACCAGAAGCGCGCTCCGCCGCGCCGCATCCGCTCCTCCATCCCGACGCCTTTGCCGGCGCTGTGACCGCACCCACAGCCACAACATACTACGTGGACGCGGACGCCACCGGCGCAGCGACGGGCCTCTCGAGGACGGATGCCTTCACCAACCTGCAAGTTGCGTTGGCGGCAGTCGTCGCCGGTGACGAGATTTGGGTCGCGGCCGGCGTCTACAAACCCACCAGCGGTACCGACCGCACCATCAGATTCACACTGAAAAACGGCGTGGGCCTGTACGGGGGTTTTGCCGGCACAGAAACGGCGCGTGACCGGCGCGATTGGCGGCGCCACGTCACCACGCTCAGCGGCGACATCGGCGTTATCGGCGATAACAGCGATAACACGCGAACCGTCATCAGTACTGCTAGCACGGATGCTACCACCATGTTCGATGGCTTTACCGTCACCGGCGGCAATGCCAGTGCAGCGTGGGAAAGCGGCGGCGGGATGGTGGTTAATAGCGCCAGCCCTACTATCGCCAACGTGATCTTCGAGAATAACACGACTTGGGGAGTAGGCGGCGGGCTGCTCGCCAACAATGGGAGCAATCCAACATTGACGAACGTCGCCTTCATTGACAATATCGCCGGTACAGGACTTAATGGCGACCATTATGCCTGCGGCGGCGGGATGGGCGTCTGGAATGGGAGCAGCCCGACGTTGATCAATGTTCTTTTCCGGGGGAATAGCGCCAGTTATTGCGGCGGCGGGTTGTTTGTGGATGCCGGGGGCAATCCTGACCTGGTCAACGTGAGCTTCACCGGCAACCGGGGGGGAGTTTACGGCGACGGGATGGTCAACGGCAGCAATTCCCGCCTGGTCAATGTGACGTTCACCGGCAACCAGGCCATCGGTCTGGGTGGGGGACTGATGAGCTGCACCGGCACTCTCAGCCTGATCAACACACTCTTCAGCGGCAACCTGTCCAGCAACGGCGGCGGCGGGATGTACAACAGCGGTCGCCCTGACCTGGTCAACGTGACCTTCACCGGCAATCGGGCAAATGTTGGCGGCGGGGTATACAACGAGTACGACCGCGCCGATCTGACCAATGCCATCCTGTGGGGGAACGCCGCGCTCACCGGCACCCAACTCTACAACAGCAATGCCACGCTCAACTTCAGCTACAGCCTGGTCCAGAGCG
This sequence comes from Anaerolineae bacterium, assembly GCA_034433375.1. GTDB lineage: Bacteria > Chloroflexota > Anaerolineae > B4-G1 > SLSP01 > DSWT01. The sequence continues at coordinate 10,037 of DAOUAQ010000304.1, read as the reverse complement.
ATACGAACGTCTGGCCGATGAAACCTGCATCGCCAACGAGCGGCGGTACGCCGGGATGGCCTACGCAGAGAATCTCGCCAAATCGCTGTACACGCGCCATATTCTCAGCGACGATTACTACGCCGCTTTGTTGCCCATCCCGGCCAGAGGGCGAGAGATTTACCTGCCGCAGTTGGGGGTGGGGCGGCTGGTGGAACAGCCCTCGGACATCGCGGCCACCATTGACGCATTTCTGCTGCACCCGGTAGCCGCTCCTGCCGATGCGGTGGTGACCGGCTATGGTTTCTTGACCGACCAGGCCCACGCCATCAGCGACACTCTGCGCGCGCAAGGCGTCACCGATCTGACCACGCTCATCAACGATACCTGGACAGCCGAGGATTTTCGCGCCAGCGTCTTCACCGCGCCCGACGCGCACGATCTCAACTCGCTGAACGCGCATTTTACGCATTTTTCGCTCTTCCCCAACGATCCCTTCGATTGGGTATGGGCCGCCGAAGTGACCGCCACCACCAACTACAGCGGGACTTTGGTCTTTTCGGTGGGTTGCCATTCCGGTCTGAACGTGCCTGATGATGATGCCTTCTTGCCGGAATGGAGCGCCGATTGGTCACAGGCGTTCTTGCGGCAGGGCGCAACCTTTATCGGCAATACGGGTTATGGGTATGGCGACTCGGAGCTGATCGCCTACTCCGAGCGGGTGATGTTGAATTTCGGGCAAGAACTGGGGTATTGGGAGGATGGCAGTACGGCTCCCACCGTGGGCCAGGCGTTAATGCGGGCCAAGCAACGCTACTACAACAGTGCTTCAGGTGGCTCGTTTGGCAAATACGACGAGAAAGTGCTGAATGAAATGACCCTGTACGGCTTGCCGATGCTCGCTGTGTCCATGCCCGTCACCTCCACCACACCCCCCATAGGACTAGCCACAGCCGCCAAACGGGTGTCGTATGCCAACAACGCGGCGGCAAAGGTCACAGCCTCTACGCTCATTGATCTATCGTTCAACTATGCGCCGCACACTACCACAGTGGGAACCTATTACACTCTTAGCGCCAGCGGCGAAATTAGCGCCAGCGGCGAAATTAGCGCCAGCGGCGAAATCGTGGCTGCCGCCGGGCGGCCGGTTCAGCCCAAGACGAGCGTGGATGTTCATCTGCCCGGCAGTGTGACCCAAAGGGTGCTAATGCTAGGCGGCGCGTTTACCGATATCGCCAATTTCGACCCCGTTATTGCCCGCCTCATGACGGAAACGCTGGAGCCGCCGGAGCCGGCTTTCCCCTTCGCAAGGAGGCTCTACACAGACCTGCACTTCGAGGTCTACCACGCCGCTGCGGGCGCGCCCGACCAGATCGCGCCACTCGTTTGGCAGGTGCAGGCTTTCACCACCACGCAATACCTGCGCTTCCGCATAGCCGTTGAAGATGACAGTGGAACCGTGTCCAGAGTGCTTGTCCTCTACCGTCAGGACGGCGAGACTACCTGGCGCAACGTTGCATTGACCTATCACCCGGTAGAAAAGTATGCGGATGCCTTCGTGCCGCTGCCGCAAGGCAATATCCATTACTTTGCCCAGGCCGTTGACCCCACCGGAAATGTGACCGTGGCTTTAGACCACGGCAACCCGTTCACCGGGAGCTTCGCTTTCACCATCAAATTGGGGTTGGGTGATGGGGAAGTCAATTGGGGCATCCTGCGCCCCCAGGAGAGTGACATACCGCTGGAAGAGGCCGCGGTCAAGGCGGCGTATTTCTTCAGCGGCCCGGCCATCGAAGCCGCCGCCGCCGCCGAACATCACGCCCAGAGCGGCAATCTCATCCTCGATCCGGTAGTCTACGAGCGCGTCCAAGCGTTGATCAAAGCGATCCCCGTTGGCAGTGACGCCGCGCGCTATTTTCGTTTCCTCAATGCAGATGGGCTGCCGGTCCCGTTGCCTGCCATGCCGCCCGGCATGTACACTGCCCACGAGCGGGCTTTCATCCCCGCGGCCATCCTCGAGCGCGCCACCAGCGGCGATTTCCGCCAGGTTGTGTCCGTCTTCGTCAAGTTGATGGGAATTGAGACCGACCAGGATTTGGCGATTTTCATGCAGTCTGTGTTCACGCTTCAACAGCAGTTGGGCGGCTATCTCAACCGGGTGGATTTCGGCGATAAGGGTTGCAATAAGTTGTTGTACTGGGGGATGCCTACCAGCTACGAAAACGACCTCGAGCGCGCGTTAGACTTCGTGCTGGAGCTGGGCAATCACACGCCCGGCACGTTCCGCGCTGGCATCACCTATCGCCCGATGTACGCCGGGCTGGCCGGCTCGCCCGATCGCGGCGAATTCACCTGTTACGGCGATGGTATCAATCTGGCCGCGCGTCTGATGATTGCCGCACCGTGGGGTTCGATCTGGTTGGACGACCGCATTGCTAATCGAGTCAGCCGTTTGTTCGCGCTGGATCTTATTGACTATGTAACATTTCCAGGGTTTACCGATAAGCAAGCCGTCTACGCGCTGGTTGAACGCAAGCAGGAAGGTGAAAGGAGCAATTTCCAGGGGCAGATGGTTGACCGGCGGACGGAGTTCGCGCAATTGAGCACGTTCGTGCAACCGCTTTTTGCCGCACCGGAGGAACACCGCTTCGCCGGGATATTGACGGTTCAAGGTGAGCCGGGATCCGGCAAAAGCCGGCTTGCCTATGAGTTTTTAACCGGTGAGGCCTGGCCCGTGACTCAATCGAGTCAGATTTTCGTGTGCCAGACTGACCAGGTGATACGTCAGTCGCTCAACCCATTCCGCTACTGGCTGTATCACTACTTTGACCAATCCGCGATACAATCAGAGGGGCGCAACAAGCGGGCGTTTGGCCGCAAGCTCGATCAGTTGATTGCCGATGTGCCGGACGTGGAGTTGGGCAAGGAATTGAACCGTGTGTGCTCTTTCTTGGGCGCTCTGGTTGATCTGGACTGGGAAAGCTCGCTCTACGCGCAACTCGACCCGCAGGGGCGTTTCGAGAACCCGCTGGGCGCGCTCAAAACACTCCTCAAGGCCGAGAGCCTGACTCGCCCGGTGATCGTGTTGTTGGAAGATGCCCAATGGCTGGACGCCGACTCCGTCGAGTTCATCCGCCGCCTGACCCGCAACATGGAATCTTATCCACTGGCAGTGCTGGCGACGGCTCGTCCGGAACGGGATGGCGTGTTGTTTGGAGAGGATGTGTCCTATCAACAAATTGACCTGGGTGGCCTGACGCCAGAAGACATGCGTCTGTTAGTGAGTGACCGGCTTGGCGGGCCGGTCAGCGAAGAATTAGCCAGCCTGTTGGCCGAACGCGCCGAGTGCAACCCGTTTTTCGGCGAGCAAATTCTGCTCTACTTGCGCGAGCAAGGCGCTATCGCGCTCCAGAAAGGCGAATGGCGGCTGGTCACAAGCGAGCGCGAATCGTCCTTACCCGCTGATGTACGCACGATCTTCATCGCGCGGTTGGATAGACTGGAGCATCGCGTCAAGGAGATTGTGCAAACCGCCGCCGTGTTAGGACGTGAATTCGAGGTGCAAGTTTTATCGCGGATGCGGCCCAATGGGGAGGACATCGCCGATCAAATGCGGGCGGCGGAACGCGAAGCCATTTGGGTGAATTTGGGGCAGGGGCGCTTCCAATTCAAGCAAAGCTTATTGCGCGACGCGGCTTACGAGATGCAACTCCGAGCGCGTCGCCGTGCATTGCACCAGATCGCTGCTCATGTTTTCGAGACACTCTACGCCGGTGACTTGGAACCTCACTACGGTAAGATAGCCTATCACTACGAAGCCGCATACCAGCAAGGCGCGGCAGAACTGTGGCCGCAGGCGTTGGACTACTTGCAAAAAGCCGGACAACGCGCGGCGGAGGCATACGAGAATGTCGCCGCGGTGGACTATTATAGCCGGGCCTTGCTGCTTGCGCCGGAAGTTGAGGTGGAACGCCGGTTTGAGCTATTGCTGGCCCGCGAGGAAATTTGCCACTTGCAGGGGATGCGGCAGCCCCAGTTGCAAGACCTGACAGCGTTGTCGCAGTTAGCCGAAATGTTCAAAGTACCGCGCAAGCAGGCCGCCGTAGCGTTACGCGAGGCCAAATATGCCTACGCCACTGGCGACAATGTCGCCACCATTGCGGCGGCGCAAACGGCGATGGCTTTCGCGCAGGCCGCCCAGGACCCTACCACTGAGGTGGCCGGCTATGTGTGGTGGGGCAGCGCCCTGGAACGCTCTGGCGACGAAGCCGCCGCACACGCGCAATACACGCAGGCATTGGAACTGGCGCGCGCAGCCGAAGACCGGCGCGGCGAGGGCGATGCGTTGCGCGGGTTGGGTATCATCCTGATGCGTCAAGGTCAACACGCAGAGGCGCAGGCATATTATCAACAATCCCTTGTCATCGCGCAGCAAATTGGTGATCGCCGTGGGGAAGGTGCGACGCTCAATAACCTGGCCATCATCGCCAACGAATCAGGTGACTACAGCCAGGCGCAAAGCTACTACGCCCAGGCGCAAGCCATCCGGCGGGAGATCGGCGACCGCGCAGGTGAAGGATCAACGCTCAACAATCTAGGATTTCTCATGCAGTCGCTGGGCTGCTACGCCGAGGCGCGCACATATTTGCAGCAATCATTGGAAATCTGGCGTGAAGTTGGCTCACGCCCTGGCGAAGTTGTCACCCTGGATAATCTTGGCTTTGTCACCCGAATGTTGGGCGAGTACGATACATCGCAACATTACCTGAACGAGGCGTTGGCGCTGGAGCGCGAGTTACGTGCGCGCAAGGCCGAGGGGTGGACGCTCAACAATCTAGGCGACCTCTCCCTGGCGATGGGCGACTACGCCCAGGCCGAGGCGTATTTCCAGGAGGCGCTGGCATTGCGGCGCGACGCGCACCTGCCGCATTATGTGGCCGAAGACCTGGCCGGGCTGGCCCGTGTTGCGCTGGCGGAAGGGAATCTCACCTGGGCGACGACCTGGATAGAGGAAATGTGGCCAATCCTGGAAGTCAATCCTACTCTGGATGGAGCCGAGCATCCACTGCAAGCACTGGTGACGTGCTACCACGTGTTACGCGCTGGTGACGACGTGCGGGCTGCGCCGCTCCTTTCTACGCTCCACGCCCAATTGCAGGAACGCGCCGCCAGAATCACGGATGCCAACCTGCGACGTTCGTTCCTGGAAAACGTGCCGGAGCACCGTGACCTGGTGCAGCAATTTGCCGGGTCACAGACAGGGATGCCATCTCCACGACTCGCTGCTGCTGTCATCCCCCCGGCCCCAACTGAAGCAGTAGCCGAACCACCGTCTGCCCCCGCTACGTCATTGCCATCCCCTGAGCCAATCGCCGAACCAGTCGAGTCCACTCCCTCCCCATCTCCGGCATCAGAGCCATTGCCCGCACCGGAGCCGCCGCTCGTAGCGCCTGAATTCCACTGCGCGGCCAAACCGTTCACTGCCCGGATTCCACTGGAGGGTGTCGAGGGCGCGGCGTCCATTGTCATCGTCATCGAGAACCTCACCATCAACTTCGAGGGTGCATCGGGGATTGTGATGGGATCCGATCTAACGAATCTCTTGCAGCAACTTCTGAAAAAGGCAAGGGTAGAAGACGAGAAAGGTTCGTAGACTGCTGCGTGCCCTTCCCTGATTTGAGTCTGGGAAGGGCACGCAGTGTCATTTAGCCTCGGCAGCGATTGTTCTAGTCACCCGGAGCGTATTCGCGCGTCACCAGCGGCATGTAGATGAAGTGTAGCGTCGGCGCCTGGACTTCTACCTCGAATGGGCCGCTGTTTGCCACGTTCCCGGCTGCATCGTATGCGCTGACCCGCAAGGTATAGACACCCGGCGTTTTAGGCCGCAGAGTATAGCGCCACGCGTCTCCCGCCAGCTCGGCCGGCTCGCGGTAGACCACGCCGTCGTTCTCAACCAGCACATGCACACTCGCTACCGCGCCGCCATCGGTGACGGTTCCGGTGAGCACGGTCAGGCTTGTGGTGTAGAGTGCCGTGTTCACGATGCCGGTCACGGTGATCACCGGCGCGACGTTGTCCAGGATGTAGTTCGCGGTCAGGGCTGCCGCACGGTTGCCCGCCAGGTCTACCCCGTAGAACGAGACCGTGTGCTCAACCGCGTCCACCCGGTCGGGGCCGGACAGCGTGTAAGCCCAATCGCCTGTGAGTGGGATGTTGTCTCCGGCCTGGGGTGTGAGCACTAAACGGCTGCGCCGGTAGTCGCCGTCGTCCGCCGCCGGATTTGTGTCGCACACCGTCAGCGTCCATTCGCCCTGTGCGGGCTGTCCTACCAGAGCGCGCAGCGGCTCAGCCGGACGCGCCGGGCGGGCGAATAGCCCACCGGTCACACTCGGATCGTCGTCGCCGCTGCTGCTGTAGGCGCTGCTAGCGGCGTCGTTCAGGAGGACGTTGTAGTGGCGCGCATCTGTGCCCGACACACCGTCGTCGGCCAACAGCAGGACCCGCACGCCGGTCGGCGATGCAAGCTCGACGTTCAGGTCATCGCGGTGCGCGTGTGCCGCGATCAGGCCCACCTGCACCGCACCGAGCGTGAAGCTCTCGGTGACGGTGAACGTGCGGACCAGACAACCGGCGGTGAGGCTGATGGGATCAGCAGGGGCGTCGTCGTCATACAGATACTGGCTTGGCGTCGCCGCAAGTTGCTGGCCGAGCAGCGTACACGCGCCGTCCACGCAGGCCTCTACGTGACTCAAGCCGTGGTTGTCCACCGCTTGCCCGTTCAGCCGGACCGAATTTCCCTTGACTATACTGCCCGGTACGGCCTGCGACAACGCCGTATTGATGCTCACGGTGGGCGGTATGGTGTCCACCACGAAGGCCTGCGGTATGCCGGTCGTGCCGGACTGGCCGAAGCTGTCGGTGGCGCGCAGTGTCACGTTCAGGATGTCGCCATCGTTAGCGCCCGTCGCGTCGAGCGCGCACGCCCACACGCCATTCCATGGCGCGCCATCGGAAGGCGCGGTGTCCGGGCAGGTGACGCTGCTGCCGCCCTGGACGTCCAGCGTCACCGACGGCACAGGTGATTCATCGTAGACGTAACCCCGCAGGATGTTGCTCCGCGCCGCCAGGATGTACGCCGGTTCCTGGATGCCCAGGAATTGCGGCCCGCTGCGATCCACCTGATGGTCGGCCCAGATGCGCTCCAGCGGCTCGCCGGCCGGTGTGTGTTGTTCGTCGTACACGCGGGCCAGCACGCCCGCCCACGGCAGTGCGCTGGCGGCCAGGTCGATCGTGCCGATAAAGGAGACTTGCCCTTCCTGGCCCGGCGCGAGGTCGCCGAGCGGTAAGGTTTGCCGCGCGCTGCCGCCGCTCAGACGTAGCGTGTAGAAGGCTTGCACATCCACCCACACGCCGCGCGCGGTGTCCGCCCCCAGGTTGCGATAGGTCAACGTGTAGGTCAGGGGTTGGTTGGCGCCCACGCGCGGGTGGTCGGCGCTCAGCCAGCTCAATTGCGAGCTGATGTCGGGCGTCTCACCCTGCAACAGCGCCGCCCACAAGCCGAAGAGATCGTCGTTCATGTAGCTGTATACGACTCCGGCCGGTTCGACCCCGAGACGCACCTGCACATCCGTATCGGGGTAGCTGACCGTCGTGAGGCCGTCGCTGCCGTTGAGGCAGACGCCGCCGGAGAGTTGCGGCCAGGTGTAAGACTGGCTCAGGGCAAATTCACCTTCGACGCGCGTTTCCACCACGCGAGCGCTGTTGATTGGGTTGGCGGCGGGCAACGTCGCCCACAGGCGCAGCGCGTTCTCCTCACTCGCCAGCGCGATCATCTCCAACGCCGTGCTCGCCGGGTCGGTGATGCCCAGAAGCTCGAACGGCAGACGTAAATCCGTAGCCGCGATTTCAAAATCGCGTCCCCGCGGCGGGAAGCGATACTGAGACCCATCCAGCGTCATCACCCAGTCCCAATACTCGCCCTGCCATTCCATCAGCAGCGCGGTATCGGCGTCGCGCACCCACACCAGGTAGTCCGCCGCCATCGCGCCGACGGTCGAGGTGGGGGTGACACCCGGCAGGTAGATTGTGGGGGCTGGTGCTTCGTAGGGATTGAAGAGCGTGAACGTACCGCCATCTCGCGTGTCGAGATAGACGAAGAGATCGCCGTCTATATCCCAGTTCGCGCCCGTCCACGTTAGGCGGAGCGCCTCCACGTCCCACGAGGCGTAGAGTGCCTGTTCCGCGCTGAGGGCCGCTCCCGGCGATGCCTGGCGACTCAAGCGCCGGTCAACGCCGATCAGGGAACACCCACTGTCCATCCAACCGCGATAGGGCTGCTGGCCCGGTTCGAGGATGGTATGATCGGGTGTGGTGGGGTTGTCCACGTAGAACGGGCCGCTGCTCTGCCAGCTCTGCTGTCCGTAGACATCCTCGCTGGCGACGCGCGCCCAGACCTGTTCGCCTTCGGCGGGGATGAAAGTCGCTGTGCGGTCAAGGTCGTAGGTCCCACTGATGACACGCTGCGTAGAGGTGAGCGCCGCCGTCCATTCCACGCGATAGGCCGCGAGGCCGCTGCCGTCGCTACTCTCCGTCCACGCCAGTTCCAGCGTAGGTGTCAGGCTGCGCAACGTCAGGCCGGGGGGAATCACCGCGCCACTGCTCGTCATCGTCAGGGCAACGGGCGCGGGCGGCAGCAGGTCCACCACCACCGTGCTGGTTACGAGCGTCACGTGCCTGCCGACATCCACCGCGGTGGCAGTGACGGTGAGTACGTCGCCGTCGAACAGCGTACGTCCAGCCAGGGACCAGGCGGCGCGCCAAACGCCTTCGGCGACCGTCCCCGGCAGTGTTTCCCCGGCGACCGTCACGTCCAGGCTCTTGATGCCGCCGGTGTCGGTGATGAGGCCGGTCAGGTCGAGCATACTTGGCGCGTGGAAGTTGGCGCCCGTAATCAACGATGTGATGTCGAGTTCCGGCGCGAGCGTGTCCACGATAACCGGCAGTGTCGTCGTCGCCACGTCGCCGGCCCAGTCGGTGACATCCGCTTGCAGCACGTGCGCGCCGTCAGCCAACGCAGACGGATCCCACACGGCGCTCCACAGCGTTTGCGTGAGTTCATCCTGCGCCCAGGTGGTGGTGTAGATGGGGTTGCTGTCCACCGTCACGGTTAGGGCGTGCAAGGAGGCAACCTCGGCAAACGCTTTACCGGTGATGGTGATCGGCTCAAGGCTGGCCAATACCGGCGGCGCATCCAGGATTGAGACGCCCAGGCCGGATTCCACGTTGGGCGCGGACAGTGCTGTCACTACCACCGGCGTGACCGTAGTGCAGTTGCCGGAGGTGTCGCAGGCCGTCGCCTGGCCCGTCGGCGCAAGGGTGTCCAGCACGCGCAGGCCGCCGCTGCCGTCGGCCACGATCACATACTGGCCCATGACGCCCACTTTGCTGGCGTAGCCGGGCGTATCGGTGGTTGTGTGCAGCGTTGGGGCGGCGGGGTTCGAGAGGTTAATCATGTGGACGCCGCTGTAGCCATCGGCCACGTAGGCGAAGTCGCCGGCGAGGGCCACCCCTAGCGCGTTGCCGGGGGTCTCGAATTGGACCAGCACGCGCGGATTGGCGGGGGCGGCGATGTCCAGAATCAGCAAGCCCGCCGATCCGGCGGCGACGTAGGCCCGCATTCCCGCCACGACGATGTCCTGCACTTCGCCGGGCAGCGCGACCGTGTTGAGGCGGCGTGGCGCTGAGGGCGTCCCCAGGTCTACGATGAGCAGATCGTTCGCGCCCATAGCCACGTAGCCCAACGGTCCGGTGAGCGCCCACACCGTCACCTGGAACGCGCGCGTGGTCTGTGAGATGCCGTCGGAGACGGTCACATTGATCGTAGTGACGCCGGTTTGCCCCGCGACCGGCGTGAAGCTGAGTTGGCCGGTCGTTTGCGGGCTGGCGTAAGGGTTCATAAAAAAATAACTCCGCGCATTGCTCAAGATGGCGCTGAGGCTGAACGAGGATAGATGGTGTAGTTCCACTGCGGGCAGACATCATGGGCTTTGATATTGAGC
>DAOUAQ010000303.1:0-16927 GCA_034433375.1 Anaerolineae bacterium | reverse complement strand
GCCAGAGATTACATCCACGAAATCCCCCGATGCCTCAGCAGTCAGTATAGGAGGACAGACGATGAACATCCCAAATGAAGACGGATACGAACTCTGGCTGCGTTATCGTCCAGGTTCAGCGCGATCACGCAGCGCAGCGACCAGGTAAGCCGCGGTGCGGCGCGGGTCGCTGTCACTTTCGTCGAAGGAGAGCCAGGCTACGGGACGATCCAGCCGGGCAACCCACTTGCTCAGCAACGTCGTCTTGCCAAAGCCGGCCGGCGCGACGATGAGCGTCAGCTTGTGGCCCAGGCGCAGCCCTGCGTCCAGCCGCGCGAGCAGGCGCGGGCGCTCCACGAGGTCCGGGCGCGGCGGCGGAACGTAGAGTTTGGTGGTCAAGAGCGGCATCGTCATCACAGTGCAATCTTACCACGGTTTCCCTACACGTTCAAATTCCGAGGGGATCAGTCTGACAAGTGTGGAAAAGTAATGATGCCGGTGTTTGCACCGGCATCATTCTTCACCTTAATTCAAGACTGGGGCGGCACGACTCGAACGTGCGATACATGGATTCGAAGTAGGGAATTAACTATATTCTGACCTGAATCCAAAGCATACTGACCCGTGATACTAACCAGGCCCAGGGCGTTGACCACCGGCGACATTCGCCGTAGAGCGTGCAACCAGTGGTTAAGCAAACAATTCCGTGATAAAATCAATGAATGAATTTCATGGACTCAGTAGCGCTTCAGTTCGGGCCGTATGCCTTTCTTGGGGTGCTGTTGTCCATCCTGGGACTGGTCAGCACAATCTTTCTGGTGCGTTTCGAACATAAGACGCCCGGCACCTGGTTTTGGGCAGCGGCTATGGCCGGCTTTACCGCCAGCATGGTGACCATGTTCCTGAGCACCGCCTGGGTCTTGTGGGGCAGTGCTTTTGGTCCCATGCAAGATGCATGGGTCGTCTTCTGCATGGCCGCCGCCGCCGGGTTGATCTACACCTACCCTGAACGGGTCTCCTCGGCTGAAGCGCAACGGGTCAAATGGGTGCTCATCGGCGCCGTCGTTCTCGCCTTTGGGTATAGTTTTTCCTTTGCATGGGGAATTTTGGTCAGGCGCCAGTTTGACCAGGTCATGAACCCGGTCTATCCCTACCTCATGCCGGGAATGGTATTGGCAACCCTCGGATTGGCCCTCCGCCGCGCGTTGATCGTCCAGCGCGCCGCCGTTGGCCGCCATTCCCTGCCTCGAGACCTTATGGCGGCCCTGGTTCACCCGCACCCGCGCGCGCTCACCCTGCGCAACCTCTTCGTGGCGCTCTCGCTGGGGCTATTACAGGGGCTGGCCTCGGGGCTGGGAGCGAGCGGATTGTTGCCCATGCCCTGGGATATGTACGGCATCGGCTTTTCTCTGTTGGCGATGATCGTTGCGTTGGTGTATTCCTTTTGGGATCACGCGCCGCGCCAACCGGGTCTGATCGTCAAATTGGTCAGCCTGACCCTGGTAGCATTGCTGGCAGTTTTGGGAGTCGTTGGAGTGTTCACTATCCATAACGCTGTCCTGCAAAGCGAAACCACGCGGTTACTTGAGATCGAGATCGCGCGCCAGGCGATGCAAACCGGGGATTGGGACGCTTTGCCCGTAACCATCGAAGCCATTGTCGCCCTCCCCGATCCTGCCCATGCCGGGCAATCTGCACGACCGGTGTATGCGCACACCCCAGGCGGCGCAACAGGGGATTTGCTGTCCGAGATCCAGGCGCGGACCGAAAAGGTTGCCCCACCTGGGGCTTTATGGGCCTATTATTATGCTTACTACCTGGCCGCCGGCCAACCATCCCGCCCAGCGCATCTGTATTTCGGCAACCATCCCCTGGGCAGTTACCACCAGTACGTGGGATACATCTTTGATAACCGCTCCCCCCAGAGCGGCGCTGCGTCAGCGGAAACCCCCCAAACCTATGAGGTGATCTTCAACCTGGCTGCGGCGAATACCCCTGTACACCGCATCGGCCTGTTCATGACGGGCGTGATCCTGACCAGCAGCCTGTTCATCCTGGTGGTTTTCCCGCTGTTTTTCCGCGTGAGCATCACCACGCCCCTGGGACATCTGCTACGCGGCGTGACGCAGGCCAACGCCGGCGATTTGAACGTGACCGTGTCTATTTCCCAGAACGATGAAATTGGTTTCTTGACCCAATCGTTCAATGCGATGGTGGCTTCGATCAAGGCCCAAGTGACCGCTCGGCAGCAAAAAGAAGAGGCGCTGCAAGAGTTGACGACCACCCTGGAGCAGCGCATTGCCAGCCGGACGCGTGAGTTGGCCGTTCTCTATGATATTTCAGCCGCCGCCAGCCAGGCGCAAACGATTGAGACGCTGCTCACCCGCTCGTTAGCGCAAGCCATCGCCGCCCTCGACGCCGAGTTGGGCGCGGCCTTTCTGCTCGAACCGGGCAGCTTGACCGGTGAACACCCCCCGGCCGGCGACGCTACGATGAAGCGAATGGCTATCCAGGGAGTATGCGCCGACATAGAGTCCATGCCGGCCTGGCTGCCCGCTGCTCAGGGATTGTTTGCCGCACTGTTTCAAGAGCGCGAACCCTTGTTGGTGTTCGACATCAGTGCGGATGCACGGGTTCCAGAGGGGATGCGGGCATTGGGTCAGCGCTCGCTGCTGGCGGCCCCCTTGCGGGCGGATGACGATGTGCTGGGTGCGCTGCTGCTGATTCACAAGGCCGGCCAGTCTTTCAACGCCGAGGAAGTGGCCTTGCTTGGTTCGATAGCCGACCAGGTAGGCGTCTCGGTGCAAAGCAGCCGCCTGCGGCAGCACACCGTAGTCCTTGAAGAACGCCATCGCCTGGCGCGCGATCTGCATGATTCGGTCATGCAAGTGCTCTACGGCCTGGTAACGCTGGCCGAAGCAGGAGAAGTCCGTCTGGCGGCAGGCAACCTCAACGCGATCCAGCCTACCTTTGCGCGCATTGCGGCCACGGCCCGCCGGGCGCTCAACGAGATGCGGATGTTCGTCCACCGGTTGCGCCCGCCAGAGCTGGAACAGCATGGTCTGGCAGTGGCGCTCAACCAACGCGTGGCCGCAGTCGAAGGTTGGTCGGGGGTGCGTATTCGCCTGCTGGTGGATGAAACGATCCGTTTGTCGCCGGAGGTCGAGGCCGGTCTCTACCAGATTGCCCAGGAAGCGTTGAACAACGCCCTGCGCCACGCCCACGCAAGCACGATCACCGTTAGGTTGCAGCCAGAAGGCGTGTCAGGCGCTTTGTTAGAAATCAGCGACGATGGTTGCGGTTTCGACCTGGAGCATCTCCACTACCGGGGGTTGGGGATGAGCCACATGGCCGAACGCGCCCGCGCCATCCACGCTGCCTTCGAGATCATCTCCCATCCCGGAGGGGGGACACAGATAAGGGTGGTGGTATGACGCTTAAAATTCGCATCCTGATCGCCGACGATCATCCCATTGTGCGCGAAGGTCTGGCCGCGATGCTATCCACGCAACCCGACATGGAATTGGTCGGCGAAGCTGCCGACGGGGCGCAAGCCGTCACGCTGGCGCTGCAGACTCACCCCGATGTGATCTTGCTCGATTTGGTGATGCCCCGCAAAGACGGCGTCGCGGCGATCCGCGAAATCGTGGCGGGTGATCCAAAGGCGCGCATCCTGGTGCTGACCAGTTACGGCGATGATGAGCGCGTCTTTCCGGCGATCAAAAGCGGGGCCTTGGGCTATCTGCTCAAGGATACGCCGCGCGACCGGCTGCTTCAGGCCATCCGGGATGTGGCGCGCGGGCAGGCAATCCTGCACCCCACGATTGCCATCAAGGTGATGCGCGAGTTGAGCCAGCCGCCTCCCGATCTACCACCCACCGCCGAGCCGCTCACCGAACGAGAAGTCGACACCCTACGCTTGATTGCGCGCGGTCTGTCGAACCAGGAAATCGCCGCTGCATTGGTCATCCACGAGCGCACTGTTGCGAAATACGTCGGCAGCATCCTCGATAAGCTGCACCTGGCTAACCGCACTCAGGCGGCGCTGTACGCGCTGCGCGAGGGGTTGGCGAAGTTGTAGTACATTTCAGTTGAGTTGGTAGATACATCTCGAATGGTCAAAAATGACCACCTGGCAGCGTCCGGGTGGTCATTTTTATTTTGAAAACCCCCTTGTTTTTGTCATTGCGCCCGACGCGCACTATGGTTATGATAGAGGGATGGAAGATTTGCGCGTTTCAGCCCTGATCATCGCCCCGCCCGGACGTTGGCGCAGCAGCCTGTGTGTGTTGTTGCAAGCCAACCCTGAAATTGGCGCAGTGCAGCAGGCCGACGATGGCCTCGCCGGTCTGCGCTATATCACCCAAGCCCAGCCGCTCATTGTGCTGCTCGACGGCGGGTTGCCGGGCGATGAATGTTGGCTGACGCTAAAACACATCAAGCGCGCCTGGCCGGAGGTGCGCTGTGTGATTCTGGCGCATGACTCGGCGGAAGAACAGCGTGCGCTAACATCGGCGGCTGATGCCGTACTACAGGTTGGATTTTCCGGCGAGGCCCTGTACACCACGGTCAGCAGCCTCCTCAATCTCTCGTCATCCCATTCATAAAAACTTCACCGCAGAGTGCACAGAGAACGCAGAGTATTTTTTGTTTTTCTCTTTGAACGGATTCTAAAGACTTTGGACTTCGGACTTTGGACTTTGGACTTCAGACTATTTTCCAGGGAGGAGTTATCATGACAAAGATCAGGCTTTTCGTATCCCGTATGTTCCTTGTAAGCGCGGTTCTGACTTTGCTGTTTGGCTTTGCCGGGGCGACGCCGGCGCGGGCAGCCGCCTGGGTGGTGACCAAGACCGCCGATACGAACGACGGCGCGTGCAACGCCGATTGCTCGCTGCGCGAGGCAATTGCCGCGGCGGCTTCCGGTGACAGTATCACCTTCGCGGCCAGTCTGTCTGGCTTGACGATCAACCTGGGCTCCGAGTTGAATATCAATAAAAGCCTGACGATTGATGGCTCGGCGTTGGCTTCGCAAATCAGCATCAGTGGGCAAAACGCCGTGCGCGTGTTCTATCTTGCGCCTTCCAGCACCGTGGTCACCCTGAACAGCCTGAAAATCATCAACGGTTCGGTCAGCTATGGCGACGCGAATACCATCTCCAGAGGCGGCGGGATTATCAACCGGCAGAACACGCTGACGTTGATTAACTGCACCGTTTCAGGCAACCAGGCCCCCGCCATTTGGAACAGCAGCGCTGGCGGACTGGGCGGCGGCATCTATAGCAGCGGCCCCCTGACGATTATCAACAGCACGATCGCGAACAATGTTGCTTCCAATAACGGCGGCGGCATTTATGTCGATTTTGGGATCGGCGGTCTGACGGTGAGTAACAGCACTTTTGCGGGGAATTCCGCCCCGAACTCGGACAACGACAGCGTCGGCGGTTATGGCGGCGCGATCTACATGCGTTACACGACAGAAATTGTCAACAGCACCTTCTCGGGCAACTCTTCCCGTTATGGCGGCGGCGCTATCCATAACGAGGAAACCACCCTGACGCTGCGGAATACCACCATTGCGGGCAACTCCACCGCTTCTTACGGCAGCGGCCTCTTCAACAATGGTCAGTTGTTCTATACCAACAACATCATCGCCAACAACACCGGCGGCGGCTGGGATTGTATGGTCGGCAGCAGCCCGTGGATGCGGATCGAACAAAACAGCAACAACCTGGTGATGACCACCAACTGCGGCACGCCGGCGTACTCCAGCGATCCACTGCTCGGCGCGTTAGCCAACAACGGCGGCGCTACCCAAACCAGGGCGCTGCTGGCCGGTTCGCCCGCCATCAATACCGGCGCCAACTGCCCGGCAACCGATCAGCGCGGCGTGTCACGCCCGCAGGGTGCGGCCTGCGATATCGGCTCGTATGAAAAGAATATCCAGGCCGGCCCAAACTTCGTGGTCAATACGGCTTACGATGTAAACGACGGTTTCTGCGACGCGTATGTCGCCGGCGTTACCGACTGTAGCTTGCGGGAAGCGATTGCCGCGGCGGCCTCCGGCAGCGTCATTACCTTCGTCCCCAGCCTTTCCGGGGCGACGATCAATCTGGCGAGCCAATTGACCCTTAACCAGAACATGACGATTGATGGTTCGGCGCTGGCTGCGCGGGTACAACTCAACGGGCAGAATAGCACGCGGGTGCTGTATAACCCCGGGGCGGTGGTTACTTTGCGCAGCCTGGGCATCTACAACGGGGCGGCGGGGGATGGCGGCGGCGTGCGCAACGAAGGCGTCCTGACGATCACGAACGGCCTCTTGCACGGGAACACCGCGACCAATCAGGGCGGCGGCGTTTACAACGCCGGCACCCTGACCATGATGAACAGCACCTTACAGTCGAACCAGGCTGCTGCCGGCGGCGGACTCGTCAACAATGGCGCCGCCACGATCGCGGGCAGCACGCTGCGCGACAACGTAGCGACCGGCAGCGGGGGAGGCGGTGGTATCGCCAACTACAGCGGCTTGATGACGGTCGTGAATAGCACGCTATTCAATAATCGCGCCAGCAACGCGTCGTTTGGTACCGGCGGCGGTATTGTCAGTGACGGCATTTTGAACGTAACGAACAGCACCTTTTCTGACAACGATGCCGCCGGCAGCTTCTTCCCCAGCAGCGGCATCTATCAGTCCGGCGGTGCGCTGACTCTCATCAACAACATTCTGGCCAACCCGACGCGCGGCTTTAATTGCTTTACGACGGGTTCAGTTACCTCCGTCAGCAACTTGATTGAGGGCGATTACAATTGCGGTGCGGCCCTGACAACTGATCCGGCATTGAGTGCGCTGGGGAGCAACGGCGGTTCCACTGAAACGATGGCGCCGGGTACAGGTTCTCCCGCCATCGACGCCGGCAGCGACGCAGTCTGCGCTGCGGCCCCGGTGAACGCCCTCGATCAGCGCGGCATGGCGCGCCCGCAGGGCGCGCACTGCGACCTCGGCGCGGTTGAAGTGGACGTTGCCCCAATCTTACTCTCTTTCACCCGCCAGAACCCCCTCACCAGTCCAACCGGCGCCGATACACTCGTTTTCCGCGCCACGTTCAACGAAAGCGTGCAGAATGTCAGCGCCGGCGATTTCGCCGTCAATGGGACGACCACCGCGGCGGTCACGCTGGTGACGCCGGTTAGCGCCAAAGTCTACGATGTCACCGTCTCGGGCGGCGATCTGGCAAATTTCAACGGCGTAGTTGGCTTGAACCTGCACGGGGCGCAGAACATCACCGATCTGACCGGCAACGCCCTGCCGACCAGCGAACCGGCGATTGACGAGACTTATACGCTGGTCAACAACCTTGCGCCGACCGATATTGGCCTCTCCAATACGATTGTGGCTGAAAATCAGCCCGCCGGAACCCTGGTAGGGACGCTGACCACCACGGATCCCAATACAGGCGATACGCACACCTACAGCCTGCCGGGCGGCGTCCCCGGCTGCAACGGCGCCGACAATGCTTCCTTCCAGATCAGCAGCAACCAGCTTCAGACGGCCGCCGTCTTCGTTTATGCCACGAAGAGCACCTACTACGTGTGCGTGCGCACCACCGATGCCGGGGGCTTGAGCTACGCCGAGGCTTTCACGATCCGGGTGCTGGCGGCGAATGCCATTACCGCCTTTACGATTCCCGGTCAGACCGGCGGTTCGACGATCAACGAAGGGGCCGGCACGATTGCCGTCCTGATGCCCTACGGGACGAATGTCACCGCACTGGTTCCCACGATCACGCATACCGGAAACTCTGTCAATCCGGCCAGCGGCGTGGCGCAGGATTTCACCAACCCGGTGATCTATACCGTGACCCGGATTGATGGTTCCACCAAATCTTATACCGTCACAGTGACGGTGGCCCTCAACCCGGCCAAAGCGATCACCGCCTTTACGGTTCCCGATCAGTCGGGGAACACCACCATCAACGAGGGCGCGGGCACCATCGCGCTGAACGTCCCTTACGGCACGGATGTCACCGCGCTGGTCCCGACGATCACCCACACCGGGGCCTCGGTCAACCCGGCCAGTGGTGTCGCTCAGAACTTTACCAATCCGGTGATTTATACCGTGACCGCCGCGGATGGCAGCACCAAAACCTATACGGTCACATTCATGATTCTGCCCTGTGTCTCTAACCCAAGTGTGACCAACGCCAACGACAACGGCGTTGGCTCGCTGTGGCGGGCGATTGCGGAGGCGTGCGCCGGCAGCACAATCACCTTTGATGGCGATTACACCATTTTGTTGAACAGCACGCTGACGATTGGCAAGAATCTGACGATTGACGGCGTGGGGCGCAGCGTGACCATCAGCGGGCAAAACACCGTGCGGGTGTTCACCGTCAACGGCGGGGTGACGGCTATCCTGAACGGCCTAACCATCGCCAATGGCGGTAATGGGGGTGTCAACGGCGGCGGTATCTCCAATCTCGGCAGCCTGACGGTTAGTCATAGCACCTTCATGGGCAATAACGGTTATCTCGGCGCAGGCATTTACAACAATGCCACGTTGACCGTAAACAACAGCACCTTCGCCAACAACAGTGCGACAGACGGCGGCGGCATCTTCAACGAAAGCGGCGGCGTGCTGACTCTGACCAACAACACCTTCTCCGGCAACACCGCCACCTGGGCGGGCGGCAGTCTCTTCCATAACGGCGGCACGCTGAATTTCGCCAACAACATCATGGCCAATTCCACGCTCTTCCCAGGCACGACCGGCACGGAATGCGCCTTCAACGGCGGCGCAGTCGGCGTCAACACTAACAACCTGATTGAGGATGGCAGCTGCTCCGCGACCATCGTGGCCGATCCGCGACTTGGCGCGCTGGGGAATTACGGCGGGAACGCCCAAACCTTCCCACTGCTAGAGAACTCCCCGGCCATTGACGCGGGCAACAACGCCATCTGCGCCGTGGCTCCGGTGAACGCTCTCGACCAGCGCGAGCAGGCGCGCGACGATTGGCGGTGCGACATCGGCGCGTTCGAGCTTAAGCTTGCCGACAGCGCCTCGATCACCAAGACGATCTCCGGCGCGGGCGCGTACACCTTTGGACCAACGATGGTCAAAGTAGTGGTCAACGACACCGGCGGTTGTTTGACCGGCATCACCGTCCAGCGTCACGACGCTGACCATCCCAATGCCACCATCCCGCTCCAAACCGGCCATTGGTGGGAGATCACGTCCCTGGGTTGCGCCAGCGGGTTTAGCGTGAACTTGACGTTGCCCACCGACTTTGTGCCGGATGACAAGGACAAAGTGTGCCGCTGGACTCCCGGCGCTCAATGGGATTGTGCTATGAGCAGCTTCGCCACATCGGGCATCCTGGGCATCACGCGCAATAACGTCACGAGCTTTTCGCAGTGGACCGTAGGCAGCGACGCCGGCCCGACGGTCGTGAGGTTGAACCGCCTGGCGGCGCAAGGTGGACACAGTCTATGGGGAGCGCTGCCGTTTGGCGGGTTGGTAGCGTGGGTGGTTACGAGCGCGCCGACCCGGCGCAAAAAGTCCCCAAGGAAAACCGCATTCAGGCAAAAGTAGCTGACATTTTCAGACGCACCTGGCGTGGCGCGTCATTCGTTGCGAGCAATTCTTTTCCATACCACCGCCTCGAATTCAGCCTTCAGCTCGTGTTTGACGTCTTACCAGAAGACGACACGATGTCGTTCAAAAAGACGATTCAGGGCTTGGGGTATAGTTGACATAAATTTCGTTTATCCGTTGTGGAACGACACTGTTGTGAGTCAGTCAGTGCCATCAGAGGGCGCAAAGTCGCGCGCCACCGAGTGACCTCAACAGTCCTTCTTGCAGCGCAAGGCTTCCAATTGTATGACCTGGGGAAAGAGCGCTTGATAAATGGCGCAATTAGGCGACGGATTTTCCGCTGCACCCGTTGCATAATAGGCTTGCAGCGGGCATCCGCCGCCGCAGACAAAACGCCAACGACATGCGCGGCATACCGGCTTTTCCGTTACGGCAAGATTCGTCCAGCCCGTGTGATCGCTGCGAATTGCCGCGAGCGGATCGGGATCAAGATAATCGGTCACCATGTTCCTGATATCCATCTGGCACTTTGCTACCCTTCCTTGAGTATCGAAGACCAGATAGTCGCGACCTGCACTACATGGAAAAAGATGCGGCGCAGCCAGATTCGCATGGTCCGCAATAGAGGTAAGCAAACTTCGCTGGGGGAGATGGTTTTCGATCACTGTGTAGGCCCGGTGCATGGCCGCAATGATGAGAGCTGGATCCAGTTGGAGATCATGTTTTTGCGCGCAGTTTGCATGAGCGCGGCACAAATTCAAGCTGAAGGACAGATTCTCACGGAGCACCCACTTGACAAGATCAGCAAGACCGGATGTGTTGCGGTTGCTGACCGTAATCGAAATATCTGGCGGTAAACCCCCGGCAAGCGCTATGTGCACAGCATTGACAACCAATTGCGACGTGCCCATCCCGCCAGGAAAATGGCGTTGTGCATCGTGGTCTTCATCCAGGCCATCGAGGGACAGCATGAGGCGCAGACGCGCGGACTTGAGTTGCTGCACCATAGCGGGGGTCAGCAGAGTCCCGTTTGACAATACCACACCGTCGAGCAAGAGGTTGTGTTGGCGAGCCAGGTCTGTCGCGTAATCGTGCAGCCTGAGGACGGTGGGCAGGCAGAGCAACGGTTCGCCGCCGGCGTACTTTAGTTTGAGCCGTGTGTAGCCGTGGGCCATGGCGGAACGCACAACAGCCTCTATGATCGCCTGCCCGCGTGGGAACGACATCGCCTGATTTGAGTGGGGGCGGTAGCAGTAGTCGCAGCTAAGGTTGCAGGCATCGGTCATTTGCAGCCACGCAACGAGCGGCACATTCGGCGCTGGCACTGGTTGCGTGGCTGTTTGTAGGGCGGTAGGGTCGAGTTTCAGGTGGTCGAAGGGCGTCATACGACTATCGACCGCTACGGGCCACGCCACGGCGCACGCGCAATCGCATTGTCCTTCAGATGCGCACTCCGCATAGGATTCTGGTACGTAGTTATACGCGTTGTCTTTGATCTTGTTATGCATCGAGTGTCTCCTGCCAGTTTGCCCAATGTTCGTAGATACGACGAACATCGGGATAGCGAATATAATACTGCCCAGACTTCCAGGTAGTTAACAGGTCTTGTCCGAAAGCGGCAATCTGCGCGCTCGACAGATGGGGGTTGTCGCTGAGGAATTGCTCTTCGATGCGCTGCAAGAAGATGACGGGACGGTCCCCACCGTATTGGCCCACCGAGATAAGGGTATCCATACCCTCACTAAAGTAGTTGACGGCTTTTTGATGGTCCGCCAAGCCCAATGCCAGGCATCCCAATTCCAACAGCAGCATACCGTGCGCGCGTTTGTCCACATTGGGCCATTTTTCAAGATGCTGTTGCCGCTGGCGCTCAAGCTCTGGCAGGCGCGAAAAAGCATTGCGATATCTGGCAATGCGCGCCAGGTCACGGATGCTGATCCATTGATACCACGGGTCCGGCAACTTCAAGGCGTATTGCCGACATTCCTGGATCAGCTTCTCTGCTTCATCCAGGTCACGCTGTAGCAAGTAGGTCAGCGCCAACCGTGATAGAATAATGGGTTGGTCTTTGGGAACGTTGATACGGCGTGCCATCTCCAGATCTCTTTGAGCGCTTACCAGGTCCACAGGATGTTCACTGATCCACACGGCGCCGCGCCACGCATAAACCTGACTTTGCCAGTCTTCATCCCCTTTGCGTTCGAATATCTCCAGAGCCAATTCAAAATTTTCTAACGCGCGATCGAGTTCCCCACCCATAAAGCAGACGCAACCCATCGTCGAGTAGGCGCAGCCGACACTGCGCTCGTCTTTGAGTTCCGTCGCCAGGCGCAGGGATTCTTCACAGTAGCTTTGCGCAATTGCCAGATAATTCTGCTCTTCGCGATTGTAAGCATAGAGAAAACCAAGATTGTTGTAAATTTTAGCCTGTTCATCGCGCAGGTCTTCTTCCAATGCAAGTTTGAGGGCGATCTCGTAATGGCGGCGGGCTTCATCGAGATTGGCTGTCAGCCGGTAGGCCCACCCCAGGCCGTTTTCAGCTTTGACCAACCATTGTGTGTCCCCTGCCTTTTGGCTGATTTCCACTGCCGTGGCGAATTCTTGAATGCCGCGCTCCAACTCCCCTTCCCGGATAACCGCGTTCGCCAGTTGAATGTGGGCATCTGCTTGCTGGTGAGGCGCAACGGCTTCATGGTGCAGAATTTGCTGTAACACCGTGATCGATTCTGCGTGTTTTCTGCTGCCCCGTAAGGCTCTGGCTTTGCAGAGCAAAACGTCGCATTGTACTTCTGGCGCCAGGTGATCGAGGTAAGGCTCTAAGAGGTTCACCAGGTTCATCCGCGGCGCGTAACGATAGTTGATGGTCGCCTCTTCAAACAGTTCGAAAAACAACTCGAGACTCTTCTCGAGATCGACGCTTAACCTGTGTTGCAGCAGTTGCTCGCGTAATGACCAGATGGCCTCGGCGCTCTCTTGCTGCTTTCGCCATAAATCTAAATCCAGCTGCGTTTCGGTGGCCTGGCTTTCTTTGCCAAGTGTAGCACTCTCCGTCTGCTGGCGCGCGATTTTTTGTTCGAGATATGTCACGGCGGATTGGTTGATCTCTTTGCGACGGCTTTCATCAGGGTCAAAATTGGGCCACACGTAGTCATTGACCAGATCGCGCATTTTATCATGCAGACTGATGCTTCCCCCCGGCAGATGCTTGATGAAAACCAAATCCTGCACTTCACGCCACGCGCGCTCTGCATCCTTCTCGCTCAGTGGCAGGAGTTGGCCGATGTCTTCCTTGTCGAGTGGGTAAACCTGGGCCAGGAGCAGCGTAGTCCAATCTGAAGGGGCGCTGACTTGTGCAATGTGCTGCACGAGTTGCGATTCAAAGTCTTTCTTGTGCTCCCAGGGTTGCTTTTGGATAGCGGCCAGGGATTGTCCCGCCGGCGGCTCTCCGGTCATCCAGGTCATATCCAGGCCGCGCATGTGCCATTCGACGGCCAACTCCATCAGAATCGGCTCACCCTGCGCCAACCGCAGCAGATTCTCCTTGAAGGTCTCGTCCAGGATAGTGTGCATGCTGGCCTGCTTCTCCTCAAGGTATTGCTCGCTGGCGGCATTATCCAGTGCTTCCAACTTCCTGCTTTCCAGCCGATCGCCCAATGTCGTTTTCAGCAATTGTAAGGTGGCGGCATCGGGCCGCCCGGCCATCAGCACCACGACATTGTCTGTTGCGGCCAGGGACTGGGCAATAAACGGGATGACCTCGTGAGCTTTTTCGATGGTATCCAGAATCAGTACCGTGCGTTGTTGGGCCGAGGTTTGCTGAAGGCACGCAATAAACGCGCTTTCGGTCGCGAGCTCGTGTTTGTCCAGCACAAAGGCGCCGATCCCTTTTTGTTTTTTCAACTTGGTAAGGGCCTCTAAACTTGTGTAGAACTCGTCAAAGTGTTGCTGGCCTATCATGTTAGATAGCTTGAAGGCAAAAGCTTTTTCGTCACGGAAAGCCTGATCGTCGAAGTCAATAATGTCGAGTGTGACCAGGTTTGGTAAATAGGGCGGTTCTGTTTGGCTGAACGGGAATTGCGTTGCCGTAGTTTGGGAAACCGTTTCGCGGTTGAATAACTGGGCCGGAATTTCGTAGTGACGTTGGAGCGGCTTACCGCTCGCAGCCAGCGCCGCCAAATGAATAACGCTACGGCCTATGGCTTCAGGATCAAGGGCAATGGAAGCGCGCCAGGAACTGTCCTGCTTTGCCAGAGCTGTGAACTTGCCTGGCGACCAGACATCGAACCCGTATACACCTACATCTGTCCGCCCGGCCTCGCGGAGCGCGCGGAGCACACCCGGCATAAATTCGTCCCACGTGACCCAGAACGCTTTGAGGTCAGGCTGTTCGCGCAAGAGGGCCAGTGTGCGGGCGTAGGCCTGTTCGCTCATCTCTTTGCTCATTGTCAGCGCCTCAACACGTAATGTGATATCCGAGTATGCCCCCATGAAACGCTTGAACAGGGCGCAGCGTTGTTCTTGCAGGATGGATTGTTCACCCGTCAGAATAACAACCACGCCATGGTGTTGGATGTCTTTGACCAATTGTTGCGCCGCCGCCATTGCGCTTTGATCCTCTTGCGTGACGATCCGGGCAGTCAGCTCGCTCCCTAACTCACGCAAGAAGTTATCCAGCGTCAGGACTTTGATGCCCCGTGCTTTGGCCTTCTGCAACGCGGATCGCAGGCGCGAATCGGTACCCAGGCGAACGACGATGGCATCGGGCGCTTGTTCGATCACGTCTTTCAGGTCTCGCACCATCTGCGGGATATCAAATTGAGCGTCTGTCGTCAAGAGCTTGATCTCCATACCGTTAGCCGTGGCAGTGACCCCACGCATGAAAGCGTCTGACCAGGCCGTTCCGCAGAATTCGTTGACCACAGCGACGGTTAGGGTTTGCTTACCGGGGACGTTCAGAAGTGCGTTGTAGTCAGGGGCGCGTAACATCGTGTGGACTTCTTGAAGTAGCCGGGTCTTGCCGATACCGCCATCGGCGTAGATATACAGGGCGCGCGCCTCACGGGTATCCAGCACCGCCCGCTTAATCCAGGCGAGTTCGTCGTCTCTGTCAATGAATCGAATCCGGTCCGCCATCTATCCCTCCTTTGATCATAACCCGATTACAGAAAGCTTGTCTGTAAATCGGTGGGAAATGTCTGCGTTCTATGGACAAGCAGCTATCCTGACTCAGCGTTACGCAGCCTCGCCGCCGGTATTGCCGGGTGCTGTTGGTTGAAATGCGTGACAATGTCGCTAAAGAGCGTCGGTTGATAGTGTTCGGGGCTGAGGAAATAGTTTGTAAGAAATTCGAGTTCCCAATCCGCGATCAGCTTTTGACCGAGCTGGTAAGTTAGCCGCAAGGCATCATCCGGTCCCCAGACGTCCGCAAACCATTCTGTAACAAGCTGCAACTGTTCGACGAACACGCACTCTACATCATAGGCGCTTTTGCCGTTAACGTGACACGCTTCGTGTATGCGCAGATACAGGTATTCCAGCGCATCCGAAGCTGGATAAGGGTTGCGCCCCGAGAGCCGTTTCTGGTAAAAATCGAGGCCGGCTCTGCAAAGGCCTGCGAATTCCGCAGGCTGGGTTGTCCTGAAGCGAATCAACAACAGGCGCTGGGTGATGCTGTCTTTGAGGGCCGCCTCTTCATCGCGCGTGAGGTGAGTAGCAGAGAGTTGCATGTCGAGTTTCATAGCAGTTTCGTTCCAGGGAATAAGTTTTTGTTCAACCAAGTATTTGAGCAGAGCGTAGTCAATGCGGCGAAACACACTCAGGTTTTCCAAGATGGGCAGCAAAGCGTGATCTGGCAGCCCAGCCTCGAAATCCCGCAAAACATCAAGAACTGGTTGAGTGATCCGATCCCGGGCGGCCAATATATCATTGTATCCAACAAAACAGTCATGGGCTAACTCAGTCAATAACGTGGCGATGCACCCCGGATGTCCTCCCCCATAGTACATCAACTGTGAAGCAATCTTTTCGATGTCTTCTTCTGGCAAGGGTAAAGGTATGCCAACCTGGTTCATGTAGTGGCGGATTGTTTCCTGAACATGCTTATAGCTGTAGGGTGACAGTCCACGGTCTACGAGGTAAATCCTATGCCGTTTGAAAGCTTCCATAACAGGACCAGACTCACGGCTCGACAGCAGGAAGCAGAAGCGATGATCGTTCTTGAAGAATACGCCACCCTCTTCACATAAAGCCTTGTAGGTGCTGCCGATCACCACGGCCAGGTCTTCCAATGCGTCGTCAGCCAGGGCATCCACGTTATCCAGCTCCAATACCACACCAGAACCACGCGTTTCTACCAATTTCTTTCTTTTGCCTGGCACAGGGCGCCGCGAGATACAACGAGCAAGCGCTACCCCCATTTTCTCTGGTGTGACTTTTCGGTCGAAGGTGATCGTCTCACCGAGCACCTGGATAATCGTTTCGATAAGGGGGTGCAATGTGGGTGGATAATCCCTGGGGATTTGCAGTTGGACGCAGACCCAATTCTTGTCGCGGTAGTGTTGGTTGAGCTTGTTGAGAAACGTCGTTTTGCCATAACCCTGAGGGGCATAGATGAGCCAATACTGCATTTGGTGTGTGTCTTGTGTGATTCTGTCGAATTCGCTTTCGCGATTGACGAAAGGAATGTGGATAGCCGGGCTTTCGTGATCTTGCAAGGCATCCCCAACGCTTTGTATCAGTTGCTTAAGCTTACTATATAGGACATTCTCTGGCGAATATTGGTCTCTGATGACCTTAAGAAAGAGTACCAGAACACTCTCTCCATTAGCGGCTTGCGCATTGCACAGCATGTCGATAAGGAAATTGACCCGCTCACTTGCATTTGAGGCTTCTCTACACAAGTATCGCCAGGGCGCGATGCGCGCGTCGACAAAGAGCGCAACGAGGACGTTGTCGTTGCGAAAATACTCGGTAGCAAGCAGAGTTTGTCTGAGATTGGTCAATAAAGCAGGATCAAGCGCACAGAGCATGTGACACCTCCAAACAACTACGCATTCAATATTATACTCCCAAGCCGGTTATTGCGCGAACAATTCCGCGCAGTTAGTCGTTGAGGACGACACTGGTCGTATCCGGGCAGTAGCGGTGCATGTAGATGAAGGCGTTGAAGCTGCCGTTGGGACTGGAAAAGTACATTCTCGAATTTGACCTTTCGACAACTATAAGCCATACTCTATAGTATTGGGTTCTTCAGGATTTCACGTGGTTGTGATACAAAAACTAGTCACGAATTTCACGAATTCACACGAAAAGCGAAAAAATTAGTGAAAATTCGTGTAATTCGTGACAGAAACT
>DAOUAQ010000302.1:0-12334 GCA_034433375.1 Anaerolineae bacterium | reverse complement strand
CTTGACCGCGATCACTGTCTCATTATTGGCGACCGCGACCTGGACATTGTCGCCGGGCAGCGTGCCGGCATCCGCACGTGTTTCTTCGGCAGTGAGCCGCATGAGGCGCAGCCGGATTTGGCAATCGTGGATTACTCGGCCCTGCAGCGCTGGTTGCAAGTCGAAAACGTTGATTTTCGCGCCGTGTGACATCTGCCGCGTTTTCTTGTATAATAGGCGCTTGTGGTTATTTTGGCAGCACATTCCAAAACACTTTGGGCCTTTGACTTTTGACTTTTGACTTTCGACTTTCGACTTTCGACTTTTGCTAGGGAGGCAGGATTTTACTTATGACGACGTACCCGACTTTCCCGGACTTCAAGCCATTATCGCTTGAGGACCGTGACTTACTCCATCAACGGTTGTGGCAGTACCAGCCGGACACTTCCGAACTGACCTTTATCAATCTGTTTATCTGGCGCGAATATTACAACTTTCAGTGGTCGTTCGTTGGCGATTGTTTGTTGATTGTGGCGGACCGCGAGGAGGATCCGTTTGCGCTCCAACCGGTTGGGCCGTCGTCGCGTGGCGCGGCGACGCGCGACTTGCTCTACTGGTTGCGTGATACCCGGGGGGTGGCTGCGCCATCTATCCGGCGCGCCGATCGGCGTTTGGCTGACGAGCTGCAGGGCAGCAACGAGTTCGTGGTCGAACCGGTGCGCGCGCACTTCGACTACGTCTATCGCAGCGAAGACCTGGGTTCGCTGGCCGGGCGCAAGTACAGCAAGAAGCGCAATCACATCAGCCAGTTTTTGCGCGCTTATGCCTTCACTTATGCGCCGATCACCCCTTCGCTCACCGATGACTGTCTGGCGCTGGCGGAAGTGTGGTGCGAGCAGCGATTGTGCGAAGACGACATCAGCCTGTTGCATGAATTTCGCGGCATCCGTGACGCGCTGACTCGTTTCGATGCGCTACACCTTGAAGGCGGCGCAGTCCTGATTGACGGAAAGGTACAGGCGTTCTCCCTGGGCGAAATCTTGAACGAGACCACGGCAGTCGTCCACATCGAAAAAGCAAACCCGGAATTCAAGGGCATCTACCCGATGATCACGCAGCAGTTCTCGGAGCAGCGCTGGCAGGGCCAGGTCGCCTACATCAACCGCGAGCAAGATTTGGGCGATCCAGGTTTGCGTCAGGCGAAAGAATCCTACTTCCCGGACCACCTCGTGGAGAAATTCAGTGTACGTCTCGCGTAGTAGCGACTTCAGTCGCTCACATCTTCAAAAACAACTCAAATCGTTGCTACGCCAGTTGCGCGGGGTGTGTTAAGAACGTGGACGCGCGCTTGCTGGACGTACTGCAACTGGCCCGTGAAGGGCAGCGGGAGACCGCGCTGTTACGCCTGCGCTCGTATTTGCAGGCTAACTCCGTCGATGCCGACGCCTGGGTGGTGCTCGGCGGATTAGCGCCGGAGCAAAAGATCGCATTATCGGCGCTGCGGCGCGCGGTGCAGTTGGCGCCGGAGAACGCGATGGCGCGCGATGCTCTGGCGGCTATGGAAGCGCAGACGATGGCGCGCGATGCTCTGGCGACGATGCCCGAATTTCCCCCGATCGTTGCACCGGTCTCATTGGAACTTCCTGCTCGTGCCGAGTATACGTCTCCGCTGCCAGAACCTGCGCCAGAACTGGAAATTCCTGCGCAGCCTGCGGATGTCGAGCCGTTTGAAGCGCCGCGCGGCGCTGAAATGGCGGAAGCGCCAGAGATCGTCCGGGAATCTGAATCGCAGCCGGCATCAGACGTTATCCCGTCCTCTACGGAAACCGCTGCCGAAGCTGCGCAACCCGAAACCGCCTGGGACGCGGATTTTCAGGCCGCGCGCGACGCCCGTGCGGTCGAGTGGCCGTTTGCCGCGCGTGGCGAGAAGAATCGCACATTGGGCGCGCTGTTGGACGAAAACCGGCTCACCCGCCAGGATTTGTTATGGGCTGTGCAAGAGGCGCGCAACGAGGACGTTCGTAGAGCTTCCCAGGTGATCCTGGATACGACGCATCGCCTGGCAGACGTGACGATGTCGCCGGAGGATGCGCGCTTGATCGCCTGGCCGTTCCGCCGTTTGAACCGTCCGCTGGGCAAGCTGGTGGATGCGGGCGCCGTCCATGTGAAAGATTTGCGTCGCGCCGCCTGGTACGCGAAGGACGCGCGCTTGCGTGAAGCGGCTCGCATGATGCTGCCGGCGGCGTTGGAGCGTCGGGAAGCCGAACAGCGTAAACGCGCAGCGCAGAAAGAACAGCAGCAGCCGTCTGAGCAGACCCGCCCCGCAGAACCGCAAAAGTCGGCACCGGCGTCATCACCTGCCAGGAAACCATCGCAGCCAGCGCAGGAACGCAAAAAAGGTCAAGCGCCTAACGTTTCTAACAAGACCACCCGGGCTGAGACTGCGCCCGATGACCACTTGTCGCGCCCGATGCCTGTCATTCAAGGTTCCGATTATCTGGCAAACGAGGTACAGCGCCGCTACCGCCAGAACTACTTTATCGCTGCTGTCGCACTTCTTCTCGTGCTGGCCGGGCTGTTGG
The DNA here is from genome assembly GCA_034433375.1 of Anaerolineae bacterium. Lineage (GTDB taxonomy): Bacteria > Chloroflexota > Anaerolineae > B4-G1 > SLSP01 > DSWT01. The sequence continues at coordinate 9,773 of DAOUAQ010000302.1, read as the reverse complement.
TCGTGCTGGCGATCATCGTGACGGAACTGGTCAGCCAAAAGTCGCCGGCGCTGTGGCTCTGGCCGCTGGTTGCAGTGTTGCTTTTGCCGCTCTTTGCTTTGAGCGATCTCTTCGTCGAACTGCGGCAAGAGGAACAGAACTTCCGGCGCGGACAGTTGGGAGAGAGTGAAGTGACGCGGTTGTTACGTCTGGGACTTGGCGGCGATTGGACATTATTCCGCAATGTGAAATTGCCGGGCAGCAAAGCCGATATTGATATGGTGCTGCTGGGGCCGCCAGGCGTGTTCACGTTGGAGGTGAAAGCGTACACCGGCAACTATCGCTACGCCAAACAGCATTTCTATCGCCGTTCAATGATGACCTGGCGGCGGATGCAGCACAACCCTGGTAAGCAGGCTCGCGCGGCAGGCGGTGTGTTGCATACCTACATCACCGATACGCTGAACGAGGATGTGTGGGTGGAGCCGCGTCTGGTGTGGGTAGGACCGGGTGATCTGACGTTGGAAGAGCCGGAGGTCTTCGTCTGGTTCGTCGAAAAACTGGACCAGGAGACCGAGCGACTGCGCGCACTCCCGCGTAAATTATCCGCCGAGAAACGCGCCGCCCTCTCCGGCCTCTTACGGGGTTTGTGCAGTACTTTGCGGTAGTGTCTTCTTGAAATGTGGGGGTGGGGGTTTGGGGGCGGACGCAGTCCGCCCCCAAATCCCCACTTCTTCCTCTTTTACTGGGGTGACACAACCACGGTTATCTCATCCGCCGATTCTTTTTAGTGCCGCTTCTATAAACCCCCGGAAAAGCGGGTGGGGGCGTTGCAGGCGGGATTTGAACTCCGGGTGAAACTGGCTGCCGAGCATCCACGGATGATCGCGCAATTCGGCGATTTCGACCAGCCGGTTATCCGGCGATAGTCCGCTGAAGACCATCCCTGCTTTTCCTAAAACTTCGCGGTAGGCGTTGTTGAACTCGAAGCGATGCCGGTGCCGTTCGTAGACCTCTTCGACGTTATAGGCGGCGCGCGCTTTCGATCCCGGTTGCAATTCGCAGGGATATCGCCCTAAGCGCATTGTGCCGCCCATATCCAGCAAGTCTTCCTGATCCGGCATCAATGAGATGACCGGATGCTGGGTTTTGTGCTTGAACTCCGTGCTGTTCGCATCGTCGGTTTTGAGCACGTGGCGGGCAAACTCGATGCACATCACCTGCATCCCCAGGCACAGCCCCAGGTACGGAATCTGGTTCTCGCGGGCGATTTTCACGGCCAAAATTTTGCCTTCGATGCCCCGCGAGCCGAATCCGCCGGGCACCACAATCCCGTTAGCCTGCATAAGCCGGTCAATGTTCTCGCCGTGCTCCAGCGACTCGCTGTGGATCCAGTCAATCTCGACGTTGTACCCATGATACAGCCCGGCGTGGATCAGCGCCTCACGCACGCTGATGTAGGCGTCGTGGAGTTCCACATACTTACCCACCAGCGCGATGCGCAACGTCGGCTTTTCCCGTTTCAGCCGTGTGATGGCGTCCCGCCAGTCGTCCAAATCCGGCGATTGCGCCTTATCGTGTAGATGCAGCATACTGATGACGAGACCGCCTAATCCGGCCTCTTCCAGCATCAGCGGCACCTCGTAGATGCTGTTCGCCGTCGTCAGCGGGATCACCGCCTCGCGTTCTACATCGCAGAACAGCGCGACTTTGGCGCGGATGTCACCGTCAATGGGCAAATCCGCCCGCAAGCCGATGATGTCTGGCTGGATGCCCATGCCGCGCAGTTCGCGGACGCTGTGCTGCGTGGGTTTGGTTTTCAGCTCGCCGCTGGCGCTCAGGTAGGGTAGCAGCGTCACGTGGATGTAGAGGACGTTGTCGCGCCCGACGTCCTTGCGCATCTGGCGGATCGCTTCGAGGTACGGCTGCCCCTCGATGTCGCCCACCGTGCCGCCGATTTCTACCAGGGCGACATCGGCTCGCAGCTCCTGCGCTGCGCGGATGATGCGCCGTTTGATCTCGTTGGTGACGTGGGGGACGACCTGGATCGTGCCGCCCAGAAAGTCGCCGCGCCGCTCGCGCGCGATCACCTCGCTGTATACCTGTCCCGTGGTGACGTTGTTGAGCTTGCCGAGGTTCTCGTCAATGAAGCGCTCGTAGTGTCCCAGGTCGAGATCGGTTTCCGCGCCGTCTTCGGTGACGAACACCTCACCATGCTGGTAGGGCGCCATCGTGCCGGGATCCACATTCAAATAGGGGTCCAATTTTTGGATGGAGACATTCAGCCCACGGGCTTTGAGGAGCCGGCCTAACGACGCGGCCATAATGCCCTTCCCGAGAGAACTGACCACACCACCCGTAACAAAGATGTATTTCGTTGCCATAGTCACCTCCTCACGGGATTTCTATTGTACAGGGTTTTTGGGAAATGCCAACTGGCGGCTATAAGTCACATAGTCAGGTAGTCAGATAGTTGGGAGCTTGGTAGGCGTGGCATATATCAGCCGGACTCATCGGTTGTTTTGGCTTTTCTGCGAGGTGGATTATACTATCCGACTAATAACGACTGTCTGACTAACGACGATCAGACTACTGGGGAGAGGAGACGATGGAGATTCTGGGGATTGATATTGGTGGATCTGGCATCAAAGGTGCGCCGATTGAAACTCGCACCGGCGCGTTCTTGGCCGACCGTCACCGGATTGCGACGCCTGAGGGGGCGAAGCCGGTGGACGTGGCGAAGGTGGTCAAAAAGCTGGCGAGACACTTCGCATGGCAGGGGGCGATTGGCTGTTGCTTCCCGGCGTCAATTCAGCATGGCGTCGCGCGTACGGCGGCGAATGTGGATAAAACCTGGATCGGAACGAACATTGAGCAGTTGTTCGCCGCCGCCACAGGGTGTCCGGTGCGCGTGCTCAACGACGCGGACGCCGCCGGACTGGCCGAGATGCGCTTTGGCGCAGGCAAGGGCGTCGGCGGGCTAGTGTTGATCGTGACGATCGGCACGGGCCTGGGCACGGCGCTCTTTACCGACGGCGTCCTCGTCCCCAACACCGAGTTGGGTCACATCGAGATGAACGGCAAAGACGCCGAGCTGCAGGCCTCCGACGCGGCGCGCAAACGCGAAGACCTTTCGTGGGAGGTATGGGCCGGGCGCTTCGATCAGTATTTGCGAACGATGAAGGCGCTCCTGTGGCCCGATCTGATTATCCTCGGCGGAGGCGGCAGCAAGAGATTGGACAAATTCCGGCGTTATCTCACCGTGGATACCCCTATCGTTCCGGCGGCAACGTTGAATGACGCTGGCATCATCGGCGCGGCATTAGCGGCGGAGACACTCCAGGCCGCAGATTAACGCGATGTGTGATACGCTGGTGGCTTTAGGGGACGCTACGGCAGACGGTCGGGTGTTCTTCGCCAAGAACAGCGACCGCGAGCCGAACGAGGCGCAGGCGCTCGTCATGGCGCCGCGCGGCAAACACCGGGGCGGTGAGATGCTGCGCTGTACCTATGGCGAAATCCCCCAGGTCCCTGAAACGCACGCGCTGTTGTTGAGCCAACCCTACTGGATGTGGGGTTGCGAGATGGGCGTCAATGAACACGGCGTCGTCATCGGCAACGAAGCAGTTTTTACCAAAGAGCCTTACGACAAAAAAAGCGGCCTGCTCGGCATGGACTTTATCCGGCTGGCGCTGGAACGGGCGGCGACGGCGCGTGTAGCGTTGGACCTTATCACCGACTTGTTGACAATCTACGGGCAGGGCCGCAGCGGTAGCGCCACGCATAGTTTCTATTATCACAACAGCTTCATCATCGCCGATCCCGGTGAGGCCTGGGTGCTCGAAACGGCGGGGCGCTATTGGGCCGCCGTGAGGGTACGCGATGTGTATTCCATTTCCAACGGTCTCACGATTGGCGCGCAGTGGGACCTGGCCTCGCCGCGATTGGTCGAACACGCTGTCGAGAAAGGGTGGTGCCACTCCGAGTCGGATTTTCACTTCGCGCGTTGCTATGGTGACCGCTTGATGAGCCGTGTGGCGTGTTGCGCGCAGCGCCAGTCGCGTGCATTGGCGCTGTTACGTGCTCAGGTCGGGCACATTGATACAGCTATGCTGATGAAGGTGTTGCGCGACCACGGCCCTGAGGCCGAGGATGGCGCGTGGCGTCCCGCTCCCGGTAATCCCGACCGGGTCTGTATGCACGCCGGCTTTGGCCCGACACGCAATTCCCAGTCGGTCGCTTCGATGGTCGCGCATCTTGATCCGGCGTTACCTACCGTGTGGACAACGGGGACTTCCGCACCATGCACCGGCATCTTCAAGCCGGTATGGCTTGAGGGTGGACTACCGGATACAGGCCCCATGCCTACCGCGACAAACGATCTCGATACGCTCTGGTGGCAACACGAACGCCTACACCGTGCAGTGTTGGAAAACTATGCCGACCGCATTGCCGTCTATCGCGCGGAGCGTGATGCGCTGGAGGCGGAGTTCCTGGCGGATGCGACGCAGTTAATCGCGCAACAGCGTGAAGCGGCGGCGGAAGATCGCCGGGCGGTGTTGAGGGACTTTACGGCGCAATGTTTTGCGCGCGCCGGAGACGCGGCGGCGATGTGGGCAGCGCGGGTACGCGAAATCCCGCCCGCCAAGCGTCCGCCATTCTATCGCATCGCCTGGCAACGCACCAACCGGCAGGCGCAGTTCTCGGCATAATTTACGTGTACGCGCCGAGCGTCTTCGCCAGTTCGATGATGTAGCGGAAGTTATCCAGGCTCACGCTGGACGGCACGGAGTGGTCAGACGAGAAAATGTAGCCGCCGTTGGCCTTGACCACCGGAATGACGCGCCGCATTTCCTCTTCGATAAGTGCTTTATCGTCCCATAGCACCGCGTTGATCCCGCCGTGCAGCAGGAGCTTATCCCCATACGTCTGCTTGATGTGGATTGGGTCCATACCCGCCTTGACCTCCAGCGGATTCAGCCCGTCTACACCGATTTCGATTAGCTCTGGAATGAACGGATTCACGTCCCCGCACGAGTGCAGCCGCGCCTTGACGCCCTTCGCGTGCGCCCACGCCACCGCGCGCTGGTGGACGGGCTTGAGCAGCGTGCGGTACGTGCGCAGCGAGAAGAACTGGTTGTGCTTGTACCCCATATCGTCAGGCCAGTTGACCTCGTCGAAGGTGTAGCCGGCGTCCCAGACCTGGTCCAGCAGGGCGATGTTCACATCCAGGAAGTGGTTGAACATATCCACGCACCATTCGGGATCGGTGAGCAGCGCCATGAGCAGCCGTTCGGTGCCCACCGTCCACGAGTGTGTCACGTCGAAGCCGAACCACAGCCCGGCCTCGATCCAGTAGCCCTCCTCGCGCCACCGCTTGTAGTTGGCCTTCAGTCGCTCCCAGGGGATGCGATCTGCCGACGGCGTCATCCGCGCCTTCGCCTCGCGCCAGGCGTCCGGCCCGTCAATTTTGAAGTCCATAAACTCCGGCGTGGACGCGATGTGCTTCCAGTTCTTGAGCGTCGCGCCCCACGCCGTGGTGTTGACGATGTATTCCTCGGTTTCCTCGACGATTTCGACGGGATAGCGCGGGCTGTTATCCACGCCAATGTGGGCGATTTTGTCCAGCCCGAAGAAATCCACGTAACTGACATCCGCCGGCATCCCCTCGCGCTGCCAGCGTTCGATGGTCGCGCCCCACGGTGAATCGGTGACCGGGACGCGGTCGGCTTCCTGATGTGTGTACATCCGCGCCATACGTTCGTGCGTCGTCATTGTGTCCATACGATAGTCCTCCTCAAATAACCTCAACGGAAGCGGTTGCGCAACATTGTAGCATCAAATGCGGTTTGTACATCCAGCAATATTAATGAAATTCTTATATTTTATTCTTGACTTTAAGAAGATAATCGTCTATAATATTCTTATAACTAAACAAATATTGTACATAATTTGACTATCTGACTACACGACTAACGACTATTCGACTGACGACGACCAGACTATCGTAGGAGGTGACGTATGCCCAAAAAAGTCCTGGAATTACCTTACCAGGTGGAGTACTTATCGATCCTGGATAAAGACGGGAACGTGGACGCCGCTTTGGAACCTGATTTGCCTGCTGATCTGCTGCTGCGTTTGCACCGGGCGATGCTCTTGGGGCGGCGTTTCGATGAGCGGATGCTGAGATTGCAGCGCCAGGGACGTATTGGAACGTTTGCGCCGATCAAAGGCCAGGAAGCCGCGCAGGTTGGCCCGGTGGCGGTCTTGCGCGACTCGGATTGGATGATTCCGGCGTTCCGCGAGACGGCGGGCGAGCTGATGCGCGGGCGCTCGATGGAGAGCGTGCTGCTCTACTTCGGCGGCTACGACGAGGGCGGCTACGTGCCGGAGGGGATCAACAACTTCCCGATTTCCGTACCCGTCGGTTCGCAGATGCTTCACGCGGTCGGTGTGGCCTGGGGGCTTCAGCACGACGGCAAGGACGACGTGGCGATGACGTTCTTCGGCGACGGCGCAACCTCGCAGGGCGACTTCCACGAGGCGTTGAATTTCGCCGGTGTGTGGCAAGTCCCGGCGATCTTCGTCTGCCAGAACAACCAGTGGGCGATCTCGATCCCCCGCGCGAAGCAAACGGCGGCGCAGACACTCGCGCAGAAGGCGCTGGCCTACGACGTGCGCGGCATCCAGGTGGACGGCAACGACATCCTGGCGATGGTCGTCGCGGCGCAGGAAGCCGTCGAGCGCGCGCGGGTCGGTGAAGGCCCCACGCTGATCGAGGCCGTGACCTATCGCATGTCGCTGCATACCACCGCCGATGATCCCAAGCGTTACCGCACTGACGACGAGGTGGCGTTGTGGGAAGAGCGCGATCCGATTGCGCGCTTCCAGGTGTATCTGAAGGCGAAGGGCCTGCTCGACGACGCGCAGATTGCCGCGCTCGAAGAGGAAATCGAGGCCGAAATTCAGACAGCAGTGGCGCACACCGAGGCGAAAATGGCCGAGCCGGTCGATCCACTGGCGATGTTCGACTACACCTACGCCGAACCTTCCCCGTACCTCCTCGAACAAAAAGAGGAACTCCGGCGGGAGCTTATGGGGCAGTCTTAAGGGTGGATTTTAACCGCGAATCACGCGAATTGCCGCTAATATAAAAAAGATTCGCGTAGATTCGCGAGATTCGCGGTTCTCTTAGCGGAGGTAATGTATGGCAAAGATGACGATGGTGCAAGCATTGAACCTGGCGTTGCGCCAGGAGATGGAGAAGGACGACCGCGTGATCGTTTTGGGCGAGGACGTGGGCCGCGATGGCGGCGTTTTCCGCGTGACCGACGGACTGCTGGATACGTTCAGCGAGCGCCGCGTGCTCGATACGCCGTTGGCAGAGTCCGGCATCGTTGGGATGTCGGTGGGGATGGCGGTGTATGGCCTCAAGCCCGTCGCCGAGATTCAGTTCTCCGGCTTCATCTACGAGGCGTTTCACCAGATCGAGTCGCACGCGGCGCGGCTGCGCAACCGTTCACAGGGACGGTACCACGTGCCGCTGGTGGTGCGTGCGCCTTATGCGGGCGGCGTCCGCGCGTTGGAGCATCACTCCGAGAGCCGCGAGGTCTACTTCGCGCACACGCCGGGCCTGAAGATGGTCATCCCCTCGGGACCGCGTAACGCTCGCGCACTGCTGCTGGCGGCAATCCGCGACCCCGATCCGGTGATCTTCTACGAGCCGAAATCGGTCTACCGGGCGTTCCGCGAGGAAGTGCCGGAAGAGGAAGAAGTGTTCCCGATTGGCAAGTCGGTGGTCGCGCGGGGTGGAAAGGACATCACGTTGATCGCCTATGGCGCGATGCTGCGGCCTACACTCGAAGCGGCGGAGAAGCTGAAGGCTGAGGATGGCGTCGAGGCGGAGGTGATCGATCTGCTGACCATTTCGCCGCTGGATGACGCGCTCTTCACGGCGTCGGCGCGCAAGACCGGGCGCGTGGTGGTCGTCCACGAGGCGCATCGCAGCTTTGGCCCCGGCGCGGAGATTGTGTCGCGGCTGATCGAGAAGTCGTTCTGGTATCTCGAAGCGCCGGTCAAACGTGTGACCGGTTTCGACATCATCTTCCCGCTCTTCGCCCGCGAGCAGACCTACCTGCCCGGCGTCGAGCGCATTCTGTCGGCGGCGCGCGAAACTTTGGCTGTGTAGGTGTTTGTCAGCAGATTAAGCGGATTAAGCAGATTTCTTAACCGCTAATCACGCGAATTTTCGCCAATGAAAAAATGATTCGCGTAGATTAGCGAGATTAGCGGTTTGTTTTGGGAGGTTGGTATGGCGAGAGAGTTCAAGTTGCCGGATTTGGGAGAAGGGATTCACGAGGGCGAGGTGCTGGCGGTGAAGGTGCAGGTGGGCCAGCAGGTCAAAGAGGATCAGACGATCCTCGAAGTGGAGACCGACAAGGCGGCGGTGGAAATCCCGTCGCCCTACAGCGATGTGGTGACGCAGATCAACGTCAAGGCCGGGGATACGGTCCACGTTGGGGATGTGCTGCTGGTGTTTGGGGATGGGGCAGGAGTGCAAGAGGCAGGAAGCAAGGGGCAGGATGCGGGAAGCAAGGAGCAGGATGCAGGAAGCAAGGGGCAGGAAGCGACGCCTGCGCCAGGCTCTACAGTAACGCTTCCGCCGGATCACAATCCGACGCTCCCCGTTGCGGCTGCGCCTTCGACGCGGCGCTTGGCCCGCGAGTTGGGCGTGGATTTGCGCGCTGTGACGCCGACCGGGCCGGGTGGGCGTGTGACCGAGGCCGATGTGCGCGCACATGCCGCCGGGAAGTCCGCGTCGCCGGTTGCGAAGACTGTTGTTGAGCCGGTGTCGCCGTCCCAGAAATTGGAAGCTGTGGCCACACCTGTAACGCCGCCATTGCCCGACTACGATCAACTCGGTTTGGTCGAGCGCCTGCCGCTGCGTTCGATCCGCCGGGCGACGGCGCGCCAGATGGCGTTGGCCTGGGCGCAGATCCCGCACGTCTCCACGCAGGATGTGGTGGACATCACCGATCTCGAGGCGTTGCGCCAGCAATACAAGGCGGACGTCGAGGCGCGGGGTGGCAAGCTGACGCTGACCGTCTTCGTGCTCAAGGCGCTGGTCAACGCGCTCAAGGAATTCCCGAAGTTCAACGCCAGCCTGGATGTGGAGGCCGAGGACATCGTCCTCAAAAAGTACTATAATACGGGCGTGGCGGTGGATTCGGAGCGCGGTCTGATTGTGCCGGTGCTGCGCGACGCGGATCGCAAGAGCGTCGTCGAGTTGGCGGTGGAACTGACCGCGTTGGTGGAGCGCACGCGCGATGGCAAAGCCTCGCTCGCGGATATGCAGGGCGGCACGATCACGGTGACGAACATCGGCGCGTTGGGCGGCACGGGCTTTTCGCCGATCATCAACTACCCGGAGGTCGCTATCCTCGGTTTGGCGCAGGCCAGCGTGCAGCCGGTCGCCCGTCCCAAGAAGAACGGCGGCTATAAATTTGTCCCGCGCCTGATGCTGCCGATCATCCTGGCGTTCGATCACCGGGTCAATGACGGCGCAGAGGCGCAGCGGTTCCTGAATCGCATCATCGAACAATTGGAAAACCCGGAGAAACTGCTCCTGGGCTTGTGAGGTAGTTTTACCACGAATCTACACGAATTTTCACGAATATATACTGACTCCACTGAAAAAAACCACCAAGTCGCCAAGAACGCCAAGGTTTTTAATGGTTAGATGAAGATAATTTGTGAAAACGGGTAAATCTCTTGAAATTATTCATCAATTATTC
>DAOUAQ010000301.1:0-22281 GCA_034433375.1 Anaerolineae bacterium | reverse complement strand
TTGAGGACAGTGTCCATCATACCGGGCATCGAGACGCGGCTGCCGGAGCGCACCGAAACCAACAGGGGATTTGCGGGGTCGCCGAATTTCTTGCCGGTCTGCGCTTCGATGTCCTTCATCGCCTCGAGAGTTTGTTCCCACATTCCTGCGGGGAAGTCGCCGGTCTGCATGTACTCCACACAGGCTTCGGTCGTAATCGTGAAACTGGGCGGGACAGGAATTTGCGCCGCAGTCATATCGACCAGGCCCGCGCCCTTGCCGCCAAACAGAACTTTCATCTCATCAAGACTTGGTGTATGGCCGAGAATTTTCGCATACTCTTCTTTACCATTACGCGCTAAATATACCCATTGCTGACTCATACTTTCTTTTCCTCCAGAACTTAGTTAAACATATCTTGGTCATTATACCCAAAAGCACGCTAAGGACAAGGCAACGTTACGGCGTTTGTTGTTGACTGGCAACGACACGCCGTTGCAGCACATACCAGTTCGCAATCGTGCGGAAACGGTCCCCGGTGCGCATCAGCGGCCCGATTTGATCGCCATTGACGCGGACATCAATCGCATACGTGTAAACCGGCACGTACAGAGGGAGAGCAGGGACTTCGCTCATAAACAACTGCTGGAATTCCTGGTACAACGCCAGGCGTTGATCGGGGTTGATGGTCACCCGCGCTTGTTCGATGACCTCGCTGATGCGGCGGTGCTGAAAACCGGCGTAATTTTGGCCTTGCCCCGGCAACGCCTGCGTCTCGTGCCAGAAAGGATAGGGGTCAGGATCGCCGGCCAGCACAAGGTGCGCCAGTGCGGCGTGATAACTGCGGGATTCGAGGACGCCGGTGAACGCCAGGGGGGGCACGCCTTGTACCGTCGCGGAGACGCCGATACGCGCCCACTGCGCGACGATTTCCCGCGCCACGGCCAGGTCCTGGTCTTCATTGGCGACCATCAACGAGAAGGCAAGGGGCACACCTGCCGTGTTTTGCAATATCCCCGTGGATTGTGCGCGACGCCAGCCGGCCTCTTCCAGGAGCATGAGCGCCTGTTGCGGATTATACGAGTAGAGCGGTACACCTTCAGTTTTGTAGGCCCACGTACCGGGCAGCAACGGCGTCTGCGGCAGGATGGCCTGTCCCATCAATACACGATCCACAATCGCCTGGCGATCCAGCGCGTAGAACAACGCCTGGCGCACTGGTGTGGCATTGAACGGCAGGGTATCGGTGACCAACTCGTTAAAATATAACATCACCATCTCGGCAGTCTCCGCCGAGTGCAACTTCAAGTCTTCGTCAGCAAAAGCCTGGGGTAAGACATCCAACGTGATGCGGGAGACTCCTTCGACAATCCCATCCTGATAGGCTTCAAAAGCAGCCCGTGACGTGGGGTAAAATCGCAAGACGACGTTTTCCAGGTACGGTTCCGGTCCGTAATAACGAGGGAAACGTTTGAAACTCATCATCGTGATCTGGCCTTCCGCCGTCTCCACTTCCATCATACGGAAGGGGCCGGTGCCGATAGCCTGCCGGTTGAACTCCAGGGTGGGTAAATCAGCCGCGCGAACGCCATTCAGTTTGTGAGCGGGCAACAATCCGATCGTGGTGTAATCCAGGAAAGGCGCGTAAGGTTCTTCCAGGGCAAACTGCACGGTGTAATCATCTTTTTTGGTCACTTCGACCGAGCGCCATAACGCGCCGATGTCCGGCGGACCTGGGTAATCGGGGTCTTGAAGCAGCCCTATCGTGAAGAGTACATCGTCGGCGGTGAAGTAGTAGCCGTCATGCCAGAGGACGTTAGGGTTAAGCTGAAATGTATACGTGATGCCGCTCGGATCAATTTCCCAGCTCTTTGCCAGATCGGGTTCGACCGCGCCAGACATACCGATGCGTGTCATGCCGCTGAACACCAACGACACCACGTCGCTGTCCGCGTCGTTGTAGAAGCTCAACAAGGGGTTGAGAGATTGTGGATAACCGCCGACGCTCTCGATATATGTACCGCCGTTTGCGGGGCGAAATTCGGTCGTGTAGGTAGCAGCCAGGTAGGCAAGGATTGCGGCGGTGATCAGGAATCCCACCCCAACCAGAAGCATTTGCCAGCCGATGCGACGAAACATAACGCTACCTGAAACCCAAATAAAAAGGACGAAGAGGGAAGTGTGCAGGGAATGTTCCCTTACAATCTCCCGGCTCCGTCCTTTTTGTGAACAGTGAAGTTTACCCGATCAGCAACACGTTCACGACGGCGATCAGGAAAAACAGGACCGATGCTCCAATGGTCAGACGAAACAACAGCAGTTCGGGGCCTCGGCGCTTACGGATAATGCTGGTCTGCGACCCGCCGAAAACGCCGCCCATACCGCTGCTACGCACCTCGAAAAGAACCAGAGCGGTGAGCACAATCCCTAAAAGAATCTGTACGATATTTAAATAAGTCTGCATGTTTGATTTTCCTCCAGCCTCAGGTAGGCGGATTATAACACGCTACAGCAAAATGACAACAGCAGGAGGCAGGCAGCAAGAGACAAGACGGAATTTTGCACGCTTACTCCATACGACCATAAAACAACGGCAACGGGGGGACTTCTCCGGCAGAGAAAGTCAAGGCCCGCAATACCCGCCGGATGGCCTCGTCGCGTTTGGCGGCGGCGTTGGCGTGAACGGTGAAGAGCGGCGCGCCGGCCTCCACCCTATCGCCGACTTTGCAGTGCAGCACGATCCCCACTTGATGGTCGAGAGGATCGCCCTTCTTTTCGCGCCCACCGCCCAACGCCAGCGCCGCCATGCCGATTGCGTCGGCGCGCATCGTAGCCAGATAGCCGCCCTGAGGGGAAGAGACTGTTTCGATCAGCGCGGCTTTGGGGAAGTGCGCGGGATCGTCAACGTAGCGCACGTTCCCACCCTGGGCAATGATCAACTGCCGGAACTTCTCCCAGGCCCGGCCGTCGGCGATGGTCGCGGTTGCCAGTTGGACGCCAGCAGCGACCGTCTCGACCTTGCCGCCCAGGTACAGCATCTCCGCGGCCACTTCCAGACAGTGATCGCGGAAATCCGCCGGCCCATGCCCGCGCAGTGTGTCAATAGCCTCACACACTTCGAGGATGTTGCCGACCGTGTAGCCTAAAGGTTGGTTCATATCAGAGATCACCGCCGTGACCTTGCGCCCAACGGTGTGGCCGATGCGCACCATGCCATCGGCCAACGCCCGCGCCTCTTCCAGGGACTTCATAAACGCGCCGCTGCCGACTTTGACATCTAACACGATGGCGTCAGCGCCGGCGGCGATTTTCTTGCTCATAATCGAACTGGTGATCAACGGCATACTGGGCACCGTGCCGGTCACGTCGCGCAAGGCGTAGAGCTTGCCATCAGCCGGCGCCAGATTGGCCGATTGCCCGGTGAGGACGATGCCGATCTGCTTAAGCTGCGCTTTGAATTCGGCCACACTGAGATCCGCGCGATACCCCGGCACGGATTCCAGCTTGTCCAACGTGCCGCCGGAAAATCCCAGGCCGCGCCCAGACATCTTCCCCACCGGCAGGCCGCACGCCGCGACGGTCGGCGCAACCACCAGGCTCACTTTGTCGCCGACGCCGCCCGTCGAGTGTTTGTCCACGACGAAAGGCGCGACATCCTTCAAGTCCAGTACTTCGCCGGAATAGGCCATCGCCAACGTCAGGTCGCCGGTTTCGCGGTCGTCCATCCCGCGCACCATGATTGCCATCAGCAACGCCGCCGCCTGATAGTCGGGGATTGTCCCGGCAGTATAGCCTTCGACGAAAAACCGAATCTCTGCTGTCGTCAGCGTCCCGCCGTCACGTTTCTTCTCAATCAGTTCGACTATGCGCATAGGTTATTCTCCAGTCCAAAAACACCTTGTCATCCAGGATCAAAAGGTGAGCGAATTTATCCCGCTCCTGTCAAGATTCATCTGCCGCGTAGAAAACGACGCCAAGCGTCCCCGGCCCGGCATGGGTTCCGACGACAGGCGTCAACAGCGCGGTATACAACGCTTCAGGCGCAAATCGCTCTTTAACCCAACCTGTCACAAGGGCAGCGTCATCTTCTGCTTGCGCGTGAATAATTGCTATTTCCTTCGCATGGCGACCATTCAGACGCTCGGCGACGATTTCGATTACCCGCTGTAGGGACTTCCGCCGCATACGCACTTTTTCCAACGGCATGACTTTGCCATCCTGGATATGCAATACCGGCTTGAGATTGAGCGCAGTTCCCAAAAAGCGCGCTGCGCCGCCGATACGCCCGCCACGGTGCAAGTATTCCAACGTATCCACCGCAAAAACAACCTGCATATTGTCGCGCACGTGCAACGTACGCTCGATAGCCACTTCCAACGGTTGGCCCGCACGCGCGGCGCGAATCGCGGCCAACACTTGCATCCCCAGTCCCATAGATACCGAGCGCGAATCTATTAGCTCGATGTGGAGATCAGGGAGTTCAGCCTTTGCCTGGATGGCCGAAGCCAGCGTTCCACTCAACTCGGCGGAGATAAAAATCCCCAGAATGGTCTTGGTTGCATATTTCTGGGCGACTTGCTGGAAAAACTCGATGAACGCCCCAGGCGATGGCTGTGACGTGGTTGGAAAAGCCTGACGTTCCTGAAGCCATTGGTAGAACGTCGGCCCGTCCAACGAAACGCCATCCAGATACGTCTCTTCGCCCCAATGCACCGTCAAGGGGATGACCGGCACATCATACTCGGCGACCAGCTCCGGCGGCAAATTAGCCGTGCTATCTGTGACAATAACAAAGCGATCCATGTTCTTTTCTCCTTATAAGCACTGAATGAATAGAAAAAAAATAAACGACGAACACACTGTCTATACTATAAAGGACAAATCCAGGATGACAAGGCACACAAAGAATAAGTCAATACCTATTATACTAAATATGTCAATCTGTGGTACAATACTCTTCAGAGATTCGGGGGGGAGCTAACTGCCTCCCTCATGCGATGCCGGCTTACGGCATGATAGGAGTTGTGTATGGCAAGAATACTCGTGGCTGATGATGACAAAGTTATGCTCGGGTTGCTCAAGACGTTGATGGAGCTGGAAGGCGATGAGGTTATCACCGCGACCCGCCCTGAGGACATCGTCCCGGCTGCAAAAAATCACCAATTGGCGCTGATTCTCATGGACTACCATCTGGCCGGTGGAAATTCAATGAGCGCCCTGCGTGAGCTTAAAAATGACCCGGTCTTGCGGCACATTCCCGTGTTGGTCGCTTCGGGAATGGACCGCGATTACGAATGTAGACAAAATGGAGCGGAAGACTTCATCCTGAAACCCTTTCGTCCCACAGAATTGCTAGAGCGCATACGCGCGCTGATCAAACCATCACAGGAAGAGCTATAGCCCTCAACCGTGATTTTCACAACAAAACAGAGAAAATAAAAAATATGACAAGAAGAAGGCGCAAGAAAAAGACACAGCCTACCGCACAATGGTACAAGATGGATCTGCACATCCATACCCCCGCGTCGGCAGACCATCAACAGAAGAACGTTACTTATCTGGAAATTTTGCAAGAAGCAGAACGACGCGGACTGGATATTATCGCGTTCACCGACCACAACACGGTCGCCGGTTACAAACAAATGCTCGGCGAAATTGACGATCTTGAGTTGCTAAAACGCCTCAATCGTCTGAAGCCCGAAGAAGAAAAGAGACTCCAGGAATATCGCCGTCTGCAAGAAGAAATCCTCCTGCTCACCGGATTTGAGTTTACAGCCACCTTTGGATTCCACATCTTGGGCGTTTTCCCGCCCGAAATGTCTGTCCGCGAACTGGAATTCCTGTTGCTGCAAATGAACGTCCCCGCCGAAAAACTGGATGACGGCGCGACCGAAGTGGGCGCAACCGTGGATGTGCTGACGGCCTACCAGATGATCGCCGAGGCCGGCGGACTGGTCATCGCCGCGCACGCGAATTCTTCGCACGGCGTCGCCCTGCAGGGGATTCGCTTTGGCGGGCAGACGCGCATCGCGTTTACCCAAGACCCCAACCTGCACGCGCTCGAAGTCACCGACCTGGAGAAGACCGATAAGAAGTCAACCGCGCGCTTTTTCGACGGTTCCAAGCCCGAATATCCGCGCCGAATGCGCTGTATTCAAGGCTCGGATACTCACCGCCTGACGCGCGATCCAAACAACGCGCGCAATCCCGGCATCGGCGACCGGGTCACCGAAATTCTTCTGGATGAGTTGTCCTTTGCCGCGCTCCGCGAGGTCTTCACCGGCGACGACTTCGCCCGCACGCGCCCCTATCGCGCGGAGGCGCATCCCTTCGACTTCATCCAGGCCGCGCGCGAGGAAGGCCCCAACATCGTGCAGGATTTCCACGACCGCTTCAGCCGGCGCGGTGGATTTCTGGATGCCATCGCCGCCGACGTCTGCGCTTTCGCCAATACAAACGGCGGCACGCTCTACGTTGGCGCTTCCACCGACGCGAAGACCCCACCGGTGGGGTTGGGAAATTCGCCCACACGGGTGATTAACGCCCTCAGAACAGAAATTGAGACGCGCATCACGCCGACGCTGCCGGTCAGCATTGACGTGCAGGAGACACAAAACGTCAAAATCGTGCGTATGGTCGTGCCGCGCGGCGACAATCCACCCTATACCCTGGACGAAAGCCAAATCTTCATCCGCAGCGAGGCCGAAACTACCCCCGCCGTGCGCGATGAAATTGTAGAACTGGTGAAACGCAGCCTCGGGGAGAGCACAACAGCGCCTATCCAGCCAGCGCACAGCGAGCAAGTAGAAACTGCCAATGCCATGCTGGAACCGGGTAAGGCGTTGATTGACCCGCCGCGCACCGGCGTCGAAATTGCCGCCGTGGAAACGCGCAACAACGTCCGCTACTACACCATGCGCGACCTGCGCAACGGCAGTGTGGTCAACAACGTCACCCGCAATTCGGCGCGGCGTCTGTGGCGCTACGCCATTGACGAGGCCGAGAACAATCCGGTCAAGCCGCACCAGGTCCGCTGGATGGGCAACATCGGTATCTGGAAGCAGCGCGAATACAGTTCGCAGATGCGGTACGATCTGGTGCAGAAGATTGGCGACGAGCAGCACGTGTATTACGGCGTAACAGAGGAAGGCATCCACGGGACGTGGACCGCGTTGATCGGAGATTAGCGAG
This sequence comes from Anaerolineae bacterium, assembly GCA_034433375.1. Lineage (GTDB taxonomy): Bacteria > Chloroflexota > Anaerolineae > B4-G1 > SLSP01 > DSWT01. The sequence continues at coordinate 15,111 of DAOUAQ010000301.1, read as the reverse complement.
GGACGCCGGGAGGAATTATGCGCATCCTATCCTTGTCTGAAATGCGCGCTTTGGAATCAACGGCGGACATGGCCGGACACAGCTACGCGCGTATGATGGAATTAGCCGGTAAGGGTGTTGCACTCGCGGTTTTGCGGCAGATGGCGGTGAAAGGGCGCCGCGTGTTGGCGCTCGTGGGGCCGGGCAACAACGGCGGGGATGGTCTGGTGGCGGCGCGGATGCTGCACGAATCCGGGGCTACCGTCACGGCCTACCTCACCAGCGCGCGCGATCCCGAACAAGATGCTGTCTTCCGGCAAGCGCGCGCGAGCGGGTTGACCATCATCACGACACAGGATGATCCGCAGTACGAAACGCTGCGCAAACTGACCGCGCAAACCCACGTTTTGATTGACAGCCTGCTCGGCATTGGCGCAACGCCGCCGCTGCGCGGCGTGATTGCTTACGTGCTGCAAAACGTGAAAGCCGCCCTCGTCCAGGCTGCCGCCGAACCCCTGCTTGCCCTGAATCGCGCACCGAGATCCACGCATCCCCATCCCCTGATCGTTGCCGTGGATGGGCCGTCGGGTCTGGACTTTGAAACCGGCGCGATTGATCCGCTGGCGCTCAAGGCGCACATCACCGTCACCTTCGCAGCGCCGAAATGGGGGCACTTCCGGCTACCCGGGGCCGACTATGTGGGCGAATTGCTGGTCGCCGACATCGGTATCCCCAAAAACATTGACTTCTCCGCCGCCGGCCCAGAGGTTGCCACACTCGACAAAATACAGAAGTGGTTGCCCGCGCGTCCGCTGGATGCGCATAAGGGCACCTTCGGAAAAGCCTTGATTGCCGCCGGTTCGGTGAATTATACGGGGGCCGCCGTCCTCGCGGCAGCGGCGGCGGTGCGAGCCGGCGCCGGATTGGTCACGCTTGCCGTGCCGAATGTGCTGCACACCGCGATCGTCCCGGCCGTGCCGGAGGCGACGTACCTCTTGCTGCCGCACACGCTCGGCGTGGTGGATATGCACGCAGCAGCGATGCTCAGCGAAAAAATGACCGCCTACTCGGCGCTGCTCATCGGGCCGGGATTGAGTCACACGCCCGAAACCACCGCCTTTGTGCGAAAACTTCTGGGGCTAGAGACGGGAAAGCGCAGCGCAGGCTTTGTGCCAAGCGCGAAAAAACCTGACGCCGAACAGGCGCCGTCCCTTCCACCGCTCGTTGTGGATGCAGATGGACTCAACATCCTCAGCGAGCTCCCCGATTGGCCGCGCCTCTTGCCGCCGAACACGATCCTCACTCCCCACCCCGGCGAAATGGCGCGTCTGACCGGCAAAACGACGGCGGATGTGCAGGGCGACCGGCTGCGTATGGCGCAAGAATCGGCTGCCGCATGGGGGCACGTCGTGGTCCTCAAGGGAGCATTTACCATTGTCGCCGCGCCGGAGGGGAAGCTGCTGCTGCTGCCGTTCGCCAATCCAGGGTTAGGGTCGGGCGGCACAGGGGACGTGTTGGCCGGGACTATCGTGGCGCTGCGCGCGCAAGGGCTTGACGCCTTCGAGGCCGCCGTCGTCGGGGCTTATTTGCACGGGTTGGCAGGGGAAATTGTCAGGGAGCGCATCGGCGTGGCGGGATTAGCCGCCAGCGATGTAGCCCACGCGCTCCCCGAAGCTGTGAAACGGGTGACGTTGGAACGTTCAAACGTTTGAACGTTCCAACGTCTGTTTATTTCAGCGATTGGGCGAAGGTGTAGCCCAGCTCTTCACCCTTGAGCAAATCCTCGTGCGCGGCGGCGCCGGGATACTCCCAGGCTTCCGTTAGCTCCCACTTGAGCTTCTCCGCCCACTGCGTGATCTCACGGCGCGCGCCGCCGCTCCAGCCAAAGCTGCCGAAGTAGGCCAGTTTGCGGTTCTGGATGCGCTTGCGACTCATCATATCCAGCGTGTGCGCCATCGGCGGGAACAGTTCGCCCTCATAAGTCGGCGCGCCGACCAACACGCCACTGCGGATATAGACGGAGGGCAGGATGTAGCTGGCGTGAATGTGTCGCACGTCGAAAATATCCATTGGCACACCCGCGCGCGCGACACCCGCCGCTACAGCCTCGACCATTTTCTCCGTGTTGCCGTACATCGTCCCGTAGAGGAGCGTCACCCCCACGTCGGGACCTTCGAGCGCGTAGTTCGCCCACTTGCGGTACAGTTCGATGATCCGCCCTGGATTCTTGCGCCACAGCAGGCCGTGCGACGGGGCGACTACGTCAACCGGAACGCCGGCCAGCTTGTCAATGGCCTTGATCACCGGTTTGGGGAACAGCGCCACAATGTTGGCGTAGTAGCGCAGCGCCTCGCGCTCGTAAAATTCCAGCGCCGGATATTGATCGTCGAAAATCGCGCCTTGTAACGCACCGTAACCGCCAAAAGCATCGCAGGAGAACAGCACCTTCTGCGTTGTCTCGTAAGTCACCATCGTCTCAGGCCAATGCACCATCGGCGCGATGTGGAACTGCAACTGGTGCGAACCGAGATCTAACGTCTCGCCATCCTCAACCACGTGAATGTTGTCGGTCAACTGGTAGTAGCTTTCCAGCAACTTCACCGCGCGGCTGGTGCAGAGGAAAGTGACGTTCGGCGCGATGCGACGCAGGGTGCGGAGCACACCGGTGTGGTCCGGCTCCATGTGGTTGACCACGATGTAATCCAGCAGCGCCGGATCGAACACCTCGGCGATTTGATCGAGCAGCGCGTCGCCCTTGATGTCTTTCGCCGCGTCCACGAGAACTTTCTTCTCGTCGTCAATCACATAAGCGTTGTACGAAACGCCTTCACTGGTGATCGGCCAGAGACCCTCAAAAAGATCGGTCGTCCGGTCGTTGACGCCGATCCAGTAAATTCCGGGTTTTACGGTAATTGCCGGCATACTCTTCTCCTTATTTGGTGTTATTCGTTGGACAAAGTCCAGGTTTTGTCGTTCGTGAGATCAACTTCGTATTGCTCTGCCAGCGACTCGTCATCGCAGTTTTGCACCATCAGATCATACGCGCCCGGCTTGACGTAGAAGATGCGCTTTCCCCCAGCGGGGATGATTTCGCTGCCGCCCATCCGGTCGTCGCCCCACTCGCCGCCAGATGAAAGCGAGATGAAAACGTAGCACAGTTCTTGATCCGAAGTATTGTCAAGCAACAAGCGCGACGTCGCCCCGCGCTCGCCCACAGTCAGCGTGGTCTTTTTATCAACCTGCCACGCCGTCCCCATCACCACCTCATCACACGTCTCAAGCTGCACGTCGTGCTGGCCGGCGGACAAATCAAACGTCTTGCTCGCGCCGGAAGCGATCGTCTCTTCACCGCCGAGACGGTCATCGCCCCAATCATCGCTTTCGCTTTCGGAGACGAAGACGTAACAAATCTCATCCGGCGACTTATTGTCTACGGTGATCTGAAAATCGCCCGAACTCTTGGTGGAGCCACCGCCGCCCGAAAATGCTGTGCAGGCCAGCGAAAGCGCCATCCATATCACCACCGTCAACACGATCATCCAGCGTTTCATCGCCACACCTCCTTATTTGAGAAATCTGTATCTATTATAACAGTAAGCGAAATATGGGACAAGCACCCCGGCTCTGGATTTCACGGCATTTTCCGGTAGAATAGACCCTATGATGCGCAAGCTGAAGAACATCCTGGGCGCTCCGCTCGCCTGGGCCATACTACTGACCGCGGTTTACCTGGCGATTCTGGCTTTCCGTCCGGCGGAAGCTTTCTTCGGCGTGCCCGGTGAGTGGACATGGTCAGGTCGCCCGCCAGCGCCGAGCACCCTACCCCGGTGGCCGCCAGCCATCGTCGCACTGGCGCTGACCGCAGTCATCGGCATCGCGTTGGACAAACGGTGGGACGCACTAACCCGGCGGCAGCGCGCGGTAGCCCTGGGGTTCCTCGTCGTCGCCATCCCCTTGGCGCAAGTGCTGCTCAAGTATATCCATTATCGCTACCCCATCGAATTCTACCTCTACCGCACTATCGGCCCGCACAACGGCTTCTGGCAAGTCGCCATCTCGATCACCGATCTGGGCGCTTACCTGCGCGACTATCCGGCGCACATGCACGCGATGGACGACGTCTTCGAGCATCTCACCACACATCCGCCGGGCAACGTCATCTACCTGTGGCTTTGGCGGAAGGGGTTTGAGGCGCTCCCCGGCCTGGCGCACACCGTCGCGCACTGGCTGCGCGGCTACAACTGCGCCGATCTGGCCTTCGTCTCGCTGCCCGACGCCCATATCGCCGCCGCACTTGGGCAGATGAGCGTACCGCTGCTCAGTGGCCTGACCGTTCTCCCCCTCTACGCCTGGGCCAAACGCCTCGGCGATGCGCGAATCGGTTGGCGCGCCGCGAGCCTGTTCGCACTCGTACCGGCCCTCTCGCTATTCACGATACGGTGGGACAGTCTCTACCCACTTTTCGCAGCGACAGCCTTCGCCGCGCTCCATCGCGGACTAAGCGAAAACAAGCCGCTCCTGTGGTTAGTGTCGGGAATCAGCGTATCTCTGGCTTCTTTTTGCAGCTTCGGCAACGCCCCCCTCGCGCCTGCCGTCGCCCTCTACGCCGCCCTCTACCTGGTGGCCCAATCTCGCGTGTCCCGTCTACCGTCTACCGTCGTCGCCAGTCTGCTGGCGCGCCGTCTACTGTGGAGCTGGCTGGCGCTACTGATCGGCGGGTACAGCGTGTGGGGACTGTTCCATCTAACCACCGGCGTGGCTTTCTGGGATTTGTTGGCGATCACCGGCAACGTCCAGGCGACGCTGCGCCGCACCTACAGTTACGGGCAATGGCTCTTCTACAACGCTTACGACATCCTCACATTCGTCGGCGTGCCCATCGGGGTGTGGTTTGTCGCACAAGCCGCGCGCGACTGGAAGGCGCTTCTGCGGCGGCAAGCGACAATCGCCGCGCTGCCCGCGCTCGCCGTCTCAGGCGTCCTCAGCGCGGTGAACGTCGCCGGCGTCTCTCCCGGCGAGGTGGGACGGCTGTGGATGCTGTGGATGACGGGGATGGTCGTGGCTGCGGCATTGGGATTGCAGCGCGAAGCCACCGATCAGGGACATCACTACGCGAAGATCGTTGCGCTGCTCGCGCTGCAAAGCCTGTGGATGACGCTCTTCCTGCGCGTCACGCCGACCGGTATGCCGGGTTACACACCGCGCCAGCCGGGTAACCCAACCGTCGCCACACCGCTGGACGTGACATTCGACCACAACATGCGGCTCGTCGGCTACGCGGTGGAACCAGCGCAGCCAACGCCCGGCGCGACGAGCAACGTCACGCTGTACTGGCAGGCGCGCGAACGTCCCGATCTGCCCTACACGGTGTTCGTGCATCTCGTTGACGGCAACGGTACCTTGCAAGCGCAAGGCGACAGTATGCCCGTCGCAGACACGCTGCCGACCTCCTGCTGGCTGCCGGGCGAAATCGTGGAAGACGTTCACCCCGTCGCCATCCCGGCAGATGCGCCGCCGGGCGATTACACGACGCGTGTAGGGTTCTATTACCTGCCGACTATGATGCGGCTGCCCGTCACGGTGGGTGGTCAAGGTGACTTTTTTGGATTACCGTTTACAATAACGATCGCACAGCCATAAAAAAGTTGGGGGCTTCAAGGAGAAATTTGTATGCGCATCGGAATCATTACCGGGGAATATCCACCCTTGGAAGGTGGCGTTGGAGATTTCAGCCGTGAGTTAGGTTTAGCATTAACCGCCGCCGGCTATGAGATTCATATTTTGACGACGCAGATGAACGACCGGCAACCAAGCCCTGTGCAGGAAGATGGATTGACTGTCTACCGGGAGATTGTGGATTGGGGGCGGAGCGCCTACCCCCGTATCACCGGCTGGATCAACACGCTATCGCTCGACGTAGTCAATATCCAGTACCAGGCGGCGGCGTATCAGATGCGCGGCGGGATCAACCTTTACCCGCGCGCGCAGCGACGGCGCATCACTGCACCCATTGTTGTGACATACCACGATCTGCTGCCGCCCTATCTGTTCCCCAAAGCCGGACCGCTGCGCCAGTGGACTGTGTGGCAGTTAGCCAAACGTGCGGACGGCATCATCGTCACCAACGGCGACGACTACACCGCGCTCACCGCCAACCCGAAAAATGCGCTGCCGCCCGTGCGTCTGATCCCCATCGGCAGCAACATTGCGCCGCAACCGCTGGCCGGATACGACCGTGCGGCCTGGCGCGCCGAACGCGGCATCTACCCCAACGATCTGCTCATTGGCTTTTTCGGCTTTCTGAACCGCAGCAAAGGCGTCGAAACGTTGATTGACGCGCTCGGCCATCTGGTCGCTGCCGGTCTGCCGGCCCATTTGCTGTTCATTGGCGGGCGGACGGGATCGAGCGACAGCACCAACGCGCGCTACGCCGATGAAATTGATGCGCTGATCGAAGAAAGCGGGCTGAGTCCGCACGTGCAACGCACCGGTTTCACCACACCGGCTGAAGTATCTGCGGCGCTCCTGGCCGTGGACATCTGCGCGCTCCCCTATCGCAACGGGGTAAGCCTCCGGCATGGAACATTCCACGCAGCCCTGGCGCACGGTAGAGCCGTCGTGACCACAACACCTAAAGCGCAAACGCCGCAACTGAAAAATGGGGTGAACGTCATCCTCGCGCCACCCGAAAACGCCGAATTCCTTGCCAACATCATCCAGGCGTTATGGGAAAATCCACAAGCCCGTGCGGAAATTGAGCAGCAGGCCGCGCAGTTGGCCCGCGAGTTCACATGGGAACGCATCGCGGTGCGCACAGCGGAGTTTTTCCGCACGATAGTCAAAAACCAACCAAACTAATGAAGTCAACAAGAAAAATAGTAGTTGGTTCTGTCATAATTCTGGCGGGCATTGGACTGTACTACGGCTGGCAAACTTTCTGGTTTCTCACGGACGATGCCTTTATCACGTTTCGTTATGTCAACAACAGCATTCATGGATGGGGATACACCTGGAACCTACCACCGTTCCGCCCAGTTGAAGGCTACACAAGCTTTCTTTGGGCGCTGTTATTAGATATACTCTGGCGTGTAACGGCGCTAGAGCCACCAAGCGTAGCAAATACGCTATCTTTGTTGTGGGCTTACGGGACAACAGTATTGAGCATAGTTATGTTGCTCAAGCTTAAATTGATCCCTTCCCTGGAAAAAGTCCGTTTATGGCTGCTGATATTGGCGCTAGTAGGCATCCTTAGCAATCGCACCTACCTCACGTGGACCAGTTCCGGACTAGAAACGGCCATGTTCAATTTTTTCGTGACAACGTGGGTTTTCAGTTGTTTATTTTTGACCCCTAACACACCGCGTTGGCGGACCTGGATCAATCTGACAGCGGTGCTCACTGCGTTAACCCGCCCGGATGGTTTATTGCTCATCGCGGCAACATTCGGTTTGAATGGGTTATCCTTCTATGATGAATTCCGTATGCGGCGGCTTCGACCCACACATTTAATTTCGTTGTCCCCTTTCTTAATCACCATAGCGCACTTTCTTTGGCGGAAAGTCACGTATGGAGAATGGCTACCTAACACTTATGCCGCTAAATACATCACATCTTGGCCAGAAAGTGGATTACGATATGTGCTTTCTTTCATCATTGAATATAGTCTCTGGTTCTGGTTATTTTTGGCCGGTATGTGCCTGTTTTCTTATTTGCGCAAATTCCCCCTGCACCAAACGCATCAATCCCTGAAGATATGGTTACACGCCCCTGTCCCCTCTCAAACACTTGTGGCCTTCATGGTCATCGGGACGTTGTTGGTCCACTTTAGCTACTATACCTTTATCATAGGGGGAGATCATTTCGAATACCGCGTCTACAGTCATCTTGTGCCGCTGATTTTCGTATCGTGCGTATGGCTTCTCAACACACTGCGCGCGACGTCCCGGCAGGCCCTTATCTTCATAGGACTGTGTGTCCTCAGTGCGCTTCCGATACCATGGACCCACTGGAGTATGACCCACAATATGAATAGTCAACAAGAAGACTACAGGAGGGACGTGCCTATCGCTTCCCAATTTCCCCAGTTCATACGCCCTTATATACGAGAGTTTGATACACTACAATCATGGTTGATTGAGCGCCTCGTCTGTATACGACATCAAGAGCACAGAATCTTCTATCAAACTCAACTCCGAGGATACCCATCACGCACGGTTGGCAAGCTCCTGAATGCAGACCTCCTCCCTGTTATGGTCAGCGGCGCAGTTGGCATACCCGGCTGGCAGATGCCTACCACGAACATCATTGACCGATATGGCTTAAATGACTATGTCGTTGCTCATAATCCTGTGGACCCAAGCCGTGAGCAACAAATGGCACACACACGCTATCTTCCACCCGGCTACGCAGAGTGTTTTCAACCTAATGTAAGAGCTATAACCGATAAAAAGATTGTTATCGCCCGACGAGACTTAACGGCAAAAGCCATCAGGGATTGCGAAAGCCATGATTGGCCGGCGGGTATAGGCGACAAATATGGATCCGGCGACTTGAGCATCAACAGTATTGATACTCCTATGCTTGACAACTATTTGTGGTATGTTTGGCCCACCGACCCTCTCTATCTCTACTTTGTGCCATCAGCTCAAGAGGCCGTGGACTTAAATCGACAACTCACCCGAACTTTCCCGAAATACTCCGGACGCGGCTGTGTCGTGATTCCCCCAAACGAACGGCTCGCTTCACACACCGACTATCTTTTTGCTTTCTTGCCGGCGTCGAAACGACCCGACTTGCAAACACTCGGAAGTTTATTCCCCTGGACCAACATTGTCACCGCAGACAGCTCGGTGTACCATCTCGGTTATGCGGCATTGGCTGGTCCAGAATCAATCCCGGTCATTACGCACCCACTCACAGCATCGTGGGATAATGCTTTGCATCTGTTAGGCTATGATTTCCCCAAAACCACCTATGTTCCTGGTGAAAGCTTGCACTTCACCCTCTACTACCGCAACGAAAATATAATAGCAGGGGGGTATAGCTTTTTCGTACACCTACTAGAGAAATCAACTACAGAAATACTTACATGGGGCCAAGATGATGGCGATCCTTGCCGGGGTCTTTACCCGATGGAAATGTGGCAGCGAGATTCTATCATTCTCAGCAAGATCGTCATCTCCCTTCCCAACGACATCCCTGTGGGTGAATATGAGCTAGTGACGGGATTCTATAACTGGCAAACCCAGGAACGGGTGCTATTAGCAGCGGATTTTGCAGGCCAGGATAACTTGCGTCTAGGTTCTATCCAGATCAAAACCCATGAATAAGAAGAGGTTACATCACACAATCATTTTAGCCATCGTCCTGGGTAGTTTTACTCTTCTCGGATCAATCTTCAGTATCGCTGTCCCCATCTTTGAAGCTTCGGATGAAGTCTGGCACTACCCAATGGTACAATATATTGCAGCGCACTGGACGCTGCCGGTACAGCCGCTCGAACCGGGCGCGCCCAGCGGCCCGTGGCGACAGGAAGCCAGCCAGCCGCCGCTCTACTACGCGGTCGCCGCCGCGCTCACCGCCTGGATTGACACCAGTGACCTTGAGCAAGTCCGCCATCTCAACCCGCACGTCGCCGCCGGCGAGGTCACGCCCGACGGCAGCAATGTCAACCTCGTGGTTCACAATCCGGCATTGGAACGTTTTCCCTGGCGCGGAACCGTGCTAGCAGTCCACATTGCGCGCCTCTTCTCCGTGCTTTTGGGGACGTGGGCCGTCTACCTGACATGGGCGCTCGTCCGCGAACTGTTCCCAGAGCGGCCCAGGCTCGCGTTGACCGCCGCCGCCATCCACGCCTTCACGCCGATGTATGTGTTCATCAGCGCCTCGGTGAACAACGACAATCTGGTTGTGCCGCTGTGTTCGCTGGCGCTGTTGATGATGGTCAAGATAGTCAATAGTCCGCAGTCCGAAGTTGAAAGTCGAAAGTTAAAAGTTGAAAGTTACCTGACATTGGGGGTGGTGATTGGGTTGGGGTTGTTGACGAAGGCCAGCGCCATCGGGTTGTTACCCCTCGCCGCCGCGACAGTTGCATGGGAAGCGTGGCGCCAATTCAAACGGCACATAGCAAACGACAAATCACGCCTCACACATCACGTTTTACGTCTTACGTTTTACGCTTTACGCGACCTGTCTCTCATCCTCATCCCCGTGCTCGCCATCTCCGGGTGGTGGTTCTACCGGAATTTTCGACTCTACGGCGACTGGCTTGGGCTGAACGCCTTTTACGCCGTCCTGGGTACGCGCGACGTGGTCGCCGACTTCGCGCAGCTCTGGGCCGAGCGATTCGCCTTCGCCGCCGGCTACTGGGGCAACTTCGGCGGTCTCAACATCCCGATGCCCACGTGGATTTTCACGATTCTTAACATTTTCGCCATTCTCGCGGCGCTCAATCTGGTTGTGCGTTTTGGGTTGTGGGCGGTAAATCGAAAGTCCAAAGTGGAAAGTCCAAAGTCCAGAGTCAATCCTTCAATCTTCAATCTCCAAATCTCCAATCTCTGGCCTTTTTCCTGGGACGCGCTGACCGCCGCGCGAGCGTTGGCGTGGGCGTGGCCGGCCGCCGTCTTCGTCTCGTGGATGCGCTGGGCGACGATCACCTGGTCATCGCAGGGGCGGCTCATCTTCTCTGCGCTGCCGATGTGGTCGCTGGCGTTAGCGATGACGAGTGGCGAGTGGCGAGTGAAAAGTGAAGAGTGGCGCGTAGCGCGTAGCGAACGGCAAACGGCGAATCACGAATTACGAATTGCGTTTTACGTTTTACGTTTTACGCACTTTCTCCCGCAGGCGCTTGCAGCTTTCCTGTTCATCCTGTGCGTGATTGCTTTGCCGCTATGGATTGCGCCAGCATATATGCCGCCGCGTGAAACGCGCGCTGAATTGACCACGCCGCCGTTGCAGGTAGACTTTGGCGACGTTCTGCGCTTGACCGGTTTCAGGCTTGAGCGGCGCACCAGCGTTCCCGGCGCAACCGTCGGCCTGACGCTGCAATGGACGGCGCTCGCGCCAACAGCCACCGACCACAGCCTGTTCATCCACGTGCTCGGCGAAGGTGAACGCATCATCGCGCAGCGTGACACGTTCCCCGGACGAGGCCTTGTCTCGACAACGTGGATGGAAGCGGGGCGGACGTGGATCGAGCACTACGCAATCCGCACCCCTGCGTTGGCCTACGCGCCCGACAGTCTGACATTTGCGGTGGGAATGTACGAGACGGCCACAGGTGCGCGGCTGCCGGTGCAAGCCGGTGCGCCTTTCACCGTCACACCCGCCGGGGACGCCGTGATTTTCGGCGATATCTGGCTCAGTGAGCTGGCAAAAACGCCCGAAGTACGGTTTGGCAAGGGCATCGTGCTCAGCGGGTACGCTCTGGATGACGTGGTTGTGGAACGCGGGGAATCGCTCCAGGTGACGCTGCACTGGCGCTGCGCCGCCCCCATTGACGGCGACTACACCATCTCCGTGCAGCTTATTGACGACCAGTGGCGCAAGGCCGCCCAATCCGACGCCTGGCCTCTGGATGGCGCAGCGCCGACGTCGTCATGGCAAGCGGGGCAGTGCATTGACGAACCGCGCACGCTCACCATCGCCGCCGACGCTGCACCGGGAGTCTACAACCTGCAACTTACGATTTACCGGGTCAACGCGGCCGGCGAACTCGAACATCTGCCCATCGTGTGGGAGAAGGGACAGATGCCGGCCAAAACCGTCGTGTTGACGCGGGTAAGGGTGAAATAACAAAAGCCACTGCATTGAGCGGACGGTTTTCGAGGAGATCTTATGCAACGTTGGCAAGCCCCCAAATCATGGCTTCTACTGTTTGTGATCCTATTCACCGCTCTATACCTGGTGATTCTAGTTGTGCGCCCTTCGGAGGCTTTGTTTGGTGTAGATGGCGAGTGGGTTTGGACTGGACATCCGCCATCACCTACCACATATTCTCGCTGGTGGCCAGCCATATTAGGTCTGAGTATCTTCGTCCTGGGAAGTGTGTGGTTCGACAAGATTTGGGAGCGTACAGGAAAGCGGGTGCATGTTGCCGGTCTGTTCTTTCTGATGGGAATGATCGTTGTCCTACAAGTACTATTGAAATTCATCCACTATCGCTTCCCAATGGAATATTACCTGTATCGAGCGATTGGGCCTAGTGATGGTTTCTGGCGCGTCGCTATTTTCATTGATTCAATCCATGAATACTTGCGGACCTATCCTGAACAAATGATGGCTGTTCAAGGCATTACTATTCATCCTCCTGTCCACCCGCCAGGAAATATCGTTTACCTCTGGTTGTGGAAATGGTTTTTCGAAGGAGTCCCTGACCTCGCCCATAGCCTCGCGCATTGGTTGCGTGGATATGCGTGTGCCACCTGGGAGTTCGTCACTTTACAAGATGCGCAAATTGCAGCCACACTCGGTCAAATGATGTTGGTACCCCTGACTTCACTGACAATTCTTCCGTTATATAGCTTGGGGAAGAAGCTCGGTGGAGCGCGTTCGGGATGGCGCGCAGCAACGCTCTACGTCGTGGTTCCTGCTGTAACCCTGTTTACGTTGCGGTGGGACACGGTTTATCCCTTCTATCTAATCAGCGCGCTCTATGTGTTGCACTATGGTCTCGAACACGATCAGACTATCTGGTGGTTCGTAGCCGGTTTGATCGTATCGTTTGCCTCTTTCTTTAGTTTTGGCAACCTTAGCTTTGGGCTAGGACTTGGTTTTTATGCTTTAGGGTATCTTTGGCTGTACCGCCGTGGAAAAGTGTGGCAGACCTGGCGCGGCTGGTTGGCAATGGCAGTGGGAGGTGGAGCTATATGGGGGCTTTATCAACTTCTAATGGGAGTCTCCTTCGGGGAAGTTTTATCAACCTCAATGCAAACACACCTGGAACTTATCCACGGACGAAGTTACTGGCCCTGGTTCTTCTACAACTTATACGATTTGGTTACATTTGTCGGGGTTCCGTCCGGTTTCCTCTTTGTCGTCGAAACAGCTCATGCCTGGCCACAATTGCTAAAACGACGCGACACGTACGTCTTGTTACCAGTTTTTGCTCTCAGCGGGGCAGTTTTGACCATGACGATCTTGGGCATAGTACGCGGTGAGGCGGGACGCATGTGGTTGCCGTGGATGGCCGGTATCAGCTTAGTCGCAGCGCTTTTCTTCCACCGACAAGGAAATCGCCCGTGGTATTTTCGGGGCTGTCTGCTATTGATGGCGTTACAGACCCTAATGGCAACACTCTACTTGCGTGTCAGCTCACCCATGATGCCGGCTTATCAACCCCGTGACCCCATCTACACCGTTGACGAGGTTTCTATTGAGCATCCATTGAACATTCGTTTTGGTGAGAGCATCACGTTATTAGGCTATGCCATCGAGTCACAGCACATAACACCAGAGGAAGAGGCACGGATCACGCTCTATTGGGAAGCGCAAGAGCGCCTTGACCTTCCCTACACCGTCTTCGTTCATATCCTGGATACAAGCGGTAGTCTTCTGGCCCAACATGACAGCCAACCAATGGACAATAAGCTGCCAACCTCTTGTTGGTTACCTGACGAAATAGTTCCAGATACTCATATTATCACGATTCCCGTGGATGCACCGCCGGGCGATTATTCACTCGCCATTGGGCTGTACTACTTACCCTCCCTGGAACGACTACCCATATTAGAAGGGGGGAATGGGAATATAGCCCTACTGCCTTCTACAGTAGAGATCAAATAAACGACGCTCCTCAATCAAACGAGGAACTTAACAAAACAGCGCCGCCGCTTGTGCTGGCGCGTTTCATAATACTTCCACTGCCCCTGAACATTCTGATTGGTTTCCAGTTCAGGGTTGGATTCCACCTTGCGGATACCACGTTGCACATACAAACGGTGAATGGCATCCATTAGGATCGCGTTCACGCCCTTGCTCTGATACTCAGAGCGCACAGCGACCAGGTATGCATCGGCCCGCTCCGCCTTATGTAGCGCGCGCAACAGATAGATGAAACCCAGCGGGAATAGCCGGCCACCGGACTTTTGTAGCGCCCTGGATAAAGAAGGCATCGTGATCCCAAAAGCCACCAGGCGGTCATTTTCGTCGACCACCAAAGGGACAAAGTCAAGCGAGATCAGGCTGAAGTAAAGCTTGATGTAGTAATCAACCTGCCTCTCGGTCAACGGGACGACGCCGTAGAGGTGCTTGTATTCATCATTCAGTACATCGAACAGCTCGCGCGCATAAGAAGGCAATCCTTTCTCAGTGCGGGGACGCAGCAGCTCTTTCTTGCTACTGATCTGTAGCAAGCGCAGATGATAACGCCGTTTGGCGAGATCGGCGATGCGGGCAATCGTCGCGTTCGGCTCAGGCGTGACGGTCATCTCGTACTCCACCCAATCTACATCCTTGACATAGCCAAGCCGCTCCAGGTGAACGGGATAGTAGGGATAGTTGTAGAACGTCGCCATCGTCCCCAACTCCTCAAAGCCCTCTACGAGCATCCCCTCACGATCCAGATCGGTGAAGCCCAACGGGCCGTGGACGGCGCGCGCGCCCTTCTCCCTGGCCCACGCTTCAACCTGCGCGAAGAGCGCCGCCGACACTTGCGGGTCGTCCACAAAATCCACCCACCCAAAGCGCAAGTACGGCTGCTGCCATTTTTCGATGTGTTCGCGGTTGTAGATGGCGGCGATCCGCCCAACAATCTCGCGCCCGCGATAAGCCAGCCAGTAACGCGCTTCGCAGTAGTCGAAGGCGGGGTTCTTGTCGCGGCGAAAGGTCTGGTAATCGTCCATAAAAAGCGTGGGAACCCAATAGGGATTATTCCGGTACAATTGGTTGGGAACACGAATAAACGTGCGCAACTCGCGCAAGTTGGTCACTTCTTTGATGGATAAGTCCACGGGCAAAATTCCTCCTCAGCTCGGCCTGAGAGTATTATCGCCACTTTCTTCAAATTACCAAAAGTGAACCCGCTAGCAGTTTGTCGGAGAGAAAGTGGCTTGGGCATCAATACATACGAAGTTGAGCCACTCTCACCCGAATTTTGATCGAATGATGTGCATGACATGCCTACTACAGACTAAT
>DAOUAQ010000300.1:0-2766 GCA_034433375.1 Anaerolineae bacterium | reverse complement strand
TTCTTCAACACCCGCGACGTGCGCATCGCTGTTTCATACGCGATCAACCGCGAGGAAATCAATGAGCTGATCTGGAACGGCATGTTGAAGCCGCGCCAGTACAGCCCGCTGCCGATGTCGCCCAGCTACTATCCGAAGCTCAGCAATGCCTACATCGAGTATGACCCTGCCAAGGCCAACCAACTGCTCGATGCCGCCGGCTACGACAAAAAGGGCGGTGATGGCATTCGTTTGTTCCCCGATGGCACCCCCATCAGCTTCATCATCGAAGGGACGGCCGATGCCGGCACGCCGGACGAGGATTCTGTGCAACTGGTGTGCAAGTACCTGGGGGCCGTTGGCATCAAGGCCACCTACAAGTACTTCGAGCGCGCTCTGTACACGGAGCACTTCAGCGCCAACGAGATCGAGGCAGCCTACTGGGGCGGCGACCGCACGGTCCTCCCGCTGGTGCCTGGCGCCATCATCTTCCGTGGCGTGCAGCCCGACCGGCCCTGGTGTCCTGGTTACGGTTTCTACTATAACAACCCGGAGGATGTCAACGGCGTCAAGCCGCCGGATGGCCACTTCATCTATAAGATCTGGGACATCTGGGACAATCAGGTTTCGGTGGAACCCGATCCGGCCAAGCAGGTCAAGTTGTTCGAGGGTATCCTGGCAATCTGGGCCGAGGAACTGCCCATGATCGGCATCTTGGGCGAGATGCCCTCGCCGACCGTTGCCAAGAATGGCTTCATGAATGTTCTCCCAGGTATGCCGAACGACGACACCACCGGCGATGAACAATTCTTGCAGTCGGAGTCCTTCTTCTGGGACGACCCGGCAAAACACGCCGCTTAGTTCGCTGTGCGGTATATATGGAGGGTAGACCCCTTGGTGGGTCTGCCCTCTATCTCGCCGAAGTGGGAAGTAGGGAATGGAAAGTAAGCGCACCGTCAACGCGTTTACTCCCTACTTCCTACTCCCTACTCCGTAAGATAGAGGTGAAGCATGTTAGGTTACATTCTCCGCCGTATCGGTATGATGATTCCTACCCTGATTGTCATCTCGATGCTTTCTTTCGTTATTATCCAGCTTCCCCCAGGCGACTATCTAACATCGTATGCGGCGTCATTGCGCGCCACTGGCGATGCAGTGGACGAGGCCGAACTCGCGTCGCTGCGGGAGAGATACGGGCTTGGACAGCCTGTTTATGTGCAGTATTACAAATGGATATCTGGCATCATTCTGCGCGGCGACTGGGGCCAATCTATGGAATGGCGCAAGCCGGTAAAAGAGCTGATTTGGGAACGCATGGCGCTGACGGTGTTCCTTTCGTTAATCGCCATCGCGGTAAGTTGGTTTATTGCCATTCCGGTGGGGGTGTTTTCAGCGACGCACCAATATTCGATTCCCGATTATCTTTTCTCGGCGCTTAGTTTTATCGGCGCCGGTACGCCGGGGTTTATGGTTGCCATGGTGGTGATGTGGGTCGCCATGCGCCAGTTCGGGCTGAACGTTGGGGGTTTATTTTCCGAAGAGTATATCCTCGAACCGTGGAGCTGGGCCAAGTTCGTGGATATGCTGAAACATCTGTGGATTCCCGTCGTGGTGATCGCCCTGGAGAGCACCGCCGGCAGCATCCGCACGACACGCGCCAATGTGTTGGATGAATTGAACAAACCTTACGTAGAAACTGCCCGCGCCAAAGGTGTAAAAGAACGCAAATTGGTGTGGAAGTACCCGGTGCGGGTAGCAATGAACCCCTTCTTTAGTACCGTAGGGTGGACATTAGCGAGCCTGGTCTCCGGTCAAACGCTGATCGCTGTGGTACTCAGCTTGCAGACGAATGGCCCGATGATGCTGCGCGCGCTACGCTCCCAGGACATGTACCTGGCCGGCAGCTTTTTGTTCTTATTGAGCGTGCTGACGGTCATTGGCACGCTGGTCTCTGATGTTTTGCTCGCCTGGGTTGATCCCCGCATCCGTATGGAGGGCTAAGATGACAGCCACAGAACCGCAAGACCGCAAAATTCACGCTGAGGTGTTGGAGGAGTCCTCTGTGCCGGCGGAAGTCGTCGCGCCGCTTGCGATGATCGAAGAGATTGCCGAAGATGCCGCCGAGGAGGAACGGCTCTACGTTGCCGGTCAATGGCAACTGATGTGGTGGAAATTCCGCAAGCACAAGATGGCGCTTGTGGGCGCTGCCATTCTGATCGTATTTTACCTGATCGGCATCTTCTGCGAATTTGTAGCGCCCTACGATCCTGAGGCGTACTTCATCCGCTACAAAATGGCTCCACCGACCCCTGTCCGCATTTTTGATGCGACGGGTAAGTTGTATGCGCCCTTTATCTACCATCGTGACCGTTCAAAAGACCCAGAGACGTTGCGGGATATTTATACTGAGAATCCCGACATCATCTACCCTATCCATTTCTTTGTCAAAGGCCCCACTTATAAATTGTGGGGCATCTGGGAGGCTGACATCAGTCTATTCGGACTGGCGCCAGAAATCGAAGACCAACAAGTTTTCCTCCTCGGCGCTGACCGGATGGGCCGCGACCTTTTCTCACGCCTTTGCTATGGCGCACGCCTCTCGCTTTCGATCGGCGTGATCGGCGTTTTCTTGAGCCTGGGGCTTGGCATTGTGTTGGGTGGGATCTCCGGGTACTACGGCGGGCGTATTGACACGGTGATTCAACGCGTCATCGAGTTTATCCGCACGATTCCGACGATCCCCCTGTGGATGGCGCTCAGCGCGGCCTTGCCGGCCGACTGGCCGGT
>DAOUAQ010000299.1:0-6843 GCA_034433375.1 Anaerolineae bacterium | reverse complement strand
GACGCGCAGACGCTCCTGGTGTGGGAAGACAGCCGCGCCACGTGCGCCCTCTACCAACAAGTGACGTTGGACGGCGGCGCCACGTGGACTGAGCGCGCGCGCATCCTCGAAGGGTTGCGCGCCTGCCCGCAGCAGATAGACACGCTGCGCACCGCCGCAGGCCAGGTGCTCCTGGTGGGCGGCAGTGGCAGCAGTCAACTGGTTTTAGCGGCGTGGGATGGGACCCGCTGGTCAGAGACGAAGACGCTGAGCTTCAGCTTCGAGGACCCGACGGTGCAGCGGCGCGTGACTCTGGACAAACTGCGCGCCATCCTGGTGGGCGACACGCTCGCGGTGAGCGGCTTTGGGCAAGATGGCGAGGTCTGGTTTCAGCAGGCGCAGGTGAGCGCGCTGACCTGGGCCTTTGCCCCGCCGCTGCCGTGGGCGAACCCGGTCAACATCTCACAAGGCGAAGTAACGCCGGCCTTGCCGGCCATCACCGTGGATAACGCAGGCCGCGTCCACGCCCTGTGGGCCGAAGAGCGAGAAACGCCCGGCACGGCCCTCCACTACGCCCGCAACGAAGGCGCTGCTGACGCTGCCCGCTGGACGCGCCCCGCGCGGGTGCTCACCTCGGCCAACATCGCCCGCCAACCGGATATTGTGGCTGTGGGAGATCGGCTGCACGCGGTATGGAGCGGCGGCGCAAGCGGCGGCATCTTCTACAGCCGCGCCTACGTCCGTGACGCCTACGTCTCCGGTGGATGGCAAACACCGCTCCCGCTTTCGGCAGATACAGCGACGGGCTGCTGGCCGCACATTGTGGCCGACCTCGGCGGCGCGCTGCACGTCGTCTACGCTGTGCCGTTGAACGAAGGGCGCGGCCTCTACTACACCCGCTCCGACGACGCCGGTGAAACGTGGACATCGCCGCAACGCATCGTTGACGCGGCCGCGCGCGGATGGGCGCAAGTGGGTCATCCCACACTCGCCGTGGATGAACAGCGCACCCTGCACGTAGCATGGGGGCGGGCGGCGCTACCCGGCGTTGGACTGCCGGAAGAGATCCTCTACATGCGCTCCGCCGACGAAGGCAAAACCTGGTCTGAGCCGCTGTCCATCGCTACCGGCGCTGTAGATTGGCCGCACTTAGCGACGACGTTCACCGGCGAAGCGCATATCCTATGGCAGGAAGTCACCGGCGCGAAAGGCTGGTATCACCGCTGGTCGGAGAACAACGGCGTGGATTGGTCCATGCGCGCGCGGCTGCGGGGCATCGAAGGCATCGAAGGCCCGGTGCGCGCTGCGGTTGACGGCCTGGGCAATGTGCATCTGGCGGCGCTCGGTTACGACGACACGCAGCAGCCGGCGCTGCTCTACACAGTCTGGCGCGACCAGCGCTGGAGCGATGTCGAGACGCTGCGCATGGCGCCTGGGTTCGTCGGCGAGCCGGGCGTGGCGGTGGCTGTGCAGCCGCTGCTCGGCCAGTTAAGCGTGGTCTTGCGCGGCGACCTGCTCAACGCGCAGGGCGCGCTTCAGATGGACGTGTTCGCCACCCAGCGGGAGATCGCCGCCGTCGCCGCGCTGCCCACGCCGGCATTTACCCCGCAGCCGACGGCCACACCGCTGCCCACCGCCACGCCGCTGCCCACGCCGACGCCGCGTCCCCCGGTCAACGTCGCGCCGCCGCCGGCCGGGCAGCAAACGGTGGCGATGGGGCCTGTCACCTTGCCTGTTTACGCCATCGGTGGGATACTAGGCGCAGGTATCCTCGTCGCGCTCGCCATTGTGTTGATGGGACGACGACGGTAGTGTCAACGGATTTAACGGATTGAAACGGATTTTTCACGGACTTTCGACATTGGACTTTCGACCTTAGACTATTTCTGGAGGAAAATGATGAAACGAGCATTAGTTTGTGGGGCCGGGGGATTCATCGGTGGGCATTTGGTGAAGAAGCTCAAGCGCGAAGGCTATTGGGTGCGCGGCGTGGACATCAAGCTGCACGAGTTCGCCCCTACACAGGCAGATGAGTTCTTGAAGCTGGATTTGCGTCAGCCGGAGAACTGTTGGGAGGCGCTTGCTGCGCCGGGCGGCACCTTCGACGAGGTTTACCAGTTGGCCGCCGATATGGGCGGGATGGGCTTCATCCACACGGCGGAGACCGAGATTATGCATAACAGCGTGCTCATCAACGTCCACATGACACGCACAGCGGCGCTGCTGGGCGTGCCGCGCTATTTCTTCTCCTCATCGGTCTGCGTCTACCGCGATATGCAGCCCGGCGAGCCGGAGATGACCGAGGCCGAAGCAATCCCCGCCCATCCCGATAACGAGTACGGCTGGGAAAAACTCTACTCCGAACGCGTGGCGCAGGCGTACAGCCGTCACTATCCCATGCAGGTGCGTATCGCCCGCTTCCAGAACTGCTACGGCCCGGAGGGCACGTGGACCGGCGGGCGCGAGAAGGCCCCTGCCGCCATCTGCCGCAAAGTCGCCGAGGTCCCCGACGGCGGCGCCATCGAAGTGTGGGGCGACGGCTCCGCCATCCGCTCCTATACTTACGTGGATGATATGGTGGACGGCATCTACTTGCTGATGCAGTCGAATTTGGAGGGCGCGGTCAACATCGGCTGCCCGCAATATGTGACGGTGGATGAGCTGGTGCAAACCGTCGCCGAAGGCGCCGGGAAGACGATCCACATCAAGCACGTCGCCGGGCCGGTGGGCGTGCAGTCGCGCAACTTCAGCAACGAGCGCATTTATTCGCTCGGCTGGCGGGCGCGATTCTTCCTGAAGGATGGGATAGCAAAGACGTACCCCTGGGTAGAGGAACAAGTTAGACACGCACAAGTTTGAACCAGAGGACATGGTCGGAATAGAGGAAACACTCACACGCAGAGAAAGCCAACAACAGCAGCGCGCGCAACGCGCCAGAGCGTTGCGCCAGGAAGCAGAAAGATTAGCTGCGACCGCCGCCGAGTTGGGCGCACAACAAGTTGTGCTGTTTGGCTCGCTGGCGCGTGGGACTCCAGCCCTGACAAGTGACGTGGATTTGCTCATTGTCTGGGACACACCATTGGATTTTGTCACCCGCACCGTCGAAATTTACCGGCAATTGCAACCGTGCGAGGCCGTTGATTTACTCGTCTACACACCAGACGAAATGACGTGGATGGCCGACCGGCCATTTATCCGCAACGCATTGCGAGAAGGGACGGTACTCTATGAGATTGGAAGCACAAGCCCAGGGTCAACGCTGGTTTGAACAAGCGCAGGCCGACCGGCGCGGCGCACAATTGCTTTTCGATGGCGCAAGCTATCATTTGGCCTGTTTCGTCGCGCAACAGATCGCGGAAAAAGCACTCAAGGCCTTCCTTTACGCGCAAGGAGAGGAAATCGTAATCGGACATTCGGTGGAAAAGCTCGCCCGTTGGGCTGCCGAGTATGATGCAGATTTCAGCGCCCTGCGGGAAGCCGTCGCGCCTTTGGATGCTTACTACATTCCTACTCGCTATCCTAATGGATTGCCGGATAGCATCCCGGCGCGTGTGTATACCCGTAAGGCGGCGGAGGACACACTGACTATGGCCGATCAAGTTTTGGCGCTGGTCGAGCAGAAATTGATAGAAGAGGCATAGGCGCTAGTTTTATGGAAAGTACCGTCAAAATTCCTACGGTGGTGATAGCGCCTTCGCGGGGCTGGGCGGCGTTGGGACTGCGGGATGTGTGGGCATACCGCGAACTGCTATTCTTCCTGGTGTGGCGCGACTTGAAGGTGCGCTACCGGCAGACGGCGCTGGGCGTGCTGTGGGTGGTGTTGCAGCCGGTGTTGAGCATGGTCGTCTTCAGCCTGCTGTTTGGCGGGCTGCTCAACGTGCCGTCGGGCGGCGCCCCCTACCCCATCTTCGCCTACGCCGCCCTGCTGCCGTGGAACTACTTCGCCGCGTCGTTCAACCGCTCGTCGGCGAGCCTGGTGGGGAGCGCGCACCTGATCACGAAGGTGTACTTCCCCCGGCTGGTGATCCCGATCAGCGGCGTGCTTTCGGGATTGGTGGACTTCGCCGTGGCGTTCGGCGTGCTTATCGTGATGATGGTCGTGTATGGCATCCGCCCGACGCCGGCCATAACTCTGCTGCCGGCGTTTCTCCTGCTGGCGATGGCGACCGCGCTCGGCTTTGGGCTGTGGCTGTCGGCGCTCAACGTGCGCTACCGCGACATCAATTACCTGATCCCTTACCTGGTGCAAGTGGGGATGTACCTGACGCCCGTGATCTACGGCAGCTCGCTGATCCCGGAGCGATTCCGCTTCTTGCTGGCCCTCAACCCGATGACAGGCGTGGTCGAAGGCTTCCGCTGGGCGCTGTTAGGCAATCACCTGGCGGACGCGCAGCCGCCGGGCGCCCTGTTCCCTGTCTCCATCGGTATTGCGCTGGCTATCCTGGTCTCCGGCGCCATCTTCTTCCGTCGCACCGAGCGGACATTCGCGGATGTGATTTAGCGTTGGAACGTTGAAACGTTCCAACGCCTGACGATACGCTCTGGGCCTTGCGCCACGTCTCCTTCAAGGTCCACGCCGAGCGCGCCAAAATCCACGGGTGGGCAGCCTGCTGAAAGGGTGCTCTGAGGGCGTGAAGGTAGACGCTAGCTTCTAATCTGTACGGATTATGGTATCATGAGGCAAGAAGAACAGCGTTGAATGAGGAAAAGAGATGAACACTTTTGCAACGACAATGGAGCCTTTAGTCAGACGCAAGATATTCGTCACTGAAGAACAAGCCGGCCGGGAATTGGTGCGGGAGTATGTGCTGCGTCAGATCGCGACCTTGCAACGGGACCTGGCGCGTTTCGAGCGCAAATACGGTATGCCGTTTGAACGATTTTGCCAGTATCTGCACGAACGGTCGGCTTTACTGGAATCTGAACAACTCTCGCCGCAACAACGCCAGTCCCTGGGGCAAGCGATTATGCTGGAAGAAGACGATTGGTTTGATTGGAAAGCCGCATTGGAAATGCTCGATAGTTGGTTGGGTCTGCGCCAAGAGGCTGCTGTATGACATCTCTGCCTGCCTTGCTCGGTGCCTTGACTGCCATTCTCCAGGCGCATCCGTTATGCGACCGAGTTGTCAGTGTAGAAACAAAGGAGTTTGCCCAGGATCAATTTCTGTTCAAGATTCGAGCGAAGCTGGCAGGAGAATACTATGTGCAGATGCGCATATATTATAACTGTGCGCATATTGACTACGCTTATCAACTTTTCGCAGATGCGCCATTGCTACGATGGGATAACAAGGAAGAGTTTTCCTATATCTTGACTTATCCACATCATCACCACGATGAGTATGGCAAGGTACATTCGTCGCCATTGGTAGGAGACCCGGTGCATGACGTGCCAATTGTGCTTCAGGCTGTATCCGAATTCATTTCAGGTCGTTCAAATCTATGAGCGATATTGCAATTCGCATTGAAAAACCCTCCAAGCTCTACCCCTCGACTGCGCCCGGAGCAGGCCACATCGACCGCGCCCGCCAGCGGCACGATACGCTGCGCGACGCGCTCGTTGGAACGTTTCAACGTTCCAACGCCTGACGACACCTTCTGGGCTTTGCACGACGTCTTCTTCAACGTCCAACGCGGCGAGGTGGTGGGCGTGATCGGTCACAACGGCGCGGGGAAAAGCACGCCCCTCAAAATCCTCTTCTGTACCACCGAGCCGCCCTCTGGGCGCGCCGAAATCCACGGGCGGGCCTGCCCTGAGCCTGCCAAAGGGGGGTGGGCATCGGCTTCTACCCCGAGCTAACCGGGTATACGACAAATTATAGGGAAAAAGGAGAGCAACATCTGGTAAAATAGGACAAAACCACCAAACACCCAGGAGGGAGCCAAGATGGCCGGTCGGATGAGCAAAGCGCAACGCAAAGCAGCTTTTATGGAATTGGCGGAAGAGAAATACGAGGAGTTGGAAGCGTGGTATGACGCGCATCCGGCGGCCAGTTTTGCAGAAATCGAAGCGGAAGCGCGGCAGAAGCGGCGCGAGTTGATGGGGGCGGGATTAGCGATTCTGGTGAATGGCCGCGATAGTGGGTATCAGCTGGCAGGGCAAGTGTGCGCGCAGTGCGGGTCCCCGATGGCGTACAAAGGCGCGCACTATGCGCGGACGATACACGGTTTAGAAGGCGACACGCGCCTGGAACGCGCCTACTACGTCTGCCCGCAGTGTGAGGGGGAGACGATTTTTCCCCCTGGATGAGAAGTTGCAGTTGCGCGGCGACGGCTGGAGTGGCGGCGCCGCGCGGGTGATGACGCGCGGTGGTTTGCGGGAACCGTCATTCGCACAAGCGGCGGAGGGCTATCGGGAAGCGACGGGCGGAGTAGTGTCCGGAGCGAGCATCCGGCGGGTCACGCAGGGGTTTGGTCAACAGGTGCAGGAGCGGCATACGGCGGAAGCCGAACACGCCGCGCAGGTGGGCGCGTTCGAGGAATTTCCCCACGAACGTTGGCTGCCCCTCGAGCAACCGCTGGCGGGCGTGGGCAATGTCTCGAGCGACGGCACCATGATCCTGATTCGGGCCGAAGGCTGGAAGGAAGTGAAAGTGGCGGCATTTTCGCAAGTGACCACCTTACCACCGCACCACCCGGACCGGCGCGCCCTACAGCGCGCCGGCGAACTCGCTGAGCGCGAGGTTGTGCGTTTGAGTCAGCACAGCTACTGTGCGGGGCTCTGGGAAGCCGATACCTTTGGACGCTATCAGTATCTCGAAGGCCTGCGCCGCGGTTTTGACCGGCTGGACGCCCCGAGCTCGGTCAATGATGGAGCCAAGTGGATTGCGCGTATCACGGACACCAACTTCCCCAAAACCCAAC
>DAOUAQ010000298.1:0-16821 GCA_034433375.1 Anaerolineae bacterium | reverse complement strand
CCTCACAGGTTACATCCAGGACTGTGATTTGCCGGCGATCTACGATGGGGCCACGGCGTTCGTCTTCCCCAGTCTATGCGAAGGATTCGGCCTGCCGCCGTTGGAAGCGATGGCGTGCGGCGCGCCTGTGGTCTGTTCCAATACCTCCTCACTGCCAGAAGTGGTGGGCAAGGCCGCGTTGACGTTCGATCCGACTAACGACGCCGCCATCGCCGAGGCGCTGCGCCGCATCGTCAAAGATAAAGCATTGCAGACCGAACTGCGCGAATTGGGGGTGCAGCGCGCCGCAGGGTTCTCGTGGGGACGCGCCGCGCAGGAGACGATGGCGGTGTACCGGAAGTTGTTGGGGACGTTGTAGACGGGATGGCACAGGGATTGCGAAGGCATGGTTTCACGCATTGTCCCATCCTCGTTCACGACGAAATATCTCTCCCCTCTCAAACGTTATTGGTATATCGCTGTGCCGGTCGGGTTGGGGCTTTTTTTGCATCTCGCCACCGCCATTTTACGACTCAAAACATTCTTTCCTTATCCTAAACTCCTGGACTTTTCCGCATTTTACGCGGCAGCGTTGGCGTTGCGTTCGGGATTTTCACCGTATAGCTATCCGGCAGACTGGCTACAGCACATCCAGGCGATAAAGGCTATACCGTTTCTCCCCCCACCGATTTATAATCCACCCTTCTGGCCCTGGCTATTACAGCCTTTGACACTCGTTAGCTTCCCTATCGCTGCCTGGCTGTGGGTAGGTTTGAACCTGGCCCTGCTTGTGTGGATTGCATCCATGCTGATGCGACTGGCCGGATGCCGGGGGAAAAAGGCCCTGGCCTTGATATTTGTCGTGACCGTCACCTTTGGGCCGGTATTCCTCGACCTCACGTTGGGACAGACCAGCATCGTTCTTCTGGCTGCGGCTCTGTGTATCGGCGTCAGCTTCCGGCAGACGACAAAATCATCCTTGTGGCCGGCCAGTTTTGCCGAAGGGCTGGCGACCGGCGCAAAGCTTTTCCCTTTGTTGTGGATGGGGGCAGCAGTATTTTTACGACGGTGGAAATTCCTCGTACTGGGGACGTTGGCAGCCTTTCTTCTTTTGGGGATAACCGCACTGTGGATGCCGGAGGCCAACAAGGAATACTGGTTTGACTTCCTTCCCTATCGCATTATGTCGGCCTCAGAACAAGCTAGTATGGACGACCAATCTCTGGGGGCGTGGCTTGATCGCCTCGGGCGCTCGCACACATACAATGTCCCCGGCTTGAACGTGAATGAATCGGTAACTATCACCTGGTCACCGCCCTGGTCGGTGAACCCGGAGTTGTTACGTTGGGGTGGTTATGTGCTTGCCGGGATACTGGCCCTGCCGGTGATCATCCGCCTGTTACGGACGACGGCCCAGGCAGAGGCAGGATTTTACCTATGGGTGCTCTACACATTAGCCATTTTCCCGCATATTGAACGCTATAACCACACACTTCTACTTCCGGCGCTGGCCTGGTTGTGGGGACAAGGGAAGTGGCAAAAGACCGTCGCAGCTCTTGCTTACTTGTTCGCCGGGCTATCACGTCTCAACCACGTGTGGATCACCACGCTTCCCGCGCCGTGGGCGCCGTTGGCGAGTGGATTTGGCCTTTACGCTGCTATCCTGTTGGGGGGAAGTCTGTACATTTCGCTAAAATCGCCTCTTTCCAAAGCATCATAATGGATGAGCTATGCCGCATTACATTTTAGACGCCCGCACCGCCACGCCGCACTTCCCCGGCATCGGACGCTATGTGACGAACCTCGCCCGCGAGTTGGCGCCGCTGCTCGCTCCCGACGAACGCCTGACGCTGCTCCACGATCCGGCGCATCCGTTGGCGCTGCCGGCGAACGGCGCGGCGCAAGGCTTAGCGGTGAATGTCTCGCCTTTCTCGCTCCAGCAGCAATGGGTAATTCCCCGCTTGCTCCGACAACACAGGGCCGATGTCTATCACAGCGCCTACTACGTGATGCCGTACTACCCCGGCAGGCCGACCGTGCTCACGCTCTACGACCTTATCCCGATTCTGTTCCCGGAGCACAGCACGCTCCGCGCCCGGCTGCTATTTCGGTGGACGACTGCGCTGGCATTGCGCGCCGCGCGGCGCTGCCTCGCCATCTCCGAGGCCACCCGCCGCGACGTGCTGGCGCATTTCCGCATTGATCCGGCGCGCGTCACAACGATTCCTCTGGCGGCGGACCCGGCGTTCACGCCGCAATCGCAGCAGAGCATGAACGAACTTCGCGCTCGCCTCAACCTCCCGCAACGCTTCATCCTCTACCTGGGCAGCAACAAACCGCATAAAAATCTCGCCCGGCTCGTCGAGGCTTTTGCGCGTATGGCGGAGTCCGCTGCCCATCTCGTGATTGCCGGCGCGTGGCTGCCGCAACATCCTGAAGCGCGTCAACGCGCGGTTGCGCTGCACGTGGACGACCGCATCACCTGGCTCGGCCCGGTCAGCAGCGCAGACCAGCCGGCTTTGTACGCGGCGGCGATGGCTTTCGCCTTCCCTAGCCTGTACGAAGGCTTCGGATTGCCGCCGTTGGAAGCGCTGGCGTGTGGAACGCCGGTGATCTGCGCCAATACCTCCAGTCTGCCAGAAGTCGTCGGAGACGCCGCGCTGCTCATTGACCCGACAAATGTGGAGGTGTTAGCGGCGGCGTTGGATCGGCTGTGGTCAGATGCCGTCCTGCGCCAGACGATGCGCGATAAAGGGCTGGCGCAGGCGCGGCATTTTTCCTGGCAAGCTACGGCGCAACAAACTCTGGACGTTTATCGCGCCAGCGTGGAGAACGTATGACCTATACCGCCATCCTGTTTCTCGACCGCGACGGCACGCTCAACGAGGAAGTCAACTACCTCAGCGATCCCGCCGACTTGCGCGTCCTGCCCGGCGTGCCGGAGGCAGTCCGGCGCTTCAACGCGGCGGGATGGGCCGTGGTCATCATCACCAACCAATCGGGCATCGGGCGCGGCTATTTCACCGCCGAAGACGTCGCCGCCGTTCACGCCGCCCTGACCGCCGAATTGGCGGCTCACGGCGCGCGCGTGGACGCGATCTACGTCTGCCCGCACCATCCCGACGCGCAATGCGACTGCCGCAAACCCAAACCGGCGCTGTATCAACAGGCGCGCGCGGATTTGGGCTTGCCGGATACGCCGTGTATTGTCGTCGGCGACAAAATGAGCGACCTTGAGCCGGGCCGCGCGCTCGGCTGCCGCACCATCCTGGTGCAGACCGGCTACGGCGCTGAATTAGCCGCGCATCCCGAAACGTTATCCTTTATGCCAGATGCGATTCTGCCGGATCTATCAGCCGTCGCCGCGTACTTGTTGAACGAGCACTGTCGCGCAAGCTGTAGCCGCAAATTTGCGGCGCTTGCGGCAGCGGCAAACTAACAGTTTGCCCTACATTTGGCATTTTGAGGAGAGCCCCATGCGCGTGTTACAGGTCTACAAAGATTATTACCCCGTCGTCGGCGGGATCGAGCATCACATTCAACTGCTCGCCGAAGGGCTGCGCGAGCAAGGCGTAGACGCGCGCGTGCTGGTGACGAACACCGACCGGCGCACGCTCGAAGGCGAGATCAACGGCGTGCCTGTGACCAAAACCGGGCGGCAGGTGAACGTGTCCTCGGCGCCCATCAGCCTGGGTTTTTACCGGCAGTTGCGCCGTCTGAGCCAGGACGCCGACATCGTCCATCTGCACTTCCCTTATCCCCCGGCAGAAATCGGCCAGTTGCTCTTTGGGCGCGGGAAACACTTCGTCCTGACCTACCACAGCGACATTGTGCGCCAAAAGGTGTTGGGGTTTTTCTATCGCCCGCTCCTCTGGCAGGTGCTCCGTCGCGCAGAACGCATCACCGTCTCGAACCCGCAGTATATCCAGACCTCGCGCTTCTTGCAGCCCTTTGCCGATAAGTGCATCGTCATCCACCACGGGGTTGATCTGGCGCGCTTCACGCCGACGCCGCAGATTCAACAGCGCGCGGCTACAATCCGCCAGCAATACGGCGACACGCCGCTCGTATTGGCGGTGGGCAAGCTGCGCCACTACAAGGGCATTGACGTGCTCATTGACGCGCTCAAAACGGTCAACGCCCACGCGCTGGTCGTCGGCAAGGGGCCGCTGGGGCCAGTTTGGCAGCAGAAGGCACGCGACGACGGCCTGGCCGACCGCGTCACCTTCCTTGACGAGGTGCCGGAAGCCGATCTCATCGCGTTGTATCACGCCGCCGACATCTTCGCGTTCCCGTCCACCAACCGCGCCGAGACGTGGGGGACGGCGCAGGTGGAAGCGATGGCTTGCGGCTTGCCTGTCATCTGCACCGAACTGGGAACCGGCACCTCTTACGTGAACCAGCACAACGTCACCGGCCTGGTCATCCCGCCGAACGATCCATCCGCGCTGGCGGCGGCGTTGCAGCAGTTGATTGCCGACCCGGCGCTACGCGCGCGTCTGAGCGAAGGTGGTCGCCAGCGCGCTTACGGCGCGCTCTCCAAAGAGGCGATGATCCGACAAATTATGGCCTTTTATCACGATGTTGTCGAAAGCGTGTAACACCAACGCCGAAAAAGCGTTCATACTAACCACTTCAACTTTCAACCTGTAACTTGCAACCCGTAACTTTTCCCGAGGAGGCACATAACAATGTTGATTCGCTCCAAAGCGCCTTTGCGTATCTCTTTTGCCGGCGGCGGCACCGACGTTTCCCCGTACACCGAGGAACGGGGCGGTCTGGTGCTCAATGTGACGATTGACAAGTACTCCTATTCCACACTCCAACTGAGCGACGCGCCCGAAATCACCGTCCACTCCCTGGACTACGACGTGATCGCCAAGTATGACGTGGACAAGCCGCTCCCCTACGACGGGCGGCTTGACCTGGTGAAGGCGGTCATCAATCGCCTCACGCCAGAAAATAGCAGCCAGGGTTTGAACGTCTTTATGCACACCGATGCGCCGCCGGGATCAGGGTTGGGGTCGTCATCCAGCCTCGTCGTCTGCCTGATCGGGCTTTTCCTGCAATGGCGACACCTCCCGTTGACGAACTACGACATCGCCGAGCTGGCCTACGCGATTGAGCGCGTGGATATGGAGATTCGCGGTGGGCGGCAGGATCAATACGCGGCGACGTTCGGCGGCTTCAACTTCATCGAGTTCAGCAAAGACGCCACCATCGTCAATCCGCTGCGCATCGCCCGTGAGACGATCAACGAGCTAAACTACAATCTGCTGCTGTGCTACACCGGCAAGACGCGCGTTTCCGCCGGGATCATCAACTCGCAGGTGGACAATTACGTGCGGGGCAAAGAGGACGTGCTGCAAGCGATGGAAGAACTCAAGGCCATTGCCACGGCGATGAAGAACGCGCTGCTGCAAGGTCGCCTCAACGATTTCGGCGCGCTGCTCAACGACGCCTGGGAAAACAAACAGAAAATGGCGACGCAGATCAGCCCGCCGTTTATCCAGGAGCTTTACGCGACGGCGCGACAGGCCGGCGCGCTGGGCGGCAAGATCAGCGGGGCCGGCGGCGGCGGCTTTATGATGGTGTATTGTCCCTTCCAGCGCCGCTACCGGGTCGCTGAGGCGCTGGAGAAGCTCGGCGCGCGGGTGGTAGATTTCCATTTCGACCTGAAAGGGCTGCAAACGTGGGAAGTGCGGGAATGAGGGTCTTCGTGCTGGCCGGCGGCCTGGGGACGCGCATCCGCGCGCTGTTCGCCGACCGCCCCAAGAGCATGATCCCCTTCAACGGGAAGCCGTTCCTGGAACACCAAATCAGCCTGCTGGCGCGACAAGGGTTTCGGCGGTTCGTGCTCTGCGTGGGATACCAGGCCGCGCCGATTGTGGCGCACTTTGGGGACGGGGAACGGTTAGGCGTGGAGATCGTCTATTCGCAGGAGACGACGCCGTTGGGCACCGGCGGCGCGCTGCGCTGCGCCGAGCGATTCTTCGACGACACGGCGCTGGTGGTCAACGGCGACACCTACCTCGCCACGGATTATCAAGCTATCGCCGCTCAGCACGCGCAGCAACCGGGCGCCATTGGGGCCATCGTCGTGACAGAGGTTGCGGATGCCGGGCAATCCGGGCAGGTGATCCTGGATGAGGGACTGCGGATTGTCGCCTTTCGGGAAAAAGCGACGGATGTGAGACACGGTCTGGTCAACACCGGCGTCTACATTTTCGAGCCGCGCATCCTCGATTACATCCCGGCAGGCGAAAAGGTCTCACTGGAACGTGAGGTGTTCCCGGCATTGCTCGCCGGCGGCGAACGGTTGCGCGGTTTTCCGGTCGGCGAGTCGTTCATTGATATGGGGACGCCGGCGGGGTATCAGCGCCTCGAAGAAATTCTGCGGTAATTCGACACAGAATGCTCCCCGTTCCCGTCTCGGGAACGGGCTATGGCAGCGTGGACTATTGCGCCGCTTTCGCTTGTCCGTACACCCGCCCGAATTCCTCTGCATACTGCGCCGCGATTGCTGTGCTGTGCAGGATCAGCACGTTCTCATCGTTGTAATCGGCGGCGTTGCGGCTGAAGTTGTATGAGCCGGTGATGACCACGGCATTGTCAATGATGATGACTTTGTGGTGCATCATGTAGGGGTTCCCGTCTGGCAGGATGTCAATGCCGGCCTTTTGAAACGCCGTCACGTCTGAGCCATCACTCGTCACGTTGCGCGTCTCGACGACGATGCGCACGGGAACGCCGGCGCGATGGCGCGCGACAATGGCGCTGGCGATGTCGTCGTCGGTGAAGACAAAGGCCAGCACATCAAGGCTGGATTGCGCGCCCTCAATCAGCTTGATGATCCGCGCGCGGGTGTTGCCCTCGGCCTCGAAGAAGTTCTCAACCGGCACGCCGGCAATGTCAACGATGGGATACGGCGTGTTATCGGGCGAGAACGCGCCGAATTTGCTATCCACGAACATTTCCTCGAATTCCGCCGTGTAATTTGCCGCCAGCAGTTTGGAGTTGACCACGACCGCATTGTTGTTGTTGCGGTAGGTGCAGTTGTCGGTCAGGTTCCACGAGCCGGTCCACACTTGCTTGCCGTCAATGACGACGAACTTGTTGTGCATAAAGGGCTGGCTATCATCGAAAACCACGTGAATTTGCGCCGCCAACATACGCTCCGGCCCCTGTTCTTCGGCGTAATCCGAGTCTGTCACCACGCGCACTTTGACGCCACGTTGGTGGGCGCGGAGCAGCGCATCTGTCACCCGCGCCAGGTCAATCTCGAAAGCGGCGACGTCCACACTATTCTGCGCGCCGTCAATCGCCGCCGCGAGTTTTTCGTCCAGGCCGCCCTGGTGGTAGGCGGCTTTGTCGGGATAGCGGGGTGTGGTGAAGAAGACCTGGATGCCGGCGTTTTCGGTGGTTTCGATAGGCTTCGACGATCCACCGGCCAGCAGATCAATCCCGGCCCACGCCGCAATCACCAGAAAGAGCGAGATGAGCAGTTCTTTCCACCCGAACTGTAGCTTTTTGCTGCCGGATGGGGCGCGCGTGGTTGGTGGCATAGATTAAACGGCGGCGGTGTAGGCGGGGGGCGACGCGAGCAGCGCCTGCAACTTGGCGGCGGGATCATCCGCCTCCGCGCTCGATTTGGCAACGCGGCGCACGTAGCGCCGCAGCGCGCGCAAGGCTGGGTCGAGCGTCTGCCAGGCCATATCCTCGTCCAGGTCAGCAGTTTCCAACACCAGCCGTTCCACTTCCGCCTGCGCCCAGAGCAACAGCGTTTGGGCTTCAGCATCGAGCAGGTCTTCCGTGAGCGATGGATCGCCGACAATGCGCTCGCTGACCGTTCGTAGCCTGTCCTGGATATGTGGCGCGCCCACTATGGCTTCTGCGCCGGTCATTTGTATGTTCGACATAGTCACTCCTCGTCGCAAGCTGTCAGCTTGCGGTACAATCATCTCTGGTATTGCGCGGCAAAGGCGTCCAGGGCGGTGATTTGGGGCGGCGTCGGGCGGATGAAAGGGCGCGCGCGGCGGATGGCATCCCAGGCTTGCGCCGCGCTCATCCCGGTATGCACGAGATAGGCGGCCGCCATCAAGGGCGCGCGCCCCACCCCCGCCGCGCAGTGGATGTACACCCCGCGCCCGGCAGCGATGTTTTGCGCGATGAAATCCACGCCCCGCGCCAGGTCTTCCATCGTCGGAGACGTATCGTCAGTGGTCGCCAGCCACAGGTAGTGATCCAACGTCACCCCACGTTGCGCATCGTCGGATTCTTCGCGCATATTGACGACGGCGGTGATGCCCAACGCGCGCATCCGCGCCAATCCGCGCTGCTTGTGCTGACCGCCCACGTACAGCAACGGCTGCACGCGGCTGATGTGCGGCGGCGAGAAGCCCGCCGTCCGCCGCAGTACTTTGTCCTGCACCCACAAGTAGGTAGCGCGCACACCCTGTTCACACAAACGCCGGTAGACAATGTAGACCAGTTTGAAAGGCGGAAAGGTGTTGAACTGCGTTTGTTTGGCAAAAACCGACTGTTCCATAGCTACCATTCCGCCGCCTGATCGTTACCATCCTCCGTAGAGGGCAAGGTAAAGAAAAACTCACTGCCCTGCCCCACGGTGCTACTGACGCCCACCTCGCCCTTCAACTTCGTGACAATCCGATGCACGATGGATAGCCCCAATCCATGTCCCTCCACCGAAGTTTGTTGCAGGCGCGCGAACGCAACAAAGAGATGACGCTGCTCTTCCGCAGAAAGACCTTTGCCGTTGTCGCGCACCCAAAAGCGCACCGCGCCTTGAGGCAACGCCGTCGCCCCTAATTCGAGACGCGGTGGATTTCCGCCGTACTTGATAGCATTGCTGATATAGTTGAGCCACACCTCTTCGATCCACGGGCCGTATCCATAAGCTGCGGGCCAGGTTTCGGGCACAACTAGCTGGGCCATAGCCGTTTGCAGCAAATCACCAAGCCGCTCTTTGACAGCACTCACGATCTGCGACATATCCAACCGGGACACAGGCACCTCGTCCATCTTGCGGACGCTGGCGAGCAGCAACAATTCGTTGATGATGTTCGACATCCGCCGTCCGTTCTGCGCGATGATGTTCAAGGTATCGCCCAATTTCTCGATTGGCATGTGGGCATAGCGTTTTTGCAACAAGTCGCTGAATCCCACGACCGCCGTGAGTGGGGTTTTCAGATCGTGCGCGACCGTATGCGCGAAGGCATCCAACTCCACATTGCGCGCTTCCAACTCGATGGTTTGCTGGCGCAGTGCTTCCTCAGCCAATTTCCGTTCGGCGATCTCCTGCTGCGCCAGTTCGTATAAATGCGCCTGGCGGATCGCAATCGCTAAGAGCGCCGCAACCTCCGTGGCCGCGGTGATATAGGCTGCGTCGAACACGGCCGGCTGGCGCGACTCCAGGTGCAGCGTACCCACCAATTCACCATAGACAACGAGCGGCACGATAATATAAGCACGCACGCCTTCGGACGATAAGGACTGCTGTAATGGCGACAACGCGGGTAATTCAAGCAGGTCTGGAACGCCCTGAACCCGCCCGGCGCGCAGAACGGGGTTTGTAAAGACTTCCTGGTAAACTTGCCCGTCAATCTCCACCGCCAGTTCACCGCTCGATTCTGCCGCAAGCGTCTTGCATACCCCATCATCGGTGAGCGTAATCACGGTCACGCGCTCGCAGGGGACGAGCTGGCGGATGCGTCCAACCGCAGCCACGGCAATCGCCTCCGGCGACCGCGCCGCGACGATGGATTGATCAATTTCGTGCAGGATGCGCAATCGCTCAACGTAGTGGCGCAGGTTTTCTTCAGCCCGGGTACGCTCGACGATCTCGCGTTGCAGAGAGATGTTCTTCTCTTCGAGTTGCTGTCGTAAAC
Organism: Anaerolineae bacterium; assembly: GCA_034433375.1. Taxonomy (GTDB): domain Bacteria; phylum Chloroflexota; class Anaerolineae; order B4-G1; family SLSP01; genus DSWT01. Next base: position 6,934 of record DAOUAQ010000298.1, on the reverse strand, counting down.
GCCGTAGAGAAAGATGCGTTTCGATGCGCGCCAGAATTTCTTTCACCTGGAACGGTTTGGTGATGTAATCCACGCCCCCAACCGCGAAAGCGCGCACTTTATCAAGTTCCTGGTTCAGCGCGCTGAGAAAAATCACCGGAACATCGCGCGTTTCGGGTTCGGCCTTCAGGCGCTCGCAGACTTCATAGCCGGACAAACCGGGCATCATAATGTCGAGTAGGATCAAATCGGGGACAGACGTTCGCAAAGATTCAAGAGCCAGATCTCCGGCGGACGCAGTCTGCACGGTATAGCCTTCCCGCGTCAAAATATCTGCCAAAAAACGCACATTGAAGGGGGTATCGTCAACGATTAAAATGCTTGCCTTGGATAGGCCAGTTTCGCTCATGACTTCCTCTCACATTACAGTCGCACGACTTGTCAATCCAGGAAACACTATATCACATTTTCTAGTAACTGCTGCACGGTCTTGCCTTGCGTCCGCTTGAGCACCTATAAGCTATCCAAATAAAGCCGCCGCGGCGTCCTGAACGTCAATGCCTTTCCCGGCGATCTCGCCGTATAAATCCTGATAATCGCGGGTGTGGACGACGATCGGCATGGGCACGGCATGGCCCAGGATCATCGCTTGCTGTTTGGTCTCCAGGCGCGCCAGGACTTCGCGCAGGGCCGCCGTCCCCGCCAGGCCGGAGAACACGGCGCGGATGTCGTTTTCCTCATCGAGCAGCGCCGTCACGCGCGTGCCGATCTGGCTCATCACCTCCGGGTCAATACCGCTGGGCCGCTGATCCACCACCAGCAGTGTGACGTTGTACTTGCGCATCTCGCGGGCAATCGTGCCGAAAATCGTGTGACGGGCAATCGCCGGATCGAGGAACTTGTGCGCTTCTTCGATGGTGATGACTAACGGGCGCGGCTCGCTGCCCTTGCCGCCCAGCGCCGACTCTTTGCGATCCACGTAGGCTTTGTGAATCCGCCGGGTGATATAGTTCGCTACCAGGATGTAGGCTTCCAGGGCGTTGCCATAGCGTCCAAACTCCAAGATCACACTTTTGTTGCTCTCGATGTATTGCAAGATGCGGCCAATCGGGTCATCGGTGGCTTTTTCTACAAGAAAATCAAAACGGCGCAATTGTTCCAGTTTGCGTTTGATCGCGCCGAGCGTACCCTCGTGCAATTGATTGTTTTCCAGAATGGCGATGAGGTCTTCATCCATTTCTTCTGCCAGCAGACGGCGCACCCAGGCTGTACCAAGCCGTCGTCGCAGCATATACAGCGCGTTCGACTGCACGTCGGTAAAGCCGAAGAGCGGAGCCAGCATTTCCAGGTCTTCTGGCTCCAGTTGATCGTAGCCGATGGTGACTTTGAAGTCTACCTTACTGCCGCGCCGTTGTGAGGATTCGGGATCGAGGGTGAACACGCTCACCCGCCCATCGAAGAAAAGTTGGCGCAATCCTTTGACATCTTGTTTGGCCTCGTCCTGGCTCTTCCAGCCGTATTCGTTGTGCATGTCAAAAATTAGATTCACCGCAGCGTGATGCTGAATAATGCCGGCCAGCACCATCCGCGTGAGGAACGTCTTGCCGGTGCCGCTCTTGCCGAAAATCCCGCTGGACCGTTCCACAAAGCGCGGCAAATCCAGGGCGATGCGCGTGTTCTCCATCTCCAACGGCTCGCCGATGTAGAAACGTCCCGGTTCATCGGGGTCGCCGAAAATCTGCGCGACTTCCTCCGGCGTGGCCTCGTACACGTGCGTGAAGTGGCTCGGAATCGTCTTGGCCGGCCGCACCTCGCCCTCTTCGACCACCAGCATCGGCGTGACGTGGATGCGCCCGTAGGTCAGCGTGCCGCGATAGACCCGCGCCAGGAAGCCGTCGGGGTCTTCCGGCGGCGATTGTTCCAGCTCCGGCGCGCGGGTTTCCAGCGCCACGTCGGTGATCATCCCGAAGAAGCGGCGCTCGGTCTGCCCGCGCACGACGACGTAGCGTCCCACCGCCAATCCCTCAATGAAACGATCCGGCGACAGTTTTGCTTCCAGCCCCCGGCTCAGGCTGCCGCTGACAACGTTGCCCAACACGGTTGGCTCAACCGGCTTGAGACGCGGAAACCAGACATCCAATTCGCTCTCGGTCATGGTATACTCCTATTCGGTGTCTTCGATCACATCCAAAATCTCGCGCGCCACGTAGCGCCGCCCGCGCTTCCGCCCGGTGATCTCCTGCAGAATGCCGTCATCTTCGAGCTGCGCCAGGTATTGGTACGCCGTCGCGCTGGACACGTCCAACTGGTTGATCACCATTGTCCCGGTGACAAAGGGATTCTCAAACAACATGTCAATCAATGCCAGTAGCTTGGACGAATCCTCGTATTGGCGGCGGTAGGCCGTGTGCAGCGCCAGCAAACGCTGTCCCTGCTTCACCGCGATGTGGCTCTGCTCCGCGACGCCGTGCAGGAAATAGCGCAGCCAAAGTTCCCAGGAACCACGCTGGCTCACGTCCAACAGCAAGGCGTAGTACATTTGATGGCGGCGTTCAAAGTAGGCGCTCAGATACAATAACGGCTGCGGTAAAACCTCCCAGGCCACCAGCAGCAAAACGGTCAACAGCCGCCCCACCCGCCCGTTGCCATCCAGGAAGGGATGGATCGCCTCGAACTGGTAGTGCGTCAGCGCCAGCCGCACCAGCGGCGGCAACTGCGACGGCGCGTGCAAGAACTGCTCCCAGGCGTTCAATGCCTCCGGCAAAGCTTCAGGCGGCGGCGGGACAAAAGTGGCCTCTTCCAGACGACAGCCGGCCGGGCCGATCCAGTTCTGCGTGCGCCGGAACTCGCCCGGCCCGCTCCAGTTGCCCCGCACGCCGTTCATCAAGATCGCGTGCAACTCCCGCACCAGCCGCAGTGACACCGGCGTTCCCGTCTGCACCTGCTCCATGCCATATTCCAACGCCTGCACGTAGTTGTAGACTTCCTGCACATCGTCGGGGAAAGACCAGGCGGTGCGATGCGCGCCTTCGTAGACGTAGAGATCGGAGAGCGAAGCCTGCGTGCCCTCAATGCGCGATGAAAGGACGGCTTCCTGGCGCTGCAGAGGCCGAATCAGCAGATATGGGTTGGGCAAAATCTGCCCCAGGCCGCCCAAGTAGCCCACGGCGCGGTCGGCAGCGGAGAGCGCCTGCACCAGTTCCGCCGACCACGCCATCTGCGGCGGCAGCGGGTTGGGGACAAAGACGCGGTGTCCGCCGATGGCCTGCATCACGCGACCGGCGGGGCTGTTCTGAAAGACTTCGGCATCCATCGTTATTTTAGTCCGGTAAAATAAGCGTTGTCGTTATTTCAATTTTACCACGGAAACTAAAATTGACGCCGCTGTGGATGTCGTCAGGGTGCAAATCGCTGAAATCGTCGTTTGTCCGCTACCACAATTCGCCTTCGCGCCATTCGGCGGCAAGAGGCTGGCCTAAATCCAATAGGGGTGTTTGGGGGAGCCGCAGGATCATCACCTCTTCGTCGGCGGGGGAAGGCAGAAGGCCGTCTTCTGTGCGGATAAACAGCGGGCCGCGCCACAATTCCCATCCAAGCCGGCCATAATAAGCCACACTGAAGGGCGAGAGCGCAGCCAGATCGAAATCTTGAATCTCATCGGCCAGACGTTGCATAATCGCTGTGGCGAAGCCGCGATTGCGGTAAGCCTCTTCTGTGGCGACCGCCTCGACATAGGCAGTGCGCAAAAGCGGGCCTGTCCCAGCCTGTAGATAGCGCGTCACCCATAGCGCATGGCTCACGAGGATGCCGTTGTCGTAACCCAGGACGTGGGTTGCATTGGCAAACGTGTCAAACAGAGGCTCCATATCTTCTTCATAGGCTCTGCTGCACAACGCCACGATGTCTTGTCTATCCATATTGGATAGCAATTCACAGCGTATGACTTTGATATCGAGTGGATCGCTTGTATTCATCTGATCCTGCCGAATGATTATGGGGATACTTGCTGTATGATATGCGCGAAATAATCCACCGACCAGGCCCCCTTCACCCGGATGCGCGGCCAGGTGAAACGGTTGTCCAGGCGCAGTTCGGTGCCCCAGGCCGTCGTCACCGCGCCCCAGTAACCGGCGGATTCCACCACGGCGACGGTTGCAGCGTCGTAACGCCCGGAGGGGTAGCAGAAAAAGCGCACTGGTTGCCCCGAATGAGCTTCGACGGCTTCGCGCGCGCCTAAAATTTGGTAAACCAGAAAATCATACGGACGATTGGTGAGATCGTAGTGATCGCGGCCATGCGCCTGCATAGACATCCCGGCATCGGCCATCGCACGGACGTCAGTCCAGGTGAGGTATTGCGGCGACTCGTAGTGCGCAGGGGTCGCCAGCAAGAAGAATTCGCCCACGAAATCGTACTTTTGCAGTAAGGGAAGCGCATCGGTATAAGCGTCTTTGTAGCCATCGTCAAACGTCAACACGATGGGCTTCTCCGGCAACGGTTTACCGGTGGTCAATGTTTCGTAAATATCCGCCAACAGAACGCTCTGATAGCCCTGCGCCTGGAGATAGTGCAGTTGCTCCTCGAAATGCGCCGGGATCACGGTGAGGTCGCGGCGGTACGTGTCGGCGTCTGCGGGCAGTTCGGAGATGTAATGGTACATCAGAATTGGCACATTCACGGCTGGCGGCGGCGGCGGATATGTCGCGGTCGGGGGCGGTGGGGTCTCGGTGAGCGGGGGCGGGGAAGGCGTCGCGGTGGGCGCGGGCGTCGCCGTTGGGGTGGGAGAAGGCAGCGGCGTCTCTGTGGGAGTGACGGTTGGCGTAGCCGTAGCCGTGGGTAACGGCGCCGGCGTTGCGGTGGCAATCGCTGTAGCCGTCGGCGCCGGCGTGTCCGTCGCCATCATGGCTGCTTCGGCCAGCTTTTTAGGCGACGCGCCCACGCCGTCTACGCCGGGAGATGAACTACATCCCACCAGACCAAGCAGTAACAGTAAAAACAACACATGGCGATTCGTCATGAAGCAAACTCCTGTACAACACAAACGAGAGAGCAACTCACTTGCGCTCTCTCGCCTTTGGTCAGTTATCGTGTTAGCGGCGACGGGACATCCAGTAGGTCATCCCAACCAGGCAAAGTGTCGCAGCCCCCAGTATACCAGGAATCCACCAGGAGAGAACCCCCGCTTTCCGCGCCGGCTCACGCATCGCATAATCGTCGGTGACGCCATACGTCAGTACCTCTTGCGTTTCTGCCGGCGTCTCCCCGTCGGTCGCCGACGTCGCCGCCACATTCTGGGCTTCGTCCAGTGTGGCAGGTTCTGGGGACGACGCAGTGTCGGCCAGCACTTCGGCCTCGGCTTCAACCACAACCCCTGCGCCCATACCGGGCGGGGCGGTGATGGACCCACCGGCAGCCAGCGCCGGGGCCTCTGTAGCGGCCGGCGCAGCGAACTCCGCCGCAGGGGGCGGCGCAGATTCCATCTCCGCTTGCGGCGCTAAAGCCTTTTCCATCCGCTCGCCTTCGCCCGGCGCGGACTCCGGGGCCGCAGCAGACTCCGGGGCCGCAGCAGACTCCGGGGCCGGCGCTTCTTGCGGAGCCGCGACCAGCAACTCGACCTGTTTCGTGACTTCCACCGCTATGGGCGCTTGTGCGATGCCTTCCGATGGCATCACCATGGCGCGCGGGCTGATGCCCTGGTTCAGAAAGTTTAGTCCTGCTGTCGCCACAAAGGCGACCGCCGCCAGCGACGTCGCCAGGCGCATCATCAACAGCGACGGGCGGCGCGGGGCGCGGCGCGGCGCGGATTTCACGGCGACCATCGCGGGGGTCAACAGGTAGTTGCGCGGCGGCTCGCGCAAGGGAACGGCGCGCATCAGTGTCACCACCTCGCGCATAGCATCCACCCGGTAACGAAGAGCCTGATCCTTTTCCAGGGCGGCCTCGAACGTAGGCAGGGCGGCCGGATCAAGCTGCCCATCTATGTAGGCGGAAACATCCACGTCACTCCACATTACACACATTCCCTTACTCTCCAACGTCATACCATAAAACCGAAAAATAAACTATGAAAGGCAAAACCTCTTTACGCATTACGTTTTACATCATGATCCGTGGTCTCACTGTTTAGACGATAACGACGCGGCAAAAGTTCCCCCTCTTCCTGGAGCAAACGCTGCATCGCCAAACGGGCGCGCGCCAAACGTGATTTGACGGTTCCCAGACGGACCCTCAGCGTGTCAGCCACTTCTTGATAGGAAAATCCCATCTGATCCACCAACAGCAGGGTCATGCGTTGGTCTTCCGGCAATCTGGCTAGGGCGCGATCCAGGAACGCGCGCAACTCGCGCTGTTGCGTCACCTGTTCCGGCTGTGGGGCATCATCAACAAGATGTGGATTGGCCTCCTCATCCATATCCCCAAAATCGTCCCACGAGGTGGTGGGACGGCGCTTGTGACGGCGCATGTCGTCGTAGCAGGCATTGGCGACGATCCGCAGCAGCCAGGCCCGGAACGAGCCGCCGCGAAACTTCGCCAGCGCCTTGTAGGCGGAGATAAAGGCTTCCTGCGCCGCGTCATCTGCCGCCGCGGCATCGTGCAGCAAATGCAGCGCCAGGTTGTAGACCTGCGGCTGGTAGTGGAGGATAAGCGCGTTGAATGCGTCCAGATTGCCCCGTTGGGCGCTCTGGACTAACGCTTGCTCATCCCAGGGTGCAGTTGTAGTCATACATCCTCTAGGTAAAACTTAATGCGTAAAACGTAAAGGCACCCCTTACGTTTTACATCTTTACGTTTTACGTCTTGCGTTGCCGCTTGACGTATTCTCAAATTTCGCTATACTATCCGCCAGGCCGAAGTGGCGGAACAGGCAGACGCAAGCGACTCAAACTCGCTCGGGTAACCCCCATGTGGGTTCGACTCCCACCTTCGGCATTATAACGCACAAGCGGGTGAACGC
>DAOUAQ010000297.1:0-3108 GCA_034433375.1 Anaerolineae bacterium | reverse complement strand
TCAATATCAAAGCCCATGATGTCTGCCCGCAGTGGAACTACACCATCTATCCTCGTTCAGCCTCAGCGCCATCTTGAGCAATGCGCGGAGTTATTTTTTTATGAACCCTTAGTTGTTTTTTTCCTTGGGGGTCTGTTGCTCGTTGGCTTTTACAAAAGAGTTTTGCCGGCCTGGCGTACCTGGATCACCGTTGATAGCGCTATCTTATCCGGCTGCATCAACAACAAAACGTTCTCAGTTTTCTGGGCCGACATTATCAGCGTGAGACGCTTCCAGACTCTTCTCAACATCACAACGGCAAATGAAGATCTTCACATTCAACTCAGGGAATTAGCAGAAGCCGACATAGAACAACTATGGGAGACCATACAGTCGCACGTCCACCCAGCGGCGCTTGAGGAGGATGCTTACGAGCGGTCGCCGCAACAGCAGGCGTGGGTGGCGAAAAGAGAAAAACTCGTCAAAGACACAGCTTTGTCATTTCGCTTGCCAGCGCCACTTCCGTTTTGGCGACTGATCCTGCTGTTGTGTTTTGCATTTCTCATCAGTACAGCCATCTGGTCCTGGCTTACGTGGGAAAAATCGTTCGCGCTGTTCTTGCTTGGATTTGCCGGACTATCAATCCCCATAACCTTATCTTTCTGTTCCCTCATTTTGGATACTGAACAAATCTCGATTGTCACGCGCAAAAAACGACAGCAAATACATTGGGATGAAGTAGAACACATAAAGATTAATATGTATGGGACTCCCATGATATTTGAGGGAAACGGAAAAAGTGTAAGTGGAGGCCCTGCAATCTGGTCCGGAGAAACCGGCAAACGTATGAAAAAGTTGGTCCAAGCGGAAATAGAGGTCCGTGGCATCTCCACAGAACTTATCCCCGCACCGCCACAGCCGACGTCCTTGGCCAAAGCCGCTGACTCTGATACTGTAACAACCGAACAAGAGAAAAATGACCGCTCCGAGCTACGCCGCCGAATCGTCAGACCACTATATGGGAGACGACACTGGATACTTCGGTTCAGTGCCCTATTGATCGCTATTTTTTATACCTGGCTCGTAATCCCCATCCACCCGAATGGTCTTACCTTCGACGAAGGGAGTAAAAAGTTTTATGCAATTCTAATCGCAGTTGGTTTAGGGGGCGGAATTGCAGCATGGTTGATATTCGCTTTTGAAGCAGTAAAAGTGGACGAAGAAGCCATTACCCAAATTGTCTTTGGATACCGGAAATCCATTCGCTGGGAAAATGTCGTATGGGTAAACTACAGCGACAGATGGCTGGGGTTTCATAGCGATAGCGGCAAAGTAGTAGTAACTGGCCCAGAAGCCTGGTCAGGGAAACATAAAGCCCTGTTAAGCGAGTACATCCTGGCTCAAATAGAACACCACAATATCGAGATACGCACGCCACAAAAGAGTACGGAATAGAGCGCAGAATTCAAGCAAAAAATACAGGCAAAAAAGCCTCTGACTTCAAATTGAAGCCAGAGGCTTTTCACTTCACCTCGAAACTTATATCACTAATGCATTTTAGCCAACGAGATCATCCAGCGTCAGATCAAGTCCCTTCGTCATGGCGAGTAAAGCGTCGGCGCTCCCCTTGCGCTTACCGGACTCCAATTGCGAGAGATACGGCACACTGATCTCCGCAACCTTCACCAGGTGCGCTTGCGTGAGCCCGCGATATTCACGCCACACTTTGTCCATAGTAACAGATTCGGTTGACGGTTGCCGAGAGTCCCCTTATTCCAGAAAGAGCCTATAACGACACCTGCTCAAAGAGATCGTGAACGGTTACAATTGAAATATCAGCATACTGCTGCATTTCGAGCAAATGATGGTCGCCGGAAACAAGATAACTGGCTTTAGCGACTAATGCACAGTGAATGAAGATGTCATCATCAGGATCAGTCGCCACCAGAGGTGCATCGGAGGAAGAAATCGAAGGGGACTCAAAAAAAGTCGCGCATTGCGATACGTAAGTTATTAATTCTTCGGAAGTGACGCCAATAGATTGCAGACGAGACTGTAAACGAGGATAGCGCAATACCTCGGACAACTCTGCCAACATCACTTCAGTCATACAAATTTCGATGCGCCCAGTCTCGGCGAGTTGTAAGAGTTGCCAGGGCAAACCACGCCACAGCAAACCGGAGACCCATATATTTGTGTCTATAACGATGCGCACTATCGCTGCCGCCGCACTTCGTGAACAATCACGTTGATTTCATCGAGAGACATTGGTTCTTCATCCGGCGCCTGTGCAACCCGTTCCAGAATGGCGGACGGGGCAGTAGCCTTCCAATCGGTTAAATCATCCAACGTCAGATCAAGCCCCTTCGCAATCGCACCCAAAACATCAGTGCTGCCTCTGCGTTTCCCCGACTCAAGCTGCGAGAGATACGGTACACTGATCTCCGCAACCTTCGCCAGGTGCGCCTGCGTCATTCCGCGATATTCGCGCCACACTCGGATAGGGTTTTCACCGTCCACGAGCGCGTTGACGACTTCACCGGGGATCAGCTCTTCACCGTCCGCAATAGCTTGCATAGCAGCATCATAGTCCCGGATGTCCTGTAACATCTCAGCGTCTTCCAGCAATTGTTCGTAAGTTTTATAGGGAAGGATCGCCCACTCAGGCTGTCCATCCTTCTCGATCACTTGCACGTTCATTGACGTATATCCCTCCTCTTGACCCCAACTTGAGCACCAAAATCACGAGCTGCGCGTCTTCTACTTCATAGATGACCCGCCAATCCCCCACGCGCAACCGGTAGCCGGAGCGGTTTTGCAACCGCGTCACGTTGTTATGGTGTCCGTGTGGGTCAGCAGCGATGTCATCCAGCTTCTCGCGTATCAGTTTCGACACATTGCGCGGCAATTTGCACAGCGTTTTGGTCGCTTCTTTGGTGTATACGATTCGATACATACGTCTATATTAGCATAACGCAAATTAAATGTCAATCTCAAGTTAGCTAAAAGCTAAACTTTCACGCCATCGCCGGCGCCAACACCCTCCGCAAGAACTGCCCCGTGTAGCTCTCCTCCACCTGCGCGACGGCCTCCGGCGGCCCTTCGGCGATGATGTAGCCGCCCGCCTCC
>DAOUAQ010000296.1:0-17624 GCA_034433375.1 Anaerolineae bacterium | reverse complement strand
TTCCCGGTGCCGGCTTTGCCGCCGCTTTTGCCGCCGCACGCGGCCAAAACCATTGCCAGCGCTACGATGAGCGCGGTCCATGCCAATAACTGGCGTCGCTGAACGGAAAACTTTGCTTTCACTGCGCTACCTCCTTCTATAGTTAGGAATAATGGGGAACAGCATCATTATTGTAGTATAGGTTCTACAATAATGCAACTCTTAGGTGTCAAATGTCAGTAGGTCTCTGCGCCGGCGGCAAGCAAAGCGAATAACAGGCAGGAGGCTACAATCACCACGAGGCTGCCGATTAGGATGACGACACCCGCCCCTGCGCCAAGCCATGACCATAGCCGGGTGCGCTCTTCGTTGACCGCCTCCCGCGCGGAGATGATGCCCACAAGCCCGAGTAGTAGCGGAATAAATGGGAGACAGTAAAAGCCCATATTGCATGTCGCGCACGAAAAAAGCGCCAGCGCGCCGCTGGCTAACGCGCCCAATGCCGCCAGATCGTAGGTGTTACCCATAAAGGTGACGGTGCGGCGGTGTGGATTTTGGCTATTTTCCGCGTCATACGCCGCTTCTCCCCGCTCTTTCATCCGCTCCACAAAAGCATTTTGCGTCATAGGCGTTTCCTCCTTCCTCAATCTCCAAATCTTCATTCGCTAAATCTAAAATCAACCGCGTCCTCGTGCAGCGGCGGGGGGCGTCGGTTAAATCCAACGCTTTTAAGACTTCATCCGGGCGTCCAGTTGCGCCGGGGCGGGCGTGCAGGCGCATCCACAGGCCGACCCAGGGGGAAGGCGCGTCTTCGAGGCGTAGTTCCTCGACCAGTGGGCGCAGATCGTAGGTTTTGCCCCGGTATTTGCGCCCGCGCTTCGCCAGGGAAAGTGACGCGCTGTTCAGGAAATCGGCGACAGCGGACCGCACCGCATCCTGCGGAACATCGCGCAGCCACACGCGGTACTCGGCGGCGACGAGTTGTTCGGACAAGGCGGCTTCATCTTCTGGCACATTGCGAATGTCGCTGACCGACAAATCGGGCGGGACTGCGTCCACCAGCGCTGCCAGCATGGCCTCCGGCGCAACTGGCGACTCCAGCCACACGTCCAGCAGATCCGCCTCGCTGCCGCACCCCACCGGCAGCGGCGCGGCGAAGTGCAACTTGGGCCGTGGATTGTACCCCTGGCTGTATTTCAGCGGCAGCCCCGCGCGCCGCAGACTGCGTTCCCACACTTTGCCCAATTCCAACACCGAAACATACGCCAACGTCCGCCGCGTCGCAAACGTGATGCGATAGCGCAGGGATTGGGAATTGGGGATTGGGGATTGGGGATTGGGGATTGGTAGCTCGCAATTCGTAATTCGTAATTCGTAATTCATACTCCCTACTCCCTACTCCCCACTTCCGGACACTCCCACTCCGCCGTCCACTTCCCCGGATAGTTGACGAGGATGCCGCAGGCGTGGCAACCGTCGCGGCAGTCGGCGAGCAGCTCACCGGCCTGGCTGCGGCGATAGTCGCGCAGGAGGAAGCGCTTCTCGACGCCGCTGTGGAGGTGATCCCAGGGCAGCGTCTCATCCTCGGCGCGGCGGCGATAGAGGGCGGCGTCCGTATCGAGACCGGCGGCGGCGATGGCCTGTTCCCACGCCGCCTGACTGCGCCACTCATCCCAGGCGTCGAAGCGCGCGCCGTTCCGCCACGCCGCCTCGACGACGGTACACAACCGGCGGTCGCCGCGCGCCAGCAGCGCCTCGATGCGCGTGCTGTCGTACTGGTTCCACGAGAGGCGCAGCCCGCGCCCGCGCAGCCGCTCGCGCAGCATAGCCTGGCGGCGTTCGACGGTAGCGTGGTCGGCCAGCGGCTCCCACTGAAAGGTGGTGTGCGGTTTGGGGACGAAGGTGCTCACGCTGACGTGAATCTCCGTCTTCCGCCCGCCGATGTCTAACCCCAAACGCCGGACGCGGTGCGCCAAATCAATGATCGCCTCAATGTCCTCGTCCGTCTCGCCGGGCAGCCCTAGCATAAAGTAGAGCTTGAGCGTGCGCCAGCCGCGCGTGAAGACTTCCTCGGCCACAGCAAGCAAATCCTCGGTAGCGATGTCCTTGTTGATGCGGCCGCGCAGCGCGTCGTTGCCGGCCTCCGGCGCGAAGGTGAAACCGGAGCGGCGGCCCTGCGACAGCATATCCGCCAGATCCACCGAGAAAGACTCGATGCGCAGGCTCGGCAGCGAGATGGAAAGGTGGCGGCCCTGGAAACGCTCCAGAATGGTTTCGAGGAGCGGCTTGATCTCGGAGTGATCGGCGGAGGAGAGCGAGAGCAGCGCCACTTCCTCGTAGCCGGTGGCGTCCAGGATGGCGGCGACGCTTTCGACGATCTCGGCGGCGGGACGCTCGCGCACCGGGCGGGTGATTGCCCCGGCTTGACAGAAGCGACAGCCGCGCGTGCAGCCGCGCTGGATTTCCACCACGGCGCGATTGTGCGTCACTTCGACATTGGGGACGAGTTGGCGGATGGGCGTCGGCGGCAGGGTGGGCAGGATGCGCTTGAGAATGCGCGGCGGCGCGGCGCTTTCTATGGGCGTCATGGCGCTGAGTTTGCCATCGGGTAAGTAGGAAGGCTGGTAAAAGCGTGGTATGTATAATCCCGGCACGTCCAGCAGCGCGCGCAATTGCGCTTCGCGGGGCAGATGGCGCGCGGTGCGCCACGCGCTGACCAGCTCAACGATCACCTCCTCCGCTTCGCCGATGACGAACACATCGAAGAAATCCGCGACCGGCTCAGGATTGAACGTCCCGTGCCCGCCGCCGATGATGAGCGGGTGCGTCGCGTCGCGGTCGGCGGCGTGCAGGGGGATGCCCGCGAGATTAAGGAATTCCAGGCTGTTCGTGAAAAGCTGCTCGTAGGCCGTGCTGAACGCCACAATGTCGAACGCCGCGACCGGGCGATAACTTTCCAGCGCATAGAGCGGCATCCCCGCTTCACGCATCTGGGCGATCATGTCCGGCGCGGGGAGATAGGCGCGTTCGGCCAAAACGTCGGGTTGCGCGTTGAGCAGATCGTAGAGGATGGCAAGCGCGAAGTTGGACATCCCCAGATCGTAGATGTCGGGGAAGGCCAGGCAGATGTGCGTGTCGGTCGCGTCCCACGGCTTGTGGATGGCGACGCTGCTTGCAACGGCGTTGTATTCGCCGCCGACGTAGCGCCCCGGCTTCTGGACGCGATGCAGCAGCGCTTCAATGGCTTCCCAGGGGATCGGCTGTGTGCTTGTCACCGGGTCCCCTTAGCCGCTGGCGGCATCCTGCACAATCTTGATCCACACCGACCGCCGCCGTGGGCCGTCGAATTCGGCCAAAAAGATGCCCTGCCACTGGCCCATCTGCAACCGGCGTTCTTGCACGAAGACAAAATGATCGCTGCCGAGCAGCACGGATTTGATATGCGCCGTGGAGTTGCCCTCGCTGTGGCGATACGGCAGCCCTTCCGGCGCGATGCGGGCCAGCAGCATCGCCACATCGCTTTCAACATCGGGATCCCAGTTCTCGTTGAGCACGATCCCTGCCGTAGTGTGCGGGCAGTAGATGAAGCACATCCCTTCATCCACCGCCGCGTCCTGGACTGCCCGCTGAATTTCGGCGGTGATGTCTATAAAATCAACCTTTGCGCGCGTCGCAACTTCGATTTTGTTGAACATAACACCTCTTGTGTGTAGTAGCGACTTTAATCGCTTTTGAGGCTCAAGAAACGACTGAAGTCGTCACTACGCTCTGAACGTCAGGTTAAGAAATCGCGCAGCTTGCGGCTGCGGCCCGGATGACGCAGTTTGCGCAGCGCCTTCGACTCGATCTGCCGGATGCGCTCGCGGGTGACGTTGAACGCCTGCCCCACCTCTTCCAGCGTGTGCGGGCGTCCATCCTTGAGGCCGAAGCGCATTTCGAGCACTTCACGCTCGCGGCGTCCTAGCTCGCCGAGGATGTTTTGCAGTTGCTCGCGGAGCATCTGCATCGAGGTGGCGTCCATCGGGCCGGGGAGGTTGTCGTCTTCGATGAAGTCCGACAGCTCACTGTTATCTTCTGTCCCCACCGGGCTTTCCAGCGACATCGGCTCCTGCGAAATGCTGATGATGCGGCGCACTTTGGACATCGCCCGCCGCAACTTCCGCTCCAGAGGCGGCGGCAAGGGGGTATCGCTGGCGCGGGCTTTGGTGATGGCGACGACGTCTTCCGGTTCCAATACGTCCATCTCTAAAGCCAGCTCATCGAGGTTGGCCTCCCGTCCCAATTCCTGCATCATCCGGCGCTGCACGCGCATCAAGCGGTTGATCGTCTCGACCATATGAACGGGGATACGGATCGTGCGCGCCTGATCGGCGATGGCGCGGCTGATGGCCTGACGAATCCACCACGTCGCATAGGTGGAGAACTTGTAGCCGCGCATATAATCGAATTTCTCGACCGCGCGCAGCAGGCCGATGTTGCCCTCCTGGATCAAGTCAAGGAAGGAGACGCCGCGCCCCACGTAACGTTTGGCGATGTTCACCACCAACCGCAGGTTGGCGCGAACGAGCATCTGCTGCGCTTCGGCGGCCAGTACCTCGATATGCACCCACCAGGCGAAAACCGCTTCGGGGTCTATGCGCGAGCGTATCTGGGATGTGGAAGGCCAGCGCACGCCGTGCGTCATTTTCTGGCGGATGAAATCCACCATGTCCGGGGGCAGCAGATATAAGAACATCGCCGCGCGCAAGAGTTCCAGGATGATGGGCCGCCAGTGAGGATCGTCGCCCCATTGGTTCGGCCCCATATAGGCATAGAGATTCGACGCCTTCTCGGCGATGAGCACCTGCTGCTGCTGAAGTATTTCCGCGAGAAATTCGACGGCTTCCGGTGTACTCAGCCCCATGCTTTTGGCAGCTCGCTGACTTTCGCTCCAGGCCATGCGGGCCTGTTTGTAAAGCTCCAAGATGCTGGTCTCCACGATTTCCGGTTCGGAGGCGGTGACGACCGTCTCGCACACCGTCCCCAGTTGCGCGGCGGCTTCCCGAATGATGCAGAGCCATACTTCCTGGTCAGGTTCCAGGAGATCAACGCGCCCGATTTCACGCAGATACATCCGCACCGGATCATCCACGAGATCCTCCACGATGATCGGCTTGGACAGCTCTTCTTCTATTTCTTCAAGCTCATCCGGCGACGGTTCCTCATCCCACTCTTCGATCTCTTCGTGGGCGCCGTTGGCGTGGCTGAAGTCCGCGTTCTCCTCAGCAGTTTCCGCGTCGAGTTCTTCTTCCCATACTTCTTCATTGTCGGGATCGTGATTGTGACCATGATCGTGTTGATTCTCGACTTCTGCTTCAGGATGCGTGTGATTAGCTGTTCGTTGCCTCGGCGACATTCCCCCTCCTTACCCCAACCGATATAAAATTACCGTCCCAACGCTTGTTGAACCCGGCACAGCGCCTCGGAGAGACCTTGCAGTGTGGCGAGGTAGCGTTCTGCTTTTATGTCCCCTTCCACTTGCGCTTCTGCGACCAGACTTTGTGTGCGTTTCGATATATCGCGCAGCCGTTTTTCCCGCAGCCGGAGGATGGTGCGCGTCAGATCGCGCGTCCATTGATCCGGCGGCATATCGGGCAGCGGCGCGGCGATCCACGCGTGAACTTGTTCCAGCATGTCTGGCGGCAGGATGTCGCCGAATTCCAACTCTGGATGCGCGCCCAATTCCAGCCAGGCCGACCAGATCAGCCGGCAGACGCCGGAGAAATCATCATCGTTGATGCGGTCAAGCTGCGCTTCGATGAGCTGCGCGTCGGCAAGCGCCAGGATGTGTGGATAGCGGATCAGGATCGTCAAGCCATACGCCTCCAGGTCGCCGGCGAGCGTCGTCCGCCCGCTCGTCTTGACGGCGGCTTGCCGGCGCACCGCCTGCGCGCGTTCGCGCACGCGCAGCCGGTCGAGCAGACCGCGCGCGTCCAGCCCCAGGCGCAACGCTATCTCCTGGACGTAGGCTTCGCGCTCCACGCCGTCGGCGATGTCGTTGAGCAGCGGAAGCATCGCGTCTACGATGCGCGCTTTGCCCTTCGGCTCCTGCGGATTTTCCTGCTTCAACAATTGGTCGAAGTAAAAGCGCACCACCGGCTGCGATTCGGCGACGAGTTTCTCCCAGCGGGCCGGATTTTCCAGGATCAGTTCATCGGGATCGAGGCCCCCCGGCATCGTAATGACGCGAATATCCGCTTTCAGCCGGCCTTCGACGCCCACCAGCCCGCGCGGATCGAAGACGGCCTCCCACTCGCGGTCCAACGTTTGCCGCGCCGTCTCCAACCCTTGCAACGTGCCGTGGATGCCGGCCGCATCCGGGTCCAGCGCCAGGATGAACCGTTTGGTGAGCCGCTGCAATTGTTGCAGGTGTTGTTCGGTGAGCGCCGTCCCCATCGGGGCGACGACGTTCTTGTAGCCGGCCTGATGCGGGATCATCACGTCCATATAGCCTTCCACGACGATCGCCGCGTCCGCCTTCTGGATGGCCTGGCTGGCGTGATGGTAGCCGAACAGTACGGCGCTCTTGTCGAAGAGCACGGTCTGCGGCGAGTTCATGTACTTCGGCTGATCGTCGGGATTCAGCACCCGCCCGCCAAACGCGATCACCCGCCCGCGCCGGTCGCAGATCGGGATCATCAGCCGGTTGCGGAAGCGGTCGAACGTGCCGCCGCCCTCTTTCTCCACGAGCATCCCCGCCTTGATCTGGTCTTCGACGTTGAAGCCTTTACCAAACAAGTAGCTGCGCGTCGCGTCCCATTCGTTGAGGCTGTATCCCAACTGGAACGCGCCGATGGTCGCGCGCGTGAAACCGCGCTTCTCAAGATAGGCGCGCGCGTGCGTAGCCTGCGGCGCAGTGAGTAGCAACGTGTGGTAGTACGCGGCGGCGGCCTCCACCAGGACGCGCAATCGTTCTACTTCGGTCTCGGCCTCCACCTGTTCGGGCGTGCGCGGTTGGAGTTCCACCCCGGCGCGGCGGGCCAGTTCCTCCAGCGCCGTGCGAAAGTCCAGCCGCTCAAAATCCATCACGAAACTGAAAAGATCGCCCCCTTTGTTGCAGCCGAAACAATGCCAGCTCTGCTTGTCGGGGAAGACGTAAAACGACGGCGTCTTTTCTGTGTGGAAGGGGCACAGCCCCTTCAAATACCGCCCGGATTTTTGCAGGTGAACGTGCCGCCCGATAACCTCTACAACGTCTAATCTTTCCTTGACTTGATCCACAACGCTCATAGGCAAGTATTGTACTCAGGTGAAAAGGAAAAGCAAGGCAAGGGAGGAGGGGAGTAGGGGAGTGGGGGAGTAGGGGAGTGTGAGTGGAGGAGGCCGACTTTGGACTTCGGACTTTGGACTTCTTTCACGGGAGCGGCAGGGTGATGAGGTCGTCGGGGAGGCGCGCGCTATGAGCGTCGGTGATGGGGAGACGGGTGAGGGTGGCGGGATCGTACATGCCCACGCGAAGTTGCGCCGTTTCCGGCAGGGACGCGGTGATGGGCAGGACGTGCGTATCGGCGATAACGTCGCCGGGCAGCCACCACAGCGTGGGATAGCGTCCCTGATTCGGCGGGCCGTCGTGCTGCGCGAGCAGCGCGCCGTCTGCATCAACGAGATGGACGAAGACATTGTAATCCTGCGGCGGCGGTGTTTTGGCCGTCCAGGTGAAGGTGATGATCACACTGTCGCCCATTGCCTCTACGTCGTAACCGTATAGCGTTATGGCCTCGCCGACGGCGGCATTGATCCGGTAAGTCGGCTGCGGAGATACCCGTTTCGCGCGCACGCGCCACGGCCCCAGGCTGAACATATCCGCGCCGTCGCCAAACGTGACGCGCGCGCCGGCTTCATCCACCAGACCCAGGCGCACCCAGTACAACCCCGGCGCGGGCGTGTCGGCGGGGAGTTGCAGGATGCGGGTTTCGCGGACAATGTCTCCGGCGCGCCAGAGATCGCTCGGATACAGTGTCCCACCGAGCCAGCGGTCGCTTTCTGCGACGCGCTGCGTCGGATCCTCCGGGCTGACCTGAATCCACGCGCCATAACGTTCTGATGGCGCGTGTTCGGCCTGCCAGTAGAGCGTGACCGGGAATGTGTCGCCGGGTCGCAGGTCGCGGTTGGGCGTCTCCTGCGCCAGCAGCGTGATGGCATCGTCGAAGGTGATGCCGACGGTCGCGGCGGTTTGTGGGATGTCATCGGTGTAGACGGGCGTGGCGAAAGCCGGTTTGAGCAGCAGCCAGGGCGTGAGCGCCGCCAACACAGCGAGCATCGCCGCGCTGAGGTTGACGCCGATGCCGCGCCATTGCTCCAATCCCCACGCCAGCAGCACGCCGATGGCGACGCTGCTTGGAAAGAGCAGCCGCCCGTAAGGCGCGCCCGTGGCGACAGCCCAGCGAACGAGTGAGAGGCCGTTCATCAACAACAAGCCGAGCAGCAATCCCAAACCGCGCCGCGCAACCGGCGATAGTCGGCGCACATCCCCGCGCCACACAGAACGCGCGATCCCCGCCGCTGCGAGCGCCGCCATCCCGGCGATAACGACGTAGACCCAACCCGGCAGCGAGAGCAGCGCCCAGCCGAAGCCGCCCCAGTAGGTCTCGAAGATTGCCCGCATCTCGTCCAGGCCGAACCCGCGCAGCGGCATCTGGCTCTCAAAATGGGGCCGCATCCCCAACAAATCGCCGTAGAGCAACGCATTGCGGACGTACCACCCACCGCCGACGAGCAGCGCCGTCCCGCCGAACGCGAGGCCATCGGCGAGAATCTTCTTCCAGGGGAGGGGCGTGTGAGGCGGCGTCTGTCCGAGGATCGCCAGGCCGCCCACCGGCAGCAGCAGGAGCGCGCTTTGTTTGGTGAGCATTCCCACGCCCACCAGCGCGCCGAGCGCCGCCCAGCGCGTCCACCGGGCCGCCGTTCCCATCAACCGCAGCGCCAACAGCGCCGTGAGGCTGGCGATAGCGATGAGCAGCGGGTCGTTTGTCACCCCGGCGGAGAGGGCGATGAATTGCGGATTCAAGGCCACGCACGCCGCCGCGCCGAACGCGAAGCTGGTTTTTTCGGGACGCATCCACCGCGCGATGTGGTAGGCGCACGCGATGGTCACGAGACCTAATCCAAGCGAGCACAGTCGTAGAATAAGCGCAGCGCGGAAAGTGGCGCTGCCAGCCCACGTTTCGCCAGACAGGTGGACGTAGACATTCTTGTTCCAGGGATCGGCGTCCCGCTGCGGCGCCCAGCCGGCGTCCCAGGCGGGATTGGGGATGAGGCGGGCGTCGAGGTCGTCCATCCCGATGCCGCCGACAACGAGCGCGGCGATACTGTGGTAGAGCGGTGGCGTGTAGTAGCGCGGCGGCGTGTAGGGACGCATCGCCGTCGCCATATCCGCGCCGGTAACGACGCGCAGCGTGGGCGTGACCGGCGCGTAGAGGCGGCGTTCTTCGGCAAGGTAGCGGATGACTTGCAGGTGCGAGGATTCGTCGGGGTTCTCGAAGAGCGGGGTGACGAGGGCGTAGGCGAGTCCGAGGGCAAGGAAGAGGGCGAGGAGGAGGGGGAGAGTGGGGGAGTGGGGGAGTGGAGGAGAGGGGGAGGGCGGGTGTGGGGGAGTGGGTGGGGGCAATGGTGAGTGGCGCATGGGTGTGCCTAACGCAGCTCGACGGCCCAGTCCTGGATTTCGACGGCGCGGTATTCTTCCTCGATCCAGTGGACGGCCTTTTCGAGCACGGCGTAGATGTGACTGGCGTTGTTCGCTACGGCGACGACGGCGATCTCCGCCGATTGCCAGGTGTCGTTTTGGCCCACTTCGGCGGCGGCCACCTCGAACTGGCGGCGCAGTTGGGCCAGCAGCGGCTTGAGCAGCCCGCGCTTCTCCTTCAGCGAGAACACGCCGGGCAGGTAAAGGTGAATGGTACACGCTCCGATGATCATAGGTAGTCCTCAGTCGTTAGTCCGAAGTCCGAAGTCGAACGTCCAAAGTCGGCGTCCGGCAATGACCTGATCCCTGATTGCCAATTCCCCGATTACTGATCACCAATCACCAAATCTCCAATCCCCCAATCTCAAATCTTCTGCGTCCACGCAGGGTTAGTGTACTTCTCGATCACGAGTTGGTCAACCAAGCGGCGCTCGGCGGGGGTGGGGGGGGCGGCGATGAGGGTGAGGTTGAGCGTCGCGGTGAAGCCTCCGATGAGCGCGTCCGCTGCGTCGCGCCAGGCGACGGCGCGGCCCAGCGCGTCACGCAGGGTGAGGGCGTGGGCGCGGATGCGGTCGGCGGGTGGGCGCGCGGTGAGATAGTCGCCGATGCGGGCGATGTCGCCGCTGAGCGGCAGCGTCCCGTGTTGGAGGATGCCGCCTTTGATGCGCATCTGCGCGCTGCCGAGCAGTTTGCGCTGCCCCACGGTGATTTCGTAGTCGGCCGGCAACTCGAAGCAGACGGGCGAGCGGACTGCGCCGGGCGAACGCGGGCCGCCACGGGCTTCAACGTGGGCGCTGGCGACGGCGTCGCGCAGGCCGAGCTTTGCGAGCGCGTAAAGCAGCGCGGCGCTCAATCCGCGGTAGCTCTCGACAATACCGCCGATCAACCGTGGTTCGTCGTTCGGCGCGGCGACGGTGTACGACAGTTCGTCCGCGTGGAAGACGGCGGTTCCGCCGGTGGCGCGCCGCAGCAGCGTCACGCCATCCGCAGCGAGCGCCGCCACGTCCGCATCGGCGAATGGCTGCCCGCGTCCCAACGTCAGCGCCGGCGGCGACCAGGCGTAGAGGCGCAGCGTGGGCGGCGAGCGCCGCGCCGCGACTTCCCGCAGCAGCGCCTCGTCGGTCGCCATATTCAGCGCGCCGTTTTGCGGGTGCGCTTCGAGGATCAGTCGCCAGGCGGCGGGGGAGTAGTTGTTAGTCATCAGTCGGCTAGTCTAAAGTCGAAGGTCAAAAGTCGAATGTCCGATGTCGAATCGATTGTGCCAGTTCTGTGGATTCCTCGATCAACGACAAACCCTGAGCATGACGTACTTCCAGGCAAAGTTGAATGGCTTCCTGAACGTTCTGCATTGCTTCTGCCTGAGTTTTTCCCTGGCTCATGCATCCTGGTATAGCGGGGCACTCTGCAATATACCATCCTTCTTCGTCTTGGTAGACTGTGATTGAAAATTGCATCTTTCTTCATTATAGCCCTATGAGGCCAACTACTCCTATGGTATTAACATAATTTCGTTCTTGATTTCTTCCCAAACTTCCGGGGCAACCCACGGCTCAACGCCGCTGGCGGTGCGCTCGCCGACGATGCGGTAGCCGATGATCCAGCCGTCGTAGCGGCGGATGGGGAGCAAGGCGTAGTGAGATATGCGTTCGTCGTTCAGTTCGATCACGTAGACGGGATGCTCGCGCAGGTGCGGTTCGGCTTCCTGCCAGGTGATGTAGCCGGGCGGCGGGCCGGGGGGATCGAATTCCCCGCCGGGCACGTAGACGACGGTTAGCTCCGGGTGCAGGTTCTCGGCCCAGGAGATGTAGCGCAGCACCCACGTCTGCACGAAGCCATCGGTGGGGGTGGGCGGCGTGAGCAGCCACGCGCCGTCCTCGAACTGCGGCAGCAGATCGCGCGCCCAGGCGTGCCAGTCCGTCTTGTGGCTTTGATCGGCGATGGGGTAGTTGTTGCGGACGATCAGGATGAGCCAGGCCGCCATCAACACCATACCGGCGACTTTGGCGGCGGGCGCAAAGGCCGGACGCCAGGCCACGATGCGCGGTTTGAGCCACAGCCACACTTCCTGCATCCCCACGGCGATGAGCGGCGCGAAGAAGACGTAGACGGGCGTCATAAAATCATCCCAATCCACCACATTGTAGGTGGAGACGAAGAACCACACGCCGGTTAATCCAAGCAGGCACGTGACGGCGACGCGCATCTGCCGTTTGCACAGCGCCCACAGTCCCAGGCCGCCGGCCATCACGCCGACGGGCCAGAATTGCAGCATCAGTTGATAGCCGGAATCGGCCCAGCGTTGCAGCCAATACTTTGGCGGCAGCCCGAACGAGATGCCCCACCAGCGTTTGCCGGTGAGGAAGTCGGGCACTTCGGCCCAGGTCTGTGGGCAGAAGTTGCAGAACTTCGCCGGCGGATCGGCGAAAGCGCGCAGCGGAACGTAGAGGTACTGCGCCGCCGCGACGAGCACGATGAGGGCGGTGAGCGCAAAGTTCTTGGGGCGAGTCAACATCCGGTGGTCGGTGCTAAGGACGGCCCACAGCCACATCGGCAGCAGCACGATGGCCGGCGCGTTCACGCCGAAGCTGAGAGCGTAGAGCGCGGCGCTGAGGAAGTAGTAGCGCGGTTGCTTCGTCTCCATAAAGGCGAGCAGCGCCAGCCATTCCGCCGCGATGAGGGTGTTGTAGAGCGGGTACAGCTCGGTGTAGGTGGCCTGATACCAGAAGCGCACGGCGAAAGCCAGCAACAGCGCGCCCAACGTCGAGATGGCGACCGAGCGCGTGAGCCGGTAGTTGACGCGCTGGATCAGCAGCACTGTCGCCGCCGACGTCACCGCGCTGAGGAGGTTGAGCCGGAAGGCCGGGTTGTTAAAAGGCAGTCCGTGGACGAACAGCGCGCCGAGCCAGGTGAAGAGCGGGTAGCCCGGCGGGTGCGAAACGCCCATCACCAGCGTGACGATCTGGTACTGGATGGAGTCCAGGTACGGGCCGACGCCGGGATGGAGCGTGCGGATGTAGAGGAAACCGGCGAGCAGCGCGCTCAGGATGCCGGTGAGCCAGAGCCAGCGTTGGGAGGTGCGGGATTCATTCATGAGGACGGAGAGACAAACCTATGATGCTGAAATTTACACTCACAACTCGCCAGGTTGTGCGGTCGCTATTGCGTATACGCGCACTTCGCGTTCCAGGCGATCTTGCAAACGATCTTTTTCCATTTCCAGATCATACCGCGTTTGCAGATTGATCCAAAAGCGTTCCGACAGACCGAAATAGCGCGCCAGTCGCAGCGCCGTGTCTGGGCTGATGGCCCGCTTGCCCTGCACAATCTCATTGATACGACGCGGCGGCACGCCGATGTCTTTCGCCAGACGGTATTGGCTGATCTCTAGCGGTTGCAAGAATTCCTCTAATAGAATTTCACCCGGATGAATAGGTGGCAAAGTTTGTTCGCTCATAGTGACTCCCTAATGATAATCCACGATCTCAACTCGATAGGCATTGCCATCTTCCCACTCAAAACAGATACGCCATTGGAGATTGACGCGGATGCTATGCTGCCCGCTTCGATCGCCGGTAAGTTTTTCCAAATGATTGGACGGTGGTATCCGCAGGTCTTGCAAGGTCTCGGCTGCATCCAATATCTCCAATTTCATCCGCGCGGAGCGTTGGATTTCAGGCGGCAAGCGGCGCGAAACCTGACGTCGGAAGATTTTGGCAGTTTCTTCGGCGGCGAAACTCTTAATCATTGCATGTATAATAACGTCATACGTTATTACTGTCAAGAGGCGAGAGGTACCATTGAGGCAGATGTGAGGTCATCCCATACCGTAACGACTTTTTCTGCCTAAATATCCCGCAGGTCACTTTTGTGAATCCCCGGCAGCGCCGCCTCCACCGCCTCGATCTTATGCGACGGGACAGGGAGCATCCAGGCTTCCTCAGCCGGGCCGCGTGGACGGGGCGGCAGTTGGATTTCGATGCGCAGCCATACGGCTGTCGTATCGCGGTGCAGGGTGACGCGGCGCACGAAGCTGGTGTTGCCGTTGCCCTTGAAGTAGTTGCCGAGCGCGTAGACTTCGTCGCGGGCGAGCGCCACCTCGCCCGGCTCGGACTGCATGTAGGCCTTGCGGGTTGCCAGGTGTTGACTGCCGGCCACCACTGCGCCGATGACGCCGCCAATTACGCCGCCGCCGAGCAGACCCAGCGCGCCGCCCACGACGGCTTGTCCCAGGCTTTCATCCGCGCCGATCAGGATCCCTGTGAGCGCGCCGGCGATGGCGAAAAGCACGGTCAGGCAGCCCAGTTGGACCTTCCAATCGCCCCCCTCCTCTTCCCAGGCGGCCTCTTTGAAGCGCTCCCATTCCAGCGTGGAGTACGTCCAGCGCGCGAGCACTCGGTCGCTGGCGAGGAACGCCTCCGCGCGGCGTATCTGCGCGCGGCCCCAGAGCCAGGCGATGAGCGTGATCCCGCCGAACAGTAGAAAGAAGAACAGCGCGATCACGAAGAAAATATAGTTGGTCAACCCTATTGCGCTTACCCCCAAGGCCACGAGCGTAGCGAGCAGCGCCAACACGGTCAGCCACAGTGGCGCGATCAACCCGCGCCGGTAAGGATCGTTGGTGGGTAGTTGGAAATCGTAATCGTCTGTTGTGGTCATCGTTGCACCTCACTAAAACGTAAAGCGTAAAGCGTCAGCATCTTACGTATTACGTATTACGCCACGTGTTTTTCTCCGCGCTGCGGAACAAGGACATTACCGTACCCCAGACTTTGCAGCCCCTCGGCGAGGTTCTGCGCGGGTTTGGGATCGCCGTGGACGACAAAGGCGGTTTTGACGGTGTGCGCGTGCGGTGTGGCCCAGTTCAGAAGATCGGTGTGATCGGCGTGGGCGCTGTAGCCGTAGAGCGTGTGGACTTCCGCCTTGAGTTCGAACTGCTCGCCGAAGATGCGCACGTAAGGTTCGCGGTCGGCGATGCGGCGGCCCAAGGTGTTCGGCGCTTGCCAGCCGGTGATGAGCACCGCGTTCTTGGGATCGGTGATGGCGTGTTTGAGGTGATGCTGGATGCGCCCGGCCTCCGCCATCCCGGAGGCGCTGATGATGATGAGTGGGTTCGCCATCTCATTGAGTTTTTTGGACTCTTCGACGCCACGGACGTAACGCAGCCGGTAAAAGCCGAAAGGATCGTTACTGTCGCTCGCCGCGAGGAAGTCCCGCGTCTCCTGATCGTAGCAATCAGGATGCGTGCGATATGTCTCGGTGACGTTGACGGCCAGGGGACTGTCCACGTAGATGGGGATCTCCGGGATGCGTCCGGCGTTCGCCAGTTGGTGCAGGTCGTAGACGATGTCCTGCGTGCGCCCCACCGCAAAGGCGGGGATGATGATGCGCCCGCCGCGTCCCGCCACCGTGTTGACGATGTCCGCCAGTTGGCTTTGGATGTCAGCAATGGGCGGATGCTCGCGGTCGCCGTAGGTGCTTTCGATCATCAGATAATCGGCCGGCGGCATCGGCGTGGGATCGCGCACAATGGGCAGCTTGGGCTGGCCCAGATCGCCGGTGAAGAGCAGGCGCACGGTGCGCTCGCGCTCCTCGGATTCCAGGAGCACCATCGCCGATCCCAGGATGTGGCCGGCGTCGAGAAACGTGACGCGGATGCCGCGCGCGATCTCGTGCGGGCGGTTGTAGCCCACGCCGACGAAGTAACGCAGCGTGCGCAGCGCGTCGGCTTCGGTGTAGAGCGGCTGCATCGGCGGCAAGCCCTGGCGCAGTCGCTTTTTGTTGACGTATTCCACGTCGCCCTCGTGGATGCGCCCGGAGTCGGGCAACATCGCCGTGCATAGGTCGTGGGTAGCGTGCGTAGCATAGATCGGGCCATCGTAGCCCGATTTCACCAGGTTGGGCAGGTTACCGGAGTGGTCAATGTGCGCGTGGGAGAGGATGGCGACATCCAGACGGTGAATATCCACGGGAATTTTGTGATTGCGCGCGTAGGCTTCGTCGCGCTTGCCTTGGTAGAGACCGCACTCCAGCAGAATATTGTGCCGGTTGGTGCGGACGAGGTACATCGAGCCGGTGACAGTCCCGACGCCGCCGAGGAAAGAAATTTTCATCTCATCACCTCTCTATGGTTGTTGAAAGTTGAAAGTTGAAAGTTGAAAGTTGAAGGTTGAAAGTTTTGATAGTGTTGCGATAAAACTGTTTATTGACGCGGATTCTGCGAATGTAGACATTTGCGCAATTCGCGGTTTAAAATCTGCTTAATCTGCTCAATCTGCTGACAAAATACTACGGGTCAAGTTGAGCTTTTCACAATGCGCAGCAAATCCGGGCCGTAGGTCTTTTGCCGCCACGGGCCGATGCCGGGGATGTCTGCCAGTTGCTCCAGCGCGCGCGGCGGATGGTGCGCCAGTTCCCAAAGCACAGCGTTGGGCAGGATGACATCAGAATCAACACCACGGCAAGCGGCGGTCTCTTTGCGCCAGGCTTTCAGGGCATTGAAGCGGTTGAGAATGTCCTGGGATGGACGCTCGTGATTGCACGACGATGGCGGCATCGGGACGGGCGCGCTGTGCAATGCTTTAAGGATGCCGTTGCCGAAGCGCCGCACCTGATACGCCGTCAGCCCGGCGGAGGGCAGTTCCTCGCGGCTGCGCGGCTGTACCTGCGCCAATTGGATCAACCGCTCGTTGGAGATCACTTTGACGGCGGGCCGGTCCATCGCCTGCGCCTGCTTATCTCGCCAGAGATGCAGCCGGTAAAGCACCTGCTGCTCGGTTGGGTGCAGATCGTGAACGCCCTTGATGCGCCAGAAAAAGTCGTCGGCGTGCAGCGTCGCTGGCGCGTGAAGGGTCTGGCAGAGATAGGTGAAGGTCTCCTGCGCCTCTTCCCAACGTTCGGCGGCGATCAAGTCCCGCTTCTGGATTTCTCGCAAGTCGAGTAAATAGTAGCTGTCCATCCAGGCGTAGGTCAACGCAGCAGCGTCAATAGGGCGTTTGCCCCAATCATACCGCTGATAGTGCTTATCCATGTGGACGTTGAACGCGCTATCCAGAATATCGCCGAGGCCCACGCGCGGCCAGCCCAGGATGCGCGCGGCCCACATTGTATCGAAAAGGCTGGTACATGTGAACCCGAAATCGCGCCGCAGCATAATCAGGTCGTAATCGGCGGCGTGGAACACCTTCTCGATTTCCGGCGCAGCAAATAGCGGGCCTAACGGGCTGAGATCGTCCAGCGCCAAAGGATCAATGAGATAATTCGCGCCCGGCGTCGAAATCTGGATGAGACAGACGTGCTCGTGATAGGCGTAAAGGCTGTTCGCTTCGGTGTCCACGGCGATGCGCGGCTCGTGGGACAGGCGCGTTGCCAACTCGCGCAGCGCCTCCGGCGTGGCGATGACTTCTGGTGGGGCGATTGTCGATGCCGCTTGCGGCTCTGTCTGTGCCATAGTGGGGTTATTATCGCTGTTCGGGGGAGTTTGTCAAACGATGGCCCGGCCCTGAAGAGGCCGGGCCGAAAGAGCAAAGCCCTGCGGGCTAGTTTTAGCCCCTGGAAGGGGCTTTGCTCTTTCAGCGCGATGGGTTCAACCTCGCGCCTACGCCAGCGTGAACGACGCGACGGCGCGGATATCCCTGGATGAGCTGCCGAACGACACGGTGAACGCGCCCGGTTCGGCCACCCACTGGCCGCGATAGGGATCGTAGAACGAGAGCGCACGCTCGTCCAGCGTGAACTCGACGACGGCGCTTTGGCCGGGTTCCAGGCGCACTTTCTTGAAGCCCTTCAGTTCTTTCGGCGGACGCACCAGCGATGAGACCGGATCGCCGACGTAGAGTTGCACCACCTCCTGCCCCACCACCGCGCCGGTGTTCGTCACCGTGACGGAGACGTGAACTGGTTCGCCGGCCTCGACCGTCTCCGGAAC
>DAOUAQ010000295.1:0-27753 GCA_034433375.1 Anaerolineae bacterium | reverse complement strand
CTTGTAAACGTGCAATTTCACCTGTGTTCATTGTGTTCACCTCGTCATAAATTGGTTAGTGGGTAGTCTACACTACCCCTTTGAGGTGACAAATGACACCATATAGGATTTTTACAAAATCCCGGTTTTTTGGACGTTCTTCCGGGAAGCCGATCGGCTTCCCGGAAGATTGATGTAACGAGGGGCGTTAATCCCACCAGACCCAATGGAACGAGGCCGCCGGGTAGGGCCGACTGTAAAAGCCGCCGTTACCTTTCGGCAACTTATTGTTCACCGGATTGACGCCGTTCGTGCCGATGGCGTAGAGGTAGGCCGGCTTGCCCGCGTTCATGTCGAAGGCCGTCTTCACCCATGCCTCGCGGATGGTGAGTTGCGAACACCACCACAGGAAGCAGTGCTCCTGCAGGTTGTAGCCCAACGGCCCGCCGAAGGCGATGTCGGCCATATTGCTGTGGAAGCCGAGCAGCATGTGCGCGCCCTGGAACGCATTGAACCAGTAGGTGAGCGGCGGATTGCCTGGACCGACGTAAGGCCCGGCCCGCAAGGTCTGGCACGAGGCGAAGCCGATCCAGCGCGTGTTCTGGTAGCGCGCGTTCGCGCCGTAGAAGTTGCTGCTGTCTTTGTTGGAGGAGAAGTAGATGCGCGCCGGGCTGCCGTGACCGGCGAAGTACATAAACTCTGCGCTCTCGACGCCGCTCGAACAGTCAATCCCGCCAAGCGAGCAATCCCGCCAGTCCTTCTCCCAGGCCGAAGTCTCGCCGTATCGGAGCGCGTGCCCCCACCCATAAGCGCGCAGTTGATTGTAGAAGCCGTTGGCGTCCGGCACGGTCATCGGGATATCCGAGCCGCCGGGGCCGAGCGGCGGGTAGTCGCCGACGTATTCGACGCCCACATCGTAGTTGGCGAGCGGCGCGGCAGGACGTGGTAGGCTCAACGTCATCCCGCCGCCGTCGAAGGCGCGCAACACGAGCGGCAGGTAGACGTTGACGATGATCGGCTGCAAGTTCACCGTCGTCCAGCCGTTCACGCCGTTCGCGTCGGTCGCGTCGAGGCGCAGGGTGAGGCTGACCGGTTCATCGCTGCGGATGCCGGGGATCATGATGTCTGGCAAGGCCAGCGCGCCAGCTGTCACCCCTTCGCGCAACACCGTCCCGTCGTCGCGCGACAGCGTGTACGTGTACGGCGCGCCGCCCTCGGCGATAGTTGCCGTGACCGTCAGCGGGCGCACGAGCGCGTGGACAGCGCCTTCCAGCGGGGTGGTGATGGTGACGATCGGGGTCAACCCTTGCACTGCCGGGATGTAGAAGCCGCGCACCGCTGCCACCTCACCGCCAATCGTCGCCGACACGTTGTTGTAGGCATACATCGGCAGGACGAGTGATTGCGGCGCGGCCGGGTCGTCCAGATAGTAGACGAGTTCCGGGGTACCGAGTTCGATGTTGGTGGCTTGCGGCATATTCTGCTGGACGCGCGCCAGGGCTTGTTGCGTGGCTTCGGCGCGGGAGATGGCCGCGAACACGCCGAATTCCTGCATCTGCCGCCCGAACGCCGGCGCGGCAAGCGCGCCCAGGCCGGGCACGGAGCTATCCAGCGAGGGCAAGCCGCTGGCGGGATCGGTGCTGAGGAAAATCAGCGAGAGGTGGCCGCCGGGACCATCGTAAGGCATGAAGTAGGCGGGCGGCTCCGGCTGTGGGTTGAGTTGCGGCGCGTTCCCTTGCGCGGCTGGCATTTCAAACGTGTTGATCTCGACGCCGACTGGCACCTGTACCACAACGCCGATGATCTCCTCCGGCGCAGTGGTCGGCGCGGCCAGTGCAGAGGGCGCTGCGGTCAGCGCTGCGGGCGGCGTGAACATTGTCTGCTTAATTAGCGTGATGTTGTAGCCGAGCGTGGCCGGATCGTTACAGTTCTGCGCGTAATCTGGCGTCTGGCCGTTGAACAGGTTATTCAGTAGGAGGAACTGGCACGCCAGCCGCGAAGGGTTGCCCGCGTTGGGATCCATCGGCGCGCCCTGCCCGAACGCGAGGGTGGGGTTGGAGGCCAGCAAGCCGCCGCTGGCCTGGAACAGCTCCAGTTGCGTCCCGTGACCCGGATCCACAACGAGCAGCCGCCCCGTGCCGGTGTGCGTGTCGCCGGTGAGCACGTCAGTCGTGGTGATGCCTTCCAGCCGCCCGGCAAGGTCTTTCGCGTCGTCCGGGGTCACCTTGGGCGGCAGCAGTTTGAAAACAGGCAAGTGCGTTGGATCGGGGCACGGCGCGCTGGCGTAGTAAGCGGCTTGCCAGGTGCGCGGCTCGTCGTAGAACTGGTTGCTCGGCCAGCCGAAGGGTGTGAAGTTCACGCTTTGATAGCCTTGGTGATAGACCGCCAGGCCGAAGGGCGCGCCGCACAAGCCGCCGGTCAACGTCATCGGGATGCGGTACTCGGCCACGTCGGAACCGGTTTGGCCGATGATGCCCGTGTACGTCGCCACGCCCGTCCAGCCGAGCAGCGCGTTGGTGGGGCTGTAGGGAGTGGCCGGGTTACCGCTGCCGAACCAACTGCTCTGCGCCCCCAGCGTCCCCTCCACGAAGTTGACCTTGAGCGCGTAATCGTCGGCCTCGGCCTGCGTTTCGCGCGCGCCGTCGGTATCCAGGTAAACGACGCCGGCCCGGTCCGCATCGAACCAACCGTGGAAGGCGTCCATACACACGTAGAGGTTGGCGCCGTCGTGCTGCAAGTAGATTGTGCGTGTGTAGCCGAAGTCGGAGAACGTGACGGCGAGGGCGTCGGCGTACTCGGTCCGCGCGCCGCATTGCCCATCCAGCGCCACTTTGCTCTCGGAAGCGGGGATGGTGACGGGGTTAGGCGTGCCGAGCGCCGCCGAGTAAATATCCCTGACGCCCTGCGCGTCTACGAACGTCCACAGAACGTGCGGCGTATCCCCGGCAGCGATGGCCGGACGATAGTGTGCTGTGCCCCGCCAGGAATCGTTGACGCGGCTCGGTGTGCTCCACAGCACACCGTCGGCGGATTGGGTGTAGAAAATCTCCGGGATTTCGATGCCCTGCTCCCACACCACGTAGGCCAGGCCGGTGCTGTTGACGGCGACGGCCGGCCACGTTGCGTAGGCGCCGGCTTCACTGAGGCGCTGCGGCGTACCCCAGGTGTCGCCGCCGTCGCCGGAAAGCGCGTGGTAGATGCCGGTTTCATTGCCGGTGCTTTGCTTCCAGACGACGTGTACGTGCCCGTTGAGCCGGTTAACCGCCACGTCGGGGAGCGACTGCGCGAGGAAGGCCACCGGGCTGTCGAAGCAGTGCGGCGGCGTCCAGGTGTCGCCGTGGTCGGCGGAGCGCGCGTAGCACACCGCCTGTCTGGCCTCTGGGATAACCTCCACCCACGCCAGATGCAGCGCCCCGGTCGCATCCACCGCGAGCGCGGGGGTGCGCAACCAACCGGTGGTCGTCACCGCTACAATAGGCGTGATCGGCCATGTCGCGCCGCCGTCGGTGGAATGGGCCAGGCGCAGGCCGTCATACTCCACCCACACCGCGTAAACGTTGGCCCCGCCGTCGGTTGCCACGTCCGGTTCTGTAGCGCCGCCCTGTTCTCCAATGTTATCCAGGGTGCGCGGAGCGCGCCAGGTTGCGCCGCTGTCGTCGGAGTGGCTGTAGAAGACACGCTGATAGTCATTGTCCACGCTGCCCCAGACAACGTGGACATCCTTCGGCCCGGAGGCCGCGACGGCCGGCCACCCGTCCTCGTTGATCATCAGTTGCGTGGTGATCGGGATGTTCTTGCTCCACGTCTGCCCGCCATCCGCAGAGCGCGCGAAATAGACGGGCATCACCTCGTAGTAATCCCGTCCATCCGCCCACACGGCGTAGACGACGCCTGTGGAGGCCACCGCCGTCGCCGCATAATCCTGCGGCGCATTCGGGTCGTAGTCGTCCGTGACGCGGACGCTGTTGCCCCAGGGCGCATCGGCCAAAGCCGCGCGGGGTGGGGCTGCCAGCGCGGTCAGCACGAGCGCCCCTAGCAACCCTAAACTCAGGGCCAACGCCAACCGTCTTAACTTGTGAAACCGTGTTTGCATTTTGAACCTCCTATTGAATGCCGTAGATGCCAGCCCATCATGACGGCGATGGCTGTTCTGGGGACTGGCCCAGTCATCCCTGCGGATAGCAGGATAATGAAGGTTGTATTAACAAGATGATTCTATTTTATAATAAAATCTTCTATGAATCAAGTAGGAAATTGGGACTACGAGAGCGCCGCCTGGACACTGCGACGACGTTATAACAGATTTAATGTTTGCGCGCGGGCGATGGCTTCGTAACGGGTGTGAGCGTCCAATTTGCTGTAGATGGTTTTGAGATGCGAGCGCACGGTATGCACAGAGATAAACAGAGCTTGCGCAATCTCGGCAGTGGACAGGTCGGAGGGTAACAGGTGGAGAATGTCAAGTTCGCGGCTGCTCAACGATTCGGTGAGCACAGGGGTGGGGGATTCTGTATGGCGATAGAGTACGGTTGTTGAGGTCTGAGAGGGCGGATTGCCGAGTATGGCGACAAGTTTTTCGGCGTAAGCGTACAGACGTTGCGCCTCTGCCCCGCGCGGATGGCGCTCGCGCCACGGGCGGAATTCTGCGAGCAGTTCCAGCGCCGCCGTCCCCATTTCGCGGAAGGGGGAGACATAGCCTTCCGGTTCGCCGAGGATGAACGCCTGCTCCAGGGCGGTCATCGCGCGCTCGTGCTGGCCTAGCGACCGCAACGCCATTGCCTGAAGCAGATACATCTGGATCATGAGCGCGGGACGCCGCTGCCGGGTCGCCACGGGCAGCGCTACATCCAACACGGCCAAGGCCGCCGCCGGTTGGTTCTGCGCGAGGAGCAGGTGCGCAACGACGGGCAATTCATACTTGAACATTCGTTTTTCAGGCTGGCTGTCCGTTTTGGGGGACAGGTCTATGCCGGTGAACGGATAAAGTCCGTGTTCTTCGGCCCAGCGCTGCGCGGCGGCGACGTTGTCCTGCATCATCCAGAGCCGCGCCTGGAGACAGGCCACCGCCCGGTCGTCGAAATCCGTGGCGTCGAAGCGGATGGCGATGCGCTGCGCCTGTTGGAGCGCGGTGTTGGCGGCGTCCGCGTCGTCTTGCGCCTGGCGGATCCAGGCCAGGGCGGTGTATGCTTCCAGCGCGGCAATCTCGCTCCACGATTCCGTCAGCGTGATGGCCTCCTGGACGTAGCCGGTTGCGGCATCGAGATTGCCCCGCAGCAGCGCGATGTCGCTCAGTCCGACCAACGCGCTGCCGGCGATGGGCAGCCGCTGTCCCTGCGCGTCTGTCGCCAGATTGAGCGCGCGCTGATACAGTTCCTGCGCTTTGTGGAGATGCCCCTGGCGCGCCTGGGATTCGGCCAGTTGCGCCCAGGCCAGCACGGCGATCATCACATTGCCGCTGTTCACGCCTAACCGGGCCAGTTCGTCGAGCCGGTGATCGCCGAGGTCAAGGTCGCCGCCGAGGGATTCGTAGCTGCTCACGATCCACTGCGCGAAGCCCCGCAAGAAGTGATCCGTCTTCGGCAACTGGGCGAGTGCGCTGCGCGCAAAGGTGAGCGCGTCGCCGGGTTGGACTTTGTACGCCGAGACCACCGCGCGCAGTGCGGCAATCTGTCCGGGAATCTGGTCGCTATAGCGTTCGGCGTTGCGCAGTCGCGCCTCGACGATTTCCAGCGGGCGGCCCGATAACAGCATCAGCCCGGCGTGGATGGCGTACAGCGGCGGGTGCGCGCCGCTGACGGCCTCTGGCAGGGCGTCCAGCCAGTGCAAGAGTGTGGCAACTTCACCGCGCATCAGCAGTGCTTCCAGGATTTGCTCAATCAGTTCTGCCGCCGGTTCGTGGTCGCCGGCATCGAGCCGGTGGGCGATGGCTTCAGGGATATCGCCGTGGGCGGCATACCAGACAGCAGTCCGCCGGTGCAGATCGGGCGCGCGCTCAGGCCAGAGCCGCAACAGACGGCTGCGCAGCAGGTCGGCGAACAGGCGGTGGTAGCGATACCACGCGCGGCGGTCGTCGAGCGGGGTGATGAAGAGGTTGGCGGCGTCCAGGTATTCGAGGATGGCCTGGCTCTCCGGCGTCTCACGGCACAAAACCGCGTCGCACAGCGCGCCGTTCAAGCGGTCGAGAATCGCCGTCTGGAAGAGGAAGGCCTGGATGTTGTCTGGCTGGCGCTCGATGACCTCCTCGACCAGGTAATCCAGGATGTAGCGGTTGCTGCCGCTGAGAGCGCGGATGAAACCGGCGATATCTTCCCGGCCCTGCATCGAAATGGCCGCCATCTGCAAACCCGCTACCCAGCCCTCGGCGCGGGCGTTCAGCGCGGTCGCCTCGTCCGCCGTGAGCGACAATCCCGCCACGCGCCGTAAGAACTCGATAGCCTCGTCGGTGGTGAAGCGCAGATCGGCCTGCCGTAGCTCGGTCAACTGCCCGCGTCCACGCAGGCGCGCCACGGGCAGCGGCGGATCGGCGCGGCTGGCGATGACCAGGTGCATAGTGCGCGGCAGATGGTTCAGCAGGAAGGTCAACAGATCGTGAATCGGCTGCGCGGTGATGAGGTGGTAGTCGTCGAGCACGAGGATACAGTCGCCGGCGAGCGCGTTCAGCCGGTTGATCAGCGCCGTCAGCGCGGTTTCTGGATCGCGCGCGGCAACGTCCCATACCGGAGGAGGCGCTTCTGCCGTTGGCGTTGCGACGGGCAAAACGCTTTCCAGCGCGGCGGTGAGATAGGCGAGGAAACGGGCGGGATCGTTGTCGTCTTCATCCACAGAAAGCCAGGCGACAGGCGCGGCACACTGGCTGAGCCACTCGCTCAGCAGCGTCGTCTTCCCGAAACCGGCCGGCGCTGCCACGAGGATGAGTTTATGGCGCAACCCATCGTTGAGTCGCTCGATCAGATGGGGGCGCGCCACCAGCGCCGGTCGGGTAGGGGGAGCGTAAAGCTTGGTTGTGAGTAACGGTGCGACCATCCCTTTCATCTTAGCACGATTTTTCAAAGATGACAAAAGTTTGGCGTGGGGCGTAAAATGGGAAACGTAAAACGTGAAACGTAAAGCGTAAGGTGGGATTGGTTTTGACTCCGGTGGGGGTTGCGCTATACTGAAAGAACCATTCATTCCGTGTTACGTATGCATGTCTATGGATTGGCGCACGCCGTCACGATTAGCTTTCAGCCATCAGCTTTCAGCCGTCGGTTATGAACGGCTGATGGTTGACTTGACTATTCGACTATGTGACTAACGACTCTCAGACTATTTTTTTTGGAGGATCATCATGAAATTTGTAACCTATCTCATCGCTGCTGTTCTGGCTTTGTTTGCGCTCATTTTCATCGTCGGGTCGCAGGGGCAGATTATCCGTCTGGTCGTTGGCGTGGTGCTGCTCGGCGCGGCCGGCGTCCTCATCTATCTCACCCGCGTCCAACCCAAAAAGGAAGAGATCACTCATGTGCAGAAGATTGACCTCACCGGCGATGTGCGTCTGGAGCAGATGAAGTGTAACTCTTGCCACGGCACGTTGAGCAAGGATAACATCGTCGTCAAGGCCGGCGCGATCTTCGTGGATTGCCCGTACTGCGGGGCATCGTACCAGATTGAGGAAGCGCCGAAGTGGTAAAAGAATCATGAATCATGAATCATGAATCACATGAATCGTGATTCGCAGGGTGAAGGGTTATGAAGGGTAAGGGGCTGTGGAACGGTCTGCGGCGAGGTGTGATGGGCGTCTTGGGCGCGCCATCCGCGTCGCCGGCGCCGGGGTTGTATACGTATCCCGTTCCGCTGGATGGCGGGCAGCGGCGGATACACCTGCGCGTCGAAGATGGCGGGGCCGGGCTTTTGTTCATTGACGTGACCGACGTGCTCCACCTCAACGCCACGGCCACCGAAATGGCGAAGCTGGCGCTGGACGACGTCCCGGCTGAGCAGGCGCAGAACCGTTTCCTGCGGCGCTTCAACGGCGTGGATAAAGGCCAGCTTACCCGCGAGATCGCCTCCATCTACAGCCTGGTCGAGCGTTTCCGGGCGAACGACGGCGGCTGTCCTACGTGCAGCGTCGCCGAGCACCTGGAGTTCCGCCCCGTGTTCAGCGCGCCCGTCCACGCGCCCTACAAGGCCGACGTCGCGCTCACCTACCGTTGCAACAACGCCTGCGCGCACTGCTACAACGCAGCGGACCGTCTCGATATGCCGTCCCTCGCGCTGGCGGATTGGCGCCGCGTGCTGGACAAGCTGGCCGAGATCGGCGTGCCGCACATCATCCTCACGGGCGGCGAGCCGACGCTGCATCCCGACCTGCCGGCCATCATCCGCTACGCCGACGGCCTGGGGCTGATTGTGGGGATGAACACGAACGGGCGGATGCTGTCCCACGCGCCCACGATGGCGGCGCTGGCCGAGGCGGGGCTGAATCATGTGCAGATCACGCTGGAAACGCGCGACGCGGCCATCCACGACGCGATGGTCGGCGCGCCGGGCGCCTTCGCGCAGACGGTGCGCGGCATCGAAAACGCCCTGGCAAGCGGCGTCCACACCATCACCAACAGCACGTTGACACGCCGCAACGTCCACGACGCGGTGGGCATCGTGGATTTCCTGCACGGTCTGGGCCTGCGCACGTTTGCGATGAACGGGATGATCTACGCCGGCGGCGGCCTGGACGAGCCGGACGCCATCCCCGCCGAGGCTATGGGGGCGACGCTGCTGGTCGTCCGTGAGCGCGCCGAGGCGCTGGCGATGCGCTTCCTCTGGTACACCGTCACCGACTACTGCCGCCTTTCGCCGCTGGAACTGGGCCTTGCGCCAAAGCGCTGCAACGCCGCCGAATACTCGATCTGCATCGAACCGAACGGCGACGTGCTGCCCTGCCAATCGTATTACGTGGCGGCGGGCAACCTGCTCAACGATCCGTGGGAGCGTATTTGGAACAGCCCGCTGTTCTTGAGCTTCCGCGACCGTGAAACCGATCCGCTCGCGGCCGGCCTGCCGCAGATGTGTTGGGACTGTCCCGACCTGGAAATGTGCGGCGGCGGCTGCCGTCTCGAACGCGAAGCGCGCACCGCCCACCGTCCCGCCGAACACGGCTGCGCGCGGGGAAGAAGCCGTAAGGCGTAAAACGTAAGACGTAAAACGTAAGGATCGCTTCCGAATTACGAGTTACGAGTTACGTTTTACGCATCACGCATTACGAGGAAAATGATGTTACGAGAAGGTACGATTCTACAGCAAAACCGCTATCGCATCACGCACTTGCTGGGTAGGGGCGGCATGGGCGCGGTGTATGCCGCGTGGCACTTGAGCCTGGAAATCCCCGTCGCCATCAAAGAGCTGACCGTGCAAGCCGATCTCGACCCGGAAATGCTGGCGCAACTGCGCGCGCAATTCAAGCGCGAGGCGGTGACGTTGGCGCGCCTTAGCCACAACAATCTGGTGCGGGTGATTGACTCTTTTGAAGAAGGCGGCAATGCCTATCTGGTGATGGAAATGGTTGAAGGCGAGAGCCTGGCCGACCGCATCGGGCGCGAAGGCGCGTTGCCGGCGGCGCTCGTGCTGCGGTGGGCGCACCAACTGCTCGATGCGCTGGCCTACTGTCACGGGCAGAATGTGCTCCACCGCGACATCAAACCCACCAACATCATCATCCGCCCAGATGGGCAGGCTGTGTTGGTGGACTTTGGCCTGGTGAAGCTGTGGGACCCGCGTGATCCGCGCACCATGACCGTCGTGCGCGGTATGGGAACGCCGGAATACGCGCCGCCGGAGCAATATGAAGCCGAATCCGGCTTCACCGACGTGCGCAGCGACATCTACGGCCTGGGCGCGACGCTCTACCACGCGCTGGTGGGACAGGCGCCGCCCACGGCTACCAAGCGCATCGTCAACCCGGCGGCGTTGCTTCCCGTGCGCGCGTTGATCCCCAACGTTGATCCCGCCATCGAAGCGGCGTTGATGCGCGCGCTCGAACTGCGCCCCATTGACCGCTTCCAGAACGCGCGCGAGATGGCGCGCGAGATCGCGCGCGCTCTCAGCGTTAGTGCGCCGCGCCAACCGACGCAACCGCCCCCACCGGTCGCCGGACCGCCGCGCCCGCCGGCCATGCCGCAAAGGACGCAAGCTGTCTCAAGGCCGGCGCCCGGTGCGCCGCCGCCCGCTCCGGTTCCTCAACGCGCCCGCCCACTTCCGATGCCCAAAGTTCAGCGCGACAATCAAGCTACGGCTTCTATCGCGGCGTTTATTTTGGGTATCACCGGCCTGGTCACCCTGGTTATTGCACCGCTATGCAACTTGCCCCTCCCGTTGATCGGCATTGTTGTGAGCATTTTGGGGATCAAGTCGCAGCGGCGGCGGGGATTAGCCTGGGCAGGTCTGGCGCTGTGTCTGCTGACCCTGGCGCTTACGCTGATCCTGTTGGCGATTGGGGCGATCTCGTCCCTCAACGACTATGGGGCCTTTTGAAACTCGCCGTCTGTATTTGCGTAAGTTTAGATTAGAGGATCTGGACGACATTTACACGCAGGTCTACGCCGATCCCGACGTGTGCAGGACATACTGCGGGCAGACCTTGAACCGGGCGCAGGTGCATAACCGGCTGCTGTATCGCGCGCACCAGCCCGATAGCGCGGAGTTCGGCTATCTGGCGATTGCGTTGAAGGCGACCAGACGGGTCATCGGGCAGCTCAACCTGACGCCGTTCGCCAATAGCTACTACCGGCTGCCGGGCGAACCGGCGACGCCGTTCAACCCGCTCGAAGTGGAGTTGGCCTTCGCGCTTGGCGCGGCGCACTGGGGGCAAGGGCTGGCGTTCGAGGCCTGCCAACCGGTGATCCGCTATGCGTTCGAGGCGCTTAAATTGCCGCGTCTGATGAGCGGTATCGTGATGACCAACGAGCGTTCCATTGACCTGCACAAGCGCCTGGGGTATCGCATCGAGCGCAATCAGTGTGAAGACGACATCTGTGGCCTGGTCGCCGTGCTGGACAACCCGCTCATTGGTAATCGGTAATTCGTAACTCGTAATTCGCAATTCGCAACTCTTAACTCGCAACTCGTAAGGAGCGAACTATGACAAATGAAAGATCGCCTTACACGCAAGGGATGCGCTGGTTTGGCATCCTCCTGATCCTGCTTGGCGTCATGGGATTGTTCAGCCAGATGTTCAACATCCGGTTTGGGCATTTCATCTGGCCGTTTTTCATCCTTGTGCCGGGCGTGGTGATGATCGCCTCGGCCTTGCGGACGGAGCAGGGTTCTGGCGAGCCGTTCGTGATGCTCGGCAGCCTCGTCACGATGACCGGCCTGCTGCTCTTTTACCAGAATCTCACCGGTCACTGGGCAAGTTGGGCCTACGCCTGGGCGTTGATCGCGCCCACGGGCGTCGGCGTGGGGCAATGGCTCTACGGGACGGCCAACGGGCGACCGGGCGCAATCAAATCTGGCCGGGATTTGATCAATATCGGGCTGATTATACTCGCGTGTGGGTTCATCTTCTTCGAGCTTATCCTCAATATCAGTGGCTTCAACCTGGGGCCGGTCGGCTGGGGTATCCTGCTGATCCTGTTGGGCGCTTTCGTGTTGATCCGACCCTTGCTATTCAAGTCGAAAGAACGATGACCGAGCACATTGTTGACGCGATTCCCTTCCAGCCGGACTTTGCCGAACTGGCAAAGCGGCTGCGACTGAAAGACGGCAGTCCCTATCTGACCGACCTGCAACGGCTGCGGGACGAAGCCGAGCGCATCGCCAGACCGAAGGCGCTCTACAAAATCGCCTTTGTCGAAGACAAGGGCGACAACTATGTGGTCGTGGATGGCGTGGTGTTGAAAAGTCGCGTGTTGCGCGTGAACCTGGAGAACGTCCATCGCGTCTTCCCCTACGTCGCCACGTGCGGCGTGGAACTGGATCATTGGGCGCACGCGCAGGAGGATGTGCTCTTTCAGTATTGGGCCGACGTCATCAAGGAGATGGCGGTGCGGGTTGCCAGCCAGGCGCTACACCAACACATGACGGCCTGCTACGACCTGGGGAAAACAGCGGCCATGTCGCCGGGGTCGCTCGCCGATTGGCCGCTGCCGCAGCAGCGCCCGCTCTTTGCCATCCTGGGCGATGTGGAAGGAGCGGTTGGCGTCACGTTATCGGACAGCTTCTTGATGACACCCAACAAAAGCGTGTCGGGGCTGCGCTTCTCCACCGACGATGACTTCGCCAGTTGCCAGCTCTGCCCCCGCGAAAACTGTCCCGGTCGCCGCGCGCCTTACGACGAAACGCTGTATGACCGTAAGTATCGTCAAGGGTGAGGGAGTGAGGGGGTGAGGGAGTGAGGGAGTGAGGGGAGGGAGTGAATAACCCAATCCCGTATCCAGTATCCAGTATCCAGTATCCAGTATCCAGTATCCAGTATCCAGAATCCAGTATCCAGCATCCAGTATCGAGTATCTAGCATCCAGTATCGAGCATCGAGTCAGGAGGTGATTATGGCAATGGAATGGCTCAAAAACCTGTTTAGTCTCAAACGCGCGACGCGTCCGCCGGCGGTGTCTCCCGGCATCTACCACGCGCTGCGCGAGGCCGCGGGGCAGTACACGCGCTTCCATCTGCGGGTGGAACGCGACGGGACGGGGATGTTGATTGCCAATGCGGCGGCGGCGGCGCGACTGTCGCCCTCCGGCGTCGTCATCGCCAAGGGCTTGCTGGACGGCAAAAGCGCGGATGTGATTGTCGGCGACCTCGCCGCCAACTTCCGGGGGGCGAGTGCAGACGTAATGCGCGCGGACGTCGCCAGGATGGAGGCGCTCATCAAGCAGATCACCACACCCGGCGATACGTACCCGGTCTATAACCTCAATGACGCCGCCCTCTCGCCCTACGCCGCGCAGCTTATCGCCCCGCTGCAAGCGTCGCTGCCGCTCGCCGCGCCGGACAAGCTGCTGCCGATCCTCGACCGGCTGTGGGCGGTGGGCATTCCCCACGTGACCTTGCTCGCGCCGCCGCAGCCAGAACCGGCGCACCTTATCCGCGCCGTCGAGCGCGCTCAGGATATGGGGATGATCGCCGGGGTGCGTGGGCGCGCCGCCGACCTGTGGGACGCCGAACTGTTGGCAGCGCTGGCGCAGGCCGGCGTGGATCACGTCACCTTCGTCTATGCCTCCAACAACCCTGCCGTCCACGACGCCCTGTGCGGCGAAGGCGATCATGCCGCCGCCGTCGCGCTGTTGGCGTGGCTGGAAGCGAACCAGCTCTGCGCCGTCGCCGAAATCCCGTTGGTCCAGGCGACGCTCAGTACGCTCCATGCCACGATTGACACGCTGATGGCTGCGGGAACCGATAACATCGTCTTCGTGGCCTATGCGACCACCGACGCGGCCCTGGCAGCGCAAGACGGCGTCTTTGCCGCCGACGCGATGCCGCAGGTGGCCGCCATCGTCGAGGAGGCCGCCGACCACGCGCAGGCGCGCTTTATATGGGATCCGCCAGTGCAGCGTGATGCGGCGCAGACGCTGTCCGCGCAGATTCAACGCGGCCCGCGCTGCTCCGGCGATGTGGCGGTGCGCGTCGAGCCGGATGGCAGCGTCATCCCGCCGCGCGGCCCATACCAAAGCGCGGGCAACCTTCTCACCGCCACGTGGGACGACATCTGGAATCACGACGTCTTCCGCATGTACCGCGAGCGGGTGGAAGCCCCAACCCACTGCGACATCTGCCCCGGGCTGGCGATTTGCGCCGCTGACTGCCCGCGCGAGCCGGCCGGTTGGGCGCAGGGATAATCCCGTTGTGGGGATGATGGAGGTAGCGATATGAAAAGGCGACCGATTTTCCATATTGTAGCCTTGTGCGCCTTGTTGGCGCTGTTGGGTGGCTTGCTGCGCGCGCCGGCGTTGGCGCAAAATTACAGTTTCGCCGTGCCGGAAATGTTCATGCAAGTCTTTGTCCAGCCGGACAGTTCCGCGAAGATTATCTACGACATCACCTTCGAGAACTACGGGAGCGCCATTGACATCGTAGACATCGGGACGCCGCACAGCAAATACAGCATCAGCACTATGAGTGCGTCCATTGACGGCGTGGCGCTCACCGACATCCGCAAATCCGAGTACGTCAATCCTGGCGTCGAAGTGCACCTGGCGGGGAAGGCCATCCCGTCAGGCGGGAAGGGCACGTTGCACTTCGAGATGACGATGCCGGAGATGATCTTCACCGATACCACGAACAAGGAGAACGCCTCGCTGCAAATCACGCCGACGTGGTTCGATAGCGGTTTGGTGCGCGGCGCGGGGACGATTGAGATCCGCATCACCATGCTCGAAGGCATCCAACTGGACGAGGTGCTCTACCAGGACGTGGCCTTCACCGACAAGGGCACCGAAAACGGGCGTGTGGTCACGGTGTGGCGCTTCGAGAATGTCGCGGCGACGCAGGCGTATCGCGTGGGCGTCTCTTTCCCACAGCGTGGCCTCACCAACATCACCAAAGTGACGACGTGGGACCTCTTCACCCGTTGGATCGGCCAGTTTATGGGGGGGATCAGCATCCTGCTCAGCGTGTGCTTGCCATTCGTTATTCCTCTCTTCATCTTCTGGATGATCGTCCGTGGCATCATCAAGGCCAGCAAGCCGAACTATCTGCCGCCCATTGCCCAGGTGGAGGGTGGGGGAATCAAGCGCGGACTGACCGCGCCGGAAGCCGCCGTCATCCTGGAAATGCCGTTGAACAAGGTGCTGGCGCTGGTGATTTTTGGGATGCTCGAAAAGGGGCTGGTGCGGCAGACGGACGACGCGCCGCTCAAAGTGGAAGTCGCCGAACCGTACCGCGTCGCCGACAGGTCGGATATGAAAGACGCTGACGCCCGCGCGGCGTACCGGCGCACTGTGGCGCAGCAGCAGGGGACGGTCATCCACAAGTACGAAGACGCTTTCCTGGACTTGATCGAAGAGAGTCCCGACAAACCGATGAAGCAACTGAAGGTCGTTGCGCCGATGGAGGGGCTGGTCAAGGGCGCGGCTGCCAAGATGCAGGGCTTCGATCTCTCCGACACGCAGGATTACTATCGCCGGGTCATCGAACGGGCCATGCAGCAAGCTGCTGCCTTGGGCGACATCGAGCAGCGCGAGCAATACCTGGATCAATACGCGCCGTGGGTGATGCTCGACAAAGACTACCGCTCGGTGATGACCGTCGGCGGTTACAACTATTGGCCGCGTTGGGCGCGCCAGACCCGGCCCGTGGTCGCGGCTGGCGGCGCAGCGAGTACGGCGGGCGGCGTTGCCAGCGGACGTCCTGCCCCGAAATTTGGCGACGTCGCCTCTTCTTTCGCAGGCTGGGCGGAGACAACGGCGGGCGGCATGGCCGCGGCCATTATGCCTACATCGTTGCAAAAGCCCGCGCCGCCTAGCACATCGTCTTCGAGCGGCGGCGGTTTTCGCAGCAGTTGCGCGTGCGCCTGCGCCGGATGCGCGTGCGCGTGCGCGTGCGCGGGTGGGGGACGGTAGCCTTCAGCTTTCAGCGGTCAGCGATCAGCTTTCAGCAGTCAGCGCAATTGGCTGACGGCTGATTGCTGAGCACTGACCGCTACTTGAGGAGGTGTGAGAGGATGAAGTGTAAACGGGTAGTGTCTGTATTGGCTTTGCTGGCGTTGCTGATGTTGGTGATACCTGTTGGCGGGCCGGTGTTGGCGCAGAGTTACAGCTTTGGCGTGCCGGATCTGAAGATGCAGGTGTACGTCCAACCAGATGCTTCGGTGAAGATCGTGTACGACATCACCTTCAACAACTACGGCAGCACGATTGATGTGGTGGACATCGGGATGCCGCACAGCAACTACAAGATCAGCACGATGAGCGCCTCCGTCGGCGGCGTCGGTCTGAGCGACATCCGCCCGTCCGAGTACGTGAAGCCCGGCGTCGAAGTGCATCTGGGCAGCCGGGCGATTCCACGCGGCTCGCAAGGCACGCTGCACCTGGAGTTCTCGATGCCCGATCTGGTCTTTCAAGATACGACCAAGAAGGATCACGCCTCACTGCAAATCACACCTACCTGGTTCGACAGCGATTTCGTGCGCGGCACGTCGAATATCCAGATCGCCATCTACATGCTGGAAAGTATCCAGCCGGACGATATGCTGTATCAAGATGTGCCTTTCACCAACAAGGCGCTTTACCAGGGCCGCGCCGTCGCCATCTGGCAGTGGCCGCAGGGGAGCGCGACGCAGGCATATCGCGTCGGCGTCTCTTTCCCACAGCGCGGTATGACGCGCGTAGTCAAGATGTCGCTCGTCCAGTTGACAAACAAGTGGTTGAAGGACAATCCCACCACGCACTTTGTTCTCGGCGCGGTCATGGTGGTCATGTTCGCCGTCCTGTTCTTCCGCTTTTCGGGCGGCACCGGCCTCTCGGTGTTTGTGATTTTGACCGCCGGGTTGGTCTTCCTCTTCGTCTCCGGCCCCTTCTTGACGCTGCTCGCGCCGTTGGCCCTCGTGCCGCTCATCGTCCTCAACGAAGGCTCGCTGAAAAAGAAGCGGCACACCTATCTCCCTGCCATCGCGCAGGTGGAAGGCGGCGGCATCAAGCGCGGGCTGACCGCGCCGGAAGCGGCGGTCTTGCTGGAAATGCCGCTGAACAAAGTGCTCACACTCGTCATTTTCGGCTTACTGGAAAAAGGTGTCATCGAAACAACCAAAGATGATCCGTTGACCGTGTCCGTCACCCCAGACTTTCAAGTGCTCAACCGGGGGGACCTGAGCAACGAAAAGGAGCGCCGCGCCTATCGCCGCCAGGTGGCGCAGGCGAAAGGGACGATCATCCACAACTACGAAGATGGCTATCTGACCTTGCTGGAACACCATCGCGGCAAACCTGTGCGTGACATTGACTTCAGCAAGCCTATGGAAGGGCTGATCAAGTCAACCGCCGCGAAGATGAAGAACTTCGATCTCTCCGACACCAAAGAGTATTATCGCCGCGTGATTGAGCGGGCGATGGAGCAGGCTTCCTCTTTGGGCGAAATCGAGGCCCGCGAGCAGTACCTGGATAAGTACCTGCCCTGGGTGATTATGAACGACAGCTACCCCACCGTCCTCACCCATCGCGGCTACAGCTATTGGCCGATGTGGGCGCGCAGTTCGCAGTCGGTGGGCGGCGCGATGGCGTCTGCCAAGCCGAGCGGCCCGTCCATCGGCGGGCGCACGCGGGCCGGCGACGTGGCCGGTTCGTTCGCCGGGTGGGCCGAGTCC
Organism: Anaerolineae bacterium; assembly: GCA_034433375.1. Taxonomy (GTDB): domain Bacteria; phylum Chloroflexota; class Anaerolineae; order B4-G1; family SLSP01; genus DSWT01. Next base: position 10,502 of record DAOUAQ010000295.1, on the reverse strand, counting down.
ACGATGGGCGGTATGGCCGCGGCGATCATGCCCGGCTCGCTCAACCTCCCCGGCGCGAAGGGCGGCTTCATTGACCTGAGCGGCGCGGACAAAGTGACCGGCGACATCTTCACGGCGCTGGCGAAATCTGGCGGCGGAAGCGGTGGGGGCGGTGGATGCGCCTGCGCCGGATGCGCGTGCGCGTGCGCGTGCGCGGGTGGGGGGAGGTAGCGGTTAGCTTTCAGCAATCAGCCGTCAGCCCTCAGCTTTCAGCCTTGAGCCGCTGACTGCTGGCTGATTGCTGATAGCTGATAGCTGATAGCTGAAAGCTGACGGCTGATGGCTTTTTGAGGAGTTTGGTTATTTGATGAAGTATGACTTGCCCGCACCGGAGCTGTTGGCGCAGCAGGCGGAATGGCTGGCGCCGGCGCGTGCGCGGCTGCTGCGGCAGGTGAGCATTGCGCGGCGCAAGCGTGTGCTGGATTTGGGCGCGGGCTATGGCGCAGTGACCGGCGAATTGGTGCGGCGCGCTGGCGGGATGGTCGTTGCAGTGGATCGCGCGGTTGGCGCGTTGCGGGCGGACGCGGCCTTGTTCAGCGGCGCGCCGCGTGTGGGCGGGGGTGCCGTGCGGCTGCCCTTCGCCAGCGCGACGTTCGATCTGGTCTTCACGCAATTGACACTGCTGTGGGTGCATCCCATCGAGCCGGCGCTGCACGAGATCGGGCGTGTATTGCGGGCGGGCGGCGCGCTGGTCGCCCTGGAACCCGATTACGGCGGCATGATCGAGTATCCGCCGGACATCACCACGCGCGAATTGTGGATCCACGGGCTGGCGCGCGCTGGCGCGGATCCGGTCATCGGACGCCGACTGCCGGGCTTGCTTGCCGCGCGCGGGTTCCGCGTGACCGTGGGCTTATTCGACGCGCTCTACGCGCCGTCTGCGGCGCGCTTTGACTTTTTGCGCAACCTGCCGCTCACTACCGAGGAGCTGGCGGCGTTGGAGCGTATCGAGCAGGAAGCGGCGCTGCGCCAGGGGCCGTGGGCGCAAGTCGCGCATCTGCCGTTTTTTCTTGTGACGGCGGTGAAGGGTTGACATTTTCCCTATTGATAAGATATAATTATTCATAACTATGGGACCAACCTGGGTAAAGGTTCTGAAATTGCGCCAGGGTTCACAACACGAGGGGGAAATATGACAATTCTGGATGGACTTTTAATCTTGATCGGCGCTGCGCTCATCATCCTCTGCGCGATGGAAGGATTGCTGCGCACGTTGATGATGTTGCTGAGTTTCTACATCGCCACCACCGTCGCCGGGATGATTACGCTGGCGACCAATACACTTCATGGTGTGACAGTGGCCTTGTCCCGCGCGACCGGCGGCAGCGGCGTGCCGAACATGACGATCACCGAGACGGTCACATTTGTGGGGTTTGCCGTTCCGTTGTTTGTCGGCGCCTACTTCTTGAGCAAAATGGCTTTCCCTGACACGGCGATACCGAAGCTGCACGCGCTCGACAACATCCTCGGTCTGTTCGTTGGCATTGTCCTTGCGTCTGTCGTGATGGCAGTCTTCTACAACACGTGGGGCGTCGCCGTCAGTGTGCGTTGGCGCGATCCTCAGCTCTGGAACCAGATGCGGTATGCTTATGTCGGAGCGTTTTTGCGCCCCTATATGCACGGGGTTCTTAATTACTACCGCCCCACACTTTTTTTGTTCGGCTTGCTCCGTTACCCGGCGTTCTTCCGGCCACAATGACAGGTAAATTAAGGCTATATCTTGCCATCAGCGCGCTCATAGTGATGTTGTCGGCGTGCCGCGGCGCTTCATCCAGCGCCCCAACCCCGGGGATTGCTTTCGTCTTCGAACGCGACGGGAACCCCGAAATTTGCATCATCCAGCCCGATGACAGCGCGCTGGAGCGGTTGACGAATGATCCCGCTGTTGACGCCGATCCGGCTTTCTCCCCCGACGGGCGGCGCATCGCCTTTCGTTCGCGCCGCGACGGCACTTCGGACAACTTCGTGATGGGCGCAGACGGCAGTCGCCCGCGCAATCTGATCAAAGATTCTGCTGATGAGGTCAGCTACGACGAGGCCATGCCTTCGTGGTCGGCGGATGGGCAAACATTGGCGCTGATCACCAATCGGTTTTACCAGCAGGTCAAAATCACGGCGGCTATCAGCGCAGCCGACATGGGACGCTATCAGATCGCGCTATTGCCGGTGGACGGGGGGAAGGAAAACTTCACCTTGCTTGGCGCGGTCGCCGCCGAGCAGCGCACGGTTGCCTGGTCGCCCGATGGGCGGCACATTGCGTTCAGCGCACTGGCCGGCTTCATGCTCAAGAACATTGATGACGACCCGCAGCCGGTTAACCTTGCGATGTGGGACCTGCAAGAGGAACGCATCTACCCGCTCACCAGCCGTCCCCAGGCCGACCTCCATCCCGCCTGGTCGCACGACGGACGCTTTCTGGCCTTTCATTCCACAGAGGATGACAATCTGGAGATTTTTGTCCTGGAGTTAGCCACCAGGCAATTGACCAACCTGACGCAGCACCCGGCAGAGGATATGCAACCCGCCTGGTCGCCCGATGATACTCAAATCGCCTTTGTCTCCAACCGCGACGGGAACCAGGAAATCTACATGATGGACGCCGACGGCTCGAATCCGCACAATCTCACCCACAATCCCGCCGCCGACTATTGGCCGAACTGGTCGCCAGTATTGCCAGCGCGTGAGCCTTAACTCCTCTGGCGCGCATCCCCATAAAAGGAGAGGAGCCGGCTACTGCCGGCCCCTCCGTGAACTAACACTCAGCATAGATCACCTCCTTCTCTAGGAGATACAGCGCCCCCGTGTGTGCACCCACTGTGTTTGCTGTCCACTTACTATTATAGCATACTTGTCAAGCCTTTTTCGGCCATTTTTGAGTCTACTGCAAAAAGTCCTTCTTGACCGCCAAGACGCCAAGTTCGCCAAGGAAATCGAATAATTGATGAATAATTTCAAGAGATTTACCCGTTTTCACAAATTATCTTCATCTAACCATTAAAAACCTTGGCGTTCTTGGCGACTTGGTGGTTTTTTCAGTGGAGTCAATTATGGAATGCACAAAATTACACGATAAATTCTTCGGTTGCATCGCCGGCGTCCACATCGGCTCCGCAATGGCCGCGCCGGTGGAAGGCTGGCCTTATGAGCGCATTGAGGCGGAATACGGCACGCTGGACCGCTTTCTGCCCTACCACCACTATCGCGCCACCACCGATTGGGTGCGCGAACCCGGCACGACGGAGGATGGCGTGGAACGGCAGAAGCTCATCATCACCGCCATTATGCGCAAGCAGGATCGTATCACGGCGGAAGATTTGCGGGCGGTATGGGTGAGCGATATGAATCCCAACGGCGCGGGCGTTGTCTCAGAGCCGTTCGAAGGGCCGTTGCTGGCGATGGCGAAGACGCCCATTCCCGCGCGCGACCTGGGCCGCTACTGCGACTACGCGGGGCTGGTCTCGTTCGCCCGTTCGTGCCATCCCGTAGGATTGATCAACGCGGGTGACGTGCAAGGCGCGTTGGAGGACATCCTCGAAGTGGGACAGGTCTACCAGACCTCCAACAGCCGGGGCTTGCAGTGGGCCGCCGTCACCGGCGTCGCCATCGCCGCCGCGACGAAGCCGGATGCGACGGTAGATAGCGTTCTCAACGCGGTGTTCGATGTCTGCGGGACGTTCCGCGCGCGGGTCGGGCAGGACGCCGGCGTCGTCCGCGAACTGGACCGTGCGCTCAAGCTCACCGTGGCCTGCCAGGACTTCCGCGAGCTGCGCGTCGCCTTCGACGATCTCTACAGCGGGACCGGCATCCCCTACGCCCACAGCTACGCCAACGAAGTCGTCACCAAGGCCGTGTGTATTTTCCGCATGGTCAAGGGCAACCTGCGCGACGCGATTGTCGCGGGGGTCAATATGGGGCGCGACACAGACTGCATGACGGCGGTCGCCGCCGGGATCGCCGGCGCGCTCACGGGCAGCGCGGGCTTGCCGGAGGCGTGGGTGCAGCAGGTGGATTACGCCACGAGCGTCAATCCCTATACCAATTCAAAGCGTACCTTGCGCGAGCACGCGGATGGATTGTACGAAGCGTTCCAAGCGCGCTTACAAAAATTACGCGCCTATGCAGAGGCTATGGATTATTGAAGCGCGCCAGACCCGACAGGTTTCAAAAAAACCTGTCGGGTCTTCATTTCCCCCACTGCTGCGCCCGCGCGCTCAGCCAAAACACATACACCCGCGCGCCATTCTCGCGGAATTCCAGCGGATCGTAGGCGTTCTCGAAAGCCAGATAGGGGACTGCGGCAAACAGTGCGTCGTAAAGAGCCTTTTCGCGCGCATACACGTCCGGCGTCTCATAGAAGCGGTTGAACATCCCCGATCCGGCGATCACCACGTCGTAGCCGCGCCGCCGGAAATAGGCCAGGTCGGTGGAGAGTGTGGTAAGGGTGGCGATGTATTCCACATCGGCGCAGGTCGGGTCAACGTAGACGGTATACGACTCGGCGACAATCTTCAATCCATCCAGTTCACGACAGCCTTCCCTTGTCACAAGCCGTTGATCGAACCACGCCTGGGCCTGCGCGCGCCCACTCGGTTTGGGACTTTGCAACAGCGGGGGCAGCTTTATCAGCGAGGGGATTAAGAGAATCAGCGAAGAAAGAATCAGCAATGGTGGCAACGATGGCTTGCGTTGAGCCGCCAACGCGCCCTCCAACGTATTGAACGTGACCCCCACCCCGACGATCAACAAGACCAGCACTGGCAGCACGTTGCGGTCGAAATGGACGGCTTGCCCGCCGATCAACGCGAAGTAGACGAGGACAAAAACGGCGAGCGGCGCGGCAACGTGTTTGGCGCGCCATAACGCCAGCCCGATGCCGGGGACGCCCATCAGCAAATAGAAGGGATTACTCTCCCACAGGTAACCCAAATACCACAGAAAACTGCTGCCGGTAACGCCCAAGTGCCCGGTCGCGTAGTGCCGCATTTCGCTGGCGATGGCAGGGAAGGCTGCGCCTGCATCCAGCAGCACAAATGGCGAGGTGAGGGCGAAAGCGGCGCAGAACAGAACGCCACTCAACAGCACGCGCTTTGCTTTCTCGCGCCAGGTTCCCGCCAGGAGCAAGCCGGTCAATCCCACGGAAACGGATAACACGGCGTAGTTGTACTTGCACGAGGTCGCCAATCCACCGCCGACCGCCGCCGCCCACAGCCAGCGGCGCGCGCGGACGTCGTCATCGCAGAACAAGGCCGCGCCACACGCCGCCAACGTCGCCACGACAAAAGCCGTGGCGATCACATCCACGGTCATGTAGTGCGAGAGCTGGATGTGCGGCAACGAGACCGCCAACAGCAGCGCCACCAGCAATGCGCCCCACACGCGGCGCGTGAGTTGGCGCGTCGCCGCGAACAGCAACCCCACCGTCAACGTCCCGAAAATCGCCGTCACCGCCCGGCCCAAGAGCAGCATAGACGGCGTCCCCACCCGCCCCACCGACATTTGCAAGGCATGGATGGGCTGCAAGTCGGCGAGCGAGTCAAACGCCCCGGTCACACGGCCCACGCCATAACCCGCGTAGATCGCAGCGGCGTGCAGGTAAATGGGCAAACTCGGATAGTTGAAGAAATGCGGATTCAGGTCGCCGGTGGTGACGATGTTAATCGCGGGGTTATACTGCGTCGGCTCATCTGTGTGCGCCAGATAGGGCAGTTCCATGCCAAAATCCAGCCGCCACAGCCGCAGAAAGAGCGCGAGGGCCAACATGACGAGGAATAACGCGCGTTTAGTAGCCATCAGCTATCAGCTATCAGCCTTCAGAATCCTGCATCTTGCATCCTGCATCATCCCTTGCGCAGCAACATCCGCGCCACTTGCTTTAGCTCTTCGATGCGTAGCAGGAGCGCGAGCGCGGCGTAGACTATCACTCCCACCGCTACCCCGCCGACGCTCTGCACAAGTGCGCTTTCCGGCGCGAGGCGCATCCAACCCCACAACGCCGCACCCATCCCCAACGAGGCGAGCAGGACGCGCGCCGCTTGCCTCGCCAGACCGCGCGCATCAAAGCCGCCGATGCGCCGGTAGAGCAACACCAGCAGCACGCTCATTTGCACCGTCAACGCCAGCGCGCTTGCCAGGGCGAGGCCGCCATGCGTCGCCCCGCCGAACGCGGCGAACAGCGACGGCAGCGCCAGTCCTAACGCCAGATTCAACGCCACGGAGAGCAGCGCCGCCAGCGCCGGGGTCCACGTATCGTGCAGCGCGTAGAAGGCGCGCGCCAGCACCTCAATGGCCGACATGCCCACAAGCCCGGCGGCGTAGAAGATCAACGCCCATGCCACCGCCTGCGTCGAAGCTGCATCGAACTCGCCGCGCTGAAAGATCACCGCGATGATCGGGCCGCCGAGCGTCATCAAGCCCACCGCCGCCGGCAGCGTCACCGCGATGATGACGCGCAGCATCAGCGTGAGTGTCTGGCGCAGCGCGTCGGTCTCACCGCGCGCCGCTTGCGCCGCGAACGTCGGAAACACTGCCGTCCCCACCGCCTGGGCGAACACGCCTTGCGGCAGCAGCATAATCAGCCAGGCATACTCCAGCGCCGCAATCGCCCCCGCCCCTAGCCGCGACGCCAGGTTGTTGGTGACGAGCATGTTCACCTGCACGGCCGCCACCCCCAACACGCGCGGTGCCATCAAGCGTCCCACCTCAAGGACGCCGGGATCGCCGCGCCCCACGATCGGCCAATAGCGCGCGCTGTAGCGGACAAGGCCCGGAACCTGGATCAACAGGTGGGCGACTGCACCACCGACTGTGCCGATGGCCGGACCCAGCGGCCCCAGGCCGGTCTCGCCGCCCCAGATTCCGCCGCCGATGAGCGCCAGGTTGTACAGAATCGGCGCAATCGCCGGGAGCAGGAAGTGCTGGTGGGCGTTGAGGATGCCCATCACCACGCCGCTGACGCCGAAAATGGCCGTGGAGAGCAGCATCACGCGCATCAGTGCCGCGATCTGCGCCTGCACGCCGGGATCGAGCGCGGGCGCGATCAACGTCCGCACTAGCCACGGCGCGAAAACGATGCACAGTAAGCTCAACGGGATGAGGACGATGAGGAGGATGTTGATCACCGCCGAGGCTAGCTTCCACGCGGATGCGGTCTCGCCGCGCGCCAGCCGCCCGGTGAACATAGGAATAAAGGCCGAGCCAAGCGCGCCCCCCGCCACCACGAAGAAGATCGCTTCGGGAATGCGCTGCGCGGCGACGTAAGCATCCATCGCCGCGCCCGTGCCGAAATAGTGCCCGAAGACGATCTGCCGCACCAGCCCCAACACCCGGCTGACAGCAAACGCCGCCATCACCAGGACGGCGGCCCGCGCGACGTGTCGTTGTGTGTTTTCCATAGAGGAGATTATAACCGATTCTTATTTTTGTCAGCAGATTAAGCAGATTGAGCAGATTTCTATTGACCAAACGAAAAAATCTGCTTCATCTGCTTAATCTGTTGATAGACCTTAGTTCGCGGCCCAATCTACCACGGGTAGGGCCTAAATTCTTCAGCCAGTTCCACCGGACCGTTGAAGGTTTTCGCAGCTTCAGAAAGCGCATAAGCCATGGCGGCGGGTTGTGTATGGTAGTGGATCAACACTAACCGCTCCACGCCCGCCCGCGCCGCCAACGCGCCGGCTGCGCCGGGGCGGGTGTGGTTCCTGTCCGAATCCGTCGCTTCGTGGAAAAGCAGTGCGGCCCCGTTCGCCAGATGCTCCACCTCCGGGCAGGGAAACGTATCGCTCGAATAGACAAACGCGCGCCCATTATCGCGCCAGGTAAAGCGCAGCGCAATCGAGGGGACCGAGTGGAATGTCGGCGCTGCCGTCACCGTGAAATCGGCGTCTTCTACCACCAGCGCGCCGACTTCCAGCGCAAGGTCGTGGTACGCAAGCGACAAGGACGCAATCCAGCTCTGACCGGTGTACAGCCCCATCATATCGCGCACCAGGGGCAACACCTCAGGGCGCGCGTAGATCGGCAGTGGCGCGGAACGCGGCTGCCCATCCGCCAACATAAATAAGCCAAGCAAATAGGCGGGCAAGCCATACACATGATCAGGGTGAAAGTGGGTGATGATGACGCCGCGCACAGTCAGGGGATCAATGCCCGCGCGTTGCAGGCGTCCGATGGGGCTGTCGGCGCAATCCACCAGCCAGTAACCATCGCATCCGGCCACCGCCAGGTAAGAATTGGCATGTTCGGCGTCTGCCAACGCCGCCGCGACACCCAAGGGGACGACGTAAGGGAAGCGCGTCTCGCTCATCCTCACCCTCCAAATTCAACGGATGGAACAGAAAATTGGCGACCAAACGCTGAAAACTGACAACGAACTGTGCTTTTAGCGCGTGTGGAAAGTGAGTCCGGCGCGCACGGCAGCCGCCTTCATCACCAGCGTCGCATAACCCCCGGATTGTAGCGTGAAGTTCACCGTGATGGCCTGCCGACCGGGCGTATATTCGTCGGCAAAAGGTTCAGAGACAACGATATCGGCCGGCGCAAACCAGACCGCACGCTCGCCTTTGGCGAGATAGACGCGCCGCAGGATGCGCGCCTTGAAATCGTGCAACGTCAAGCCTTCCGCCGCAAAAACAGCATTCGCCGCCTCACCGACCTCGCCTTCATAGCGCGCCGTCAAGCGGGGGAGATCAATTTCCAATGCCTTCACGCCGTCAGGCACGTCATTCGATGCCGGCAAGGGAAAGGAGACGCCGACAATGTCAAGTTTGGGCGTCCCGGCGACTGCACGCTCAAGGCAATGCGCAGCGATGTGATTCCACACCCACGATTGGTAGGCCGCCAGGTAGATCGAGAGCAGACGATCCTGGATCAGATTTACGGTCTTGCCGTAGTCGTGAGGGTGATCCTTGAGGTAGGTGATCACGCTGCGCAAATTGGACGGGCGCGGGGCTTGATGCAGCAGAAAGCCCCACTGTCCCCAATGGCTCTTCACCAATGCCTTGAATTCGCGGATGTCGGCGGGATCGCCGAGCATAGGTTCTTCCAAATAAAAGCGCACGACTTGTTCAGCATCACGCAGCAGAATCGCCTTGCCAATGAAGCCGCCTGCGGCCAGCGAGCCAAAGCGTTGCTCGTCGAAATAATTAGGCAGCCCCTCGGTTTCCAGCTTTCGCAGCGCATCGGCCAATACGGGCGCTGCCTGTTCGGACAGATCGCGCGCGACGATGGTGAAGCGGTTGCCGAGCACATCCTTCGGCTGCAATGCGCGCGGCCCCCACTGCACCCGCTGCGCGACGAAACCCTTGTCCTTAATCTGTTCCGGCCCGCGTTTGCGGACACTGGCATACTGGATGGCTACGGCGCTGGCGTCTTTGAGCGCCGGAAACACCAACATGCTCGGCGTGAGCTTCAACCGCGCGGCAAGCCGGTCGCGCACGGCTAAGGTTGAGATGTCACGCTTTTCGACGCGATAGTAGGCATACGCGCCGTGATCTCCGGGCAACTGGATTTGTTCCTCAACCTGAAAATCTTCGGGAATATGCTTGATACGCATCGGCAGCATCCTTGGGTTAGGGTGTCGTGGCTGTGACCGTGCCGGTGGGCAGCGGGGCCGGGGTCGGCGTGGGCATCTCTTTGACGAAGATAACGTGCCGGAATCCCAGGCTTAAGATCAGCGAACGCAGCACGTTGCGCGCATTATCCTCCGCTGTTTCCAGCAAACCGTTCTCAAGCGCAGCCTGGAGCATCAGTCGCTCGGCTTCCTGGCGCGCGGCAGTTTCTAATTGCGCGTTCATTCCCGCCACCCCGGTGCGCCGGTCGTACACATACGTGCGGCTGTTATCCAGCGTGGCGACGAAGACCTCGGACGGCGGTAGACGCAGGTAAACCGTGCCGTCATCGGTCGTCATCAAATCGGCAGGGCCAATGAACGACAGATCAACGCCGGCGATCATCTCGCCGTAGGCAATGAGAAGCAATTTATCGCCGAACAAAAATCCCAACGGCCCCTGACCGGACTCTGCCGTGATGACCTTCTCGATCTGGTACGAAGCCGTTTCCAGGCGGCTCAACGCCTGCACACCCTGAATCACCGTCGCCGCACTCGGATAGATGGTCGGGGTCGGTTGCGGCAGAAGTTGTTGTGGGTCAATGGAGACTCTTGGAGTCCGCGCAAGCATAAATAGCCATATTCCCCAAACGACAATCGCTATCGCGCCGACCCACATCAAAACACGTCCGAATTTCGACATAGAACCTTCCCTTCTTGCAGAGCGAGTTGCCAACACGCGCTACAAACATCGCGTAAACTATAGCAAGCATACTACGATTTAGCCGCCCCGTCAACCAGCCCGCACGGGTATAGTGCAAATTATTGGGAAGTGCTCGGGCCGGTCTCCGACCGTGCCCGCATAGCCCATTACCTGAGCCTGCGGTGGCGCGGTCAGAGACCGGCCACAGCAAGCTAA